>CALGGS010000087.1 GCA_937915735.1 uncultured Treponema sp.
GGAGATGCCTATACAATCCTTTTATTAGGCGAATGGACTGACGAGGAGTTTTCTGACTTTTGTTACAAACTGAGATATGCAGGGATTTCATCTGAGTGTTCCCTTACCCTTGATATGTCCAAGATTACGGGCGTAACAACTATCGGCGAGTCTGCTTTTCATGACGGTTCATATAGCCGAGGTCTCCCGTTTGTTTCAGTGTTGCTGCCAGATGGCATAACCAGCATCGGTAAATATGCTTTCGAATGCTGTAGCAAACTGACAGAAATCACTATTCCAGAAGGCGTGACAAGCATCGATTATGGCGCTTTTAAAGACTGCACTTCGCTGTCTGCAATCACTATTCCAGACAGCGTGACCAGCATCGGTGTCTATGCTTTCTATGGATGTACTTCGCTGACGGAAATAAAAATTCCAGACGGAGTGACAAATATCGGGGAGAGAGCTTTCTGGAACTGCACTTCGCTTGAAAAAATCAATATTCCAACGGGTGTGACAGCCATCAATGAATGTACTTTCTATGAATGTACTTCGCTGTCAGAAGTCACTATTCCTAAAAATGTTTCACAAATCGGAAAGTATGCATTTGCGTATTCAGGGCTTACACAAATCACTTTTGAAGACACCACTTCAACTTGGTACTGTCTCATTGATGATATTATTGAGTCCCCAGTAGATAAAAGTGATACAGCAAAAACTGCTGAATGGTTGAGAGATACCCGCAAAGAGTGCAAATTCTACAAAGAATAACCGTGCCACGCACACACTAAAAACTGGTAAATCCCCCATGCCGCAAAAGACAGCGTTGCTGCTTGGCTTGGGGAAAATAAAGATAAACGCTCGGCTTCGGTGAAGCGGGCAAAAAGGATGGAAATATGAGTAAAGAAGCATTGGAAAATGTTAACGCACGGCTTGTGGAACATTTGAAAGAAAAAGGCATAACGGATGCCTGCTACTATGCGCCAGTTTGCGATGATTATTGGTTCGCAGAGAAGAAAATCGCATTCTGCAATCTTGAGCCATACAGCAAGGAAGGCGCAGAACATATAATCAAAGGTATTCAGTGCCTTGACGAAGAACGCCTGTACAACTCTTGGTTTCATAAACCTACAGCAGGAAATACACTCTTGCTCAATTATGTGCTTTACCAGTGCCTGAAAGATAAGCAGCAGGCGACAGAAGAGACATTTGCAAAAGTCCGTGCCGAAGGAAAATCTGATGCAGTCAAGACTCATGGAAATATATGTGACACTTTCGACAAGTCTTTGTATTTCAATTTCCGCTACACTCAGTCTCCGACCGTTAATGAGGACAAAGTCCACACGCTGAATGCCTATCGAAACGATGCCTTTTACATCCAGCACTACAAAGATTTTGTAAAAGCCGCTGAAATCAATGTTCTCGTTCTTGGCGGAAAAACAGCCCTTGAACTGATTCAAATGGTATATCCTGACTTGCAGGGAAAACTCACCTTCTGCGGCGAGCCAGTCCTTCACGACGGTATTTTGTTCGTTTCTATGACGCACCCAAGTCGCATTAAAGATGATGAAATGGCTTCTGTTGTAAACAAAATCACACAGGCTCTGAAATAAAACCACCGCGGGCAAAGCCCCGCAGTATTATTTTAGGGAGTCCTACACCAGATAGACATAAGGCTCGTCATAGAAAGAAAATTTGTTGTCGTGGGTGAGCAGCGTCATGCCGTCGCCTTTTGCTTGGGCAAGCAAGATGCGGTCAAAAGGGTCATCGTGACCTTTACAGCCTTCCTTTTCGTGTAGAGTTTCCAGCGCGCAAATATGCCGGTCATCAATGGGCAGCTTAGTGAAGCCCATGGCCTCGCAGTAGTGCATGAATTCCGTGCCAGTGTGCTGCATTGCTTTTGGGTGCTTTCTGTGCTTTATTGCAACTTCCCACATTGAGGCAACACTGTAGTAAAAGTCATTGTCTGGATTTGCAAGAATTTCTCTTGTTTGAGCAGACACCCGTTCTGGTGAAAACACCGTCCACATAATAATATGAGTATCAAGTAAGAATTCCATAATTAAACCAAGTCCCCCCATACTTCTTTAAGCTCTTCATCACTCCAGGCGCAGGGATCCCAATTTTCTTCTGTAATGATTGGTTTTTTGGGATCGTCCGCGAACATTCCCAGCTTGTCAATAATACTCTGTTTTGGGAAAAGCGTGATGCGGACGACAGGCTTGCCGGCGCGGGCCACGATGACTTCTTCTTCCTCGTGGTTTTCCAGCATGGCGATAATTTTTGAGAAATTTGTTTTTGCCTCAAGCACATTCATCTTGCACATAAGAAACGCTCCTTAGTCAAGTTAGTCTTAGTCTTCTTGACTAAGTAAAGATTATAGTATATTTTTCATTTATTGGGAATACCGTACATGGGAAAAAGCGATGCTTGTCGTTGCGATTTTAGACTTAGTTATAAACGCGCTCGCTCTCTTTAAGTTCATCTTATAAGAGCAAAAAAATATGCCTACCCGGGGCGCGCTAACTTCGAGTAGGCATTCATGCTTATGGGAGACAGCCGCTTGTACGGCATTCTCTTCAAGCATTACTATATCACATTATGTCTGATTGTCAAGTAAGGGAATTTCCGCTTTCTTATCTCCTTGGCATTTTTTTTTCTTGAAAATTCTCAATTAATAGGTGATAATATATAGCGTAAATTTTTATGAACAGACGACAAACACTTATCATATTTCGAAATATCTCAATTATTTTCAGTATTATCTGTCTTGTGATTTCTATGTTTTTTCTTGTACGGCTTGTCGCAAGCAGCATGAAGTCAAAAGAATCTGTGCATGTTCCTGTCGAGGTTTCTCATAGGGTTTTGTTTTTAAGTTCCTACAACCCGCTTTATTTTACTTACGAGTCTCAAACACGCGGTCTTAACCAGGCTCTTTATCCAAAGGGAATTGAATATGATGTCGTTTATATGGACTCGAAAAATCACGGCTCGGATGAAGAAATCGAAGCCTTCTATAAATTTTTTAAGGAACGCTACAAACTCGACCAATACGAGGCAATTCTTTTAGGTGACGATGCGGCTCTTCTGTTCGCCCTTAAATATCAGAATGAATTATTTTACCAGAAGCCGATGATTTTCTTCGGAATAAACAGCCGCGAACTTTTTGAAACTGCAATCGAAAATCCTTATATGACCGGCTTTTTTGAAACCGACTATCTTGAAGACACTATGAATCTTGCAATGAAGCTTTTTCCAGCTCGAAAGACATTTGTTGCCCTGCACGATCAGAGTGCCGCCGGAAAAAGTGATTTTGATATTTTCTGGTCTCTTCGTGAAAAATACAAGGATTACGCCTTTGTTGATTTGGACACGACGCTTTTGACTCAGGAAAATCTTGTGTTTTTGCTTTCTTCTCTTCCAAAGGATTCTATTCTTCTCTATATGACGAGTTATTCTGATAAATCCAAAAAAGAACATTCTATGCTTGCAAGAACCAATACCGTTGTTCAGTATGCGAAGGTTCCGATTTTTAGAAATTATGTCGGTGGAGAAGGTCTTGGTGTCTTAGGCGGAATCTACCTTGACTTTGAGGAATTGTGTATGCTTGCGGGCGAAATGCTCGTTCAAGTCGTTTCTGGAAAAGATATTTCCACTTTCCCAATCGTTGAGCAGACTCCAAGTCTTTGTGAATTTGACTACAATCTTTTAAAATCTTATAAGCTTGATTTTTCTCTTCTTCCGTCTGACACGATTTTTTACAATCAGCCAGATTCATTTATTCGCCATTACGGCAGAATTTTGCCAGCGGCATTTCTTATCATTCTTGCCTTGCTTTCTTTCATGCTTTCCTCTCACTTTGGAAAGCTTTTGACTCTTATTCTTGTAAAGGAATTGCAGTCTTCCCACGACAGCCTTGTCGAAACTGAGGAAATGCTTCGTTATCAGGCTGAATTTGACGAAACTCTCGACATTTGGACCCGCCGAAAAATCACTGACTGGCTCCGTGAAAATCTTAGCGAAAAAGACACTTTCTCAATTCTTATTATCGACATTGACAACTTTAAGATGCTGAATGACAGTTACGGACACTTCCTTGCGGACAGCATTTTGCAGTATCTGACCGCGCTTTTAAAGGGAGTGGCAAAGGATGAAGGCTGGAATCTCGCGCGTTTTGGCGGGGATGAATTCCTTCTTTACATTCCAAATGAAATTCTTACAAAAGAGTCTGAAAATTTAACAAGGGTTTTTGAGCTTTTGCGTGCTCCTATTCCTCTTGGCGATGAAACTCTGGCACTTACCGTAAGCATCGGCGCTTCTTGCTCGGACGGAGTTACTCCTGTCGAATTGCACATAATCAACGCCGAAAGCGCAATGTATGAGGCAAAAAACAAGGGTAAGAACGGAATCGTAATTTATGACGACGAAATGAGAAAAAAAGCGCTTGAAGAGCTTTCTATCAAAGAAAAACTCCAGAGGGCGTTTGATAATGACGGTTTTTATATGCTTTATCAGCCGCAAATCAATTCTCAGACAAAAGAAATCAGCGGGTACGAGGCTCTTGTCCGTATGAAGGAGCCTGGAGTTTACCCGGGGCAGTTCATTCCTGTAGCTGAGCGAAGCGGTTGGATTTGGCGAATCGGACGCACGACTACTGAACTTGTAGTCAAGCAGCTGGCAGCTTGGCGTGATGAGGGAAAGACACTTCATCCTGTTTCTGTAAACTTTTCGAGCAATCAGCTGAATGACCACGGCTATGTGGATTTCGTAGAGGATTTGCTCAAAAAATACGACATTCCTCCGCATTTTCTTGAAATCGAAATTACAGAGGGCGTTTTCCTCGAAAAAACCGCTCTGGCTGACGATATTTTTAAGCGCTTCAAAAATATGGGAATTCGTCTCCTTATGGACGATTTCGGAACAGGCTATTCTTCACTTGGCTATCTTACATACATTCCTGTTGATGTCATTAAGCTCGATAAGTCTCTCGTTGACGCTTATCTTGTTGACGGAAAGGATTCGTTCATCAAAAATATTATTCACTTAATGCACGACCTCGACAAAGAAATGATTATCGAAGGTGTTGAAGAACAATGGCAGTTTGAGCGCCTGCGAGAATTTGGTGCTGACACAATTCAGGGATATTTCTTCAGTAAACCGATTTCTGCAGACGAAGCGATTGATTTTAAGGTTGACTAAGAATTATTTTCGTTTTCTGCACTCAAATAAAAAATTCTTGTCTCAACTGCGGCAAATAAAACTGCTACGATTGACAGATAGTGAAAGCCCGATGTAAAGCTTGCGAAAAAATTGTAGATTCCATGCAAAAGAACTGCGTACACAAATGGAAGGATATTCTTTTTGTGGTTTCTGAAATTCCAGATGTAAAGGCCTGACAATGCGGCACAGAAAACATGGATTGCCTGAGCCGTGAAGATTCGGTTCAGCAAAAGAGAGACGACAATTTCTTTTCCGCCCTGCCCTTGAATCTCCTGAAATCTTTTTACGATGTAAACCACTGACTCAAAACCTCCTACTGTAAGGCCGTAAAGAATTATGCAGCAGAAAAATGCATTTAAAACCTGTTTTTTTTGCGGTATCAAGCACATAAACAACATTTTCATTGATTCTTCGATAAGACCGTTAAAAAAAATCGCGGTGACCATTACGGATGCGAAGGTGTAAGAGTTAAAAATCGGAAGACCCAGCACATACAACTGAATAAAAGATGTCGGAATGACCGTACATAAGGCGAGCAGTGCAGCCCACAGGCAATACCGGATTTTGAGATTTTTGTTTAGTATGATTGCCAGGGCAAAAAAAAGGATGGCGGGGATAAAAGAAATCCCCAAAAGCGCATATAAATTCACTTTTACATCCTTTCGAGGAACGGAATCAAAACGAGCTCCATTGCGTCTTTGAGGACTTGAAGCGTTGCCTTTGCGAGAGACAGGCGGGCTTCTTTAAGCTCGGCATTTTCTGCGCTCATAATCGGACACTGCTGGTAGAATTTTGAGAAGAGTTTTGCGATGTCGTAGAGGTAGTTTGCCATGACAGAAGGGTCTTTGTTTTCTGCGGCTCTTGCTACCGTTTCAGGGTATTCGCCCAGTCGTTTTGAAAGCTCCCATTCTTCCCCGGCTTTAAGGAGGGCAGCGGCTTTTTCAGGGCTTGCCGGGCTTGTTTCTTCGTCTTTAGCCTTTCGCAGGATTGAAGCGATGCGTGCTCCCATGTACTGCAAATATGGACCTGTGTTTCCGTTGAAGCTCAAAGATTCTTCCGGATTGAAAATCATGTCTTTGATTGGGCTTACCTGCAAGAGATAGTAGTGGAGGGCGGCCAGGGCGACTTTTTCTGCGACCTCGTCTGCGTTACCCACTTCTTCTTCCCGGCCTTTTTCCTTGATGGCTTTGAGGGCGTCGGCGTGGAGGGAGTCAATCAAGTCGTCTGCGTCAACTACGGTTCCCTCGCGGCTCTTCATTCGTCCGTTGGGAAGGTTTACCAGACCGTAAGCCAGATGATAGAGCTTGTTGGCCCAGTCGAAGCCCAGTTTTTTGAGAATATAGAAAAGCACTTTGAAGTGGAAATTCTGCTCGGTTGCGACGACATAAACCAGCTCGTTGAAAGCCCAGTCACTGTGGCGGCTGATTGCGGTTCCGATGTCCTGGGTGATGTAGACGGAAGTGCCGTCCTTTCGGAGCAGGACTTTTTCGTGGTCTTCGCCGTCACGGCCTTTTCCGACGACTTCTGTGACATCAACGCGGACTGAGCCGTCTTCTGCCTTGAAGAAAACGCATTTTTCAAGACCTTTCTGGATTTCGTCCTTTCCTTTGAGGTAGGTTTCGCTTTCAAAATAGAATTTGTCGAAGGAAACTCCCGTGCGGTCGTAGGTTTCTTTTACGCCGTTGAAAGTCCAGTCGTTCATGGTCTGCCAGAGCTTTCTCGTCTCTTCGTCGCCGGCTTCCCATTTACGGAGCATTTCTTCGGCCATTTCCTGAGCTTCGGGATGGGCTGTCTCAGGCTTGTCTTTTTCGCCTTTTAAGTAGCGGTCGAATTCAACATAACACTGACCTACGAAATGGTCGCCCTTCATCCCCAGCTTTTCGGGAGTGTCGCCTTTTGCTTCGTGGAAGAGCTTGTAGGCCAGCATTGACTTACAGATGTGGATTCCCCGGTTGTTGATGAGGTCAACCTTGCAGACTTCTGCCCCCGCTTTTTTGAGGATTCGGCTGACTGATTCGCCCAAAGCGTCGTTTCGCATGTGTCCCAGGTGAAGGGGTTTGTTTGTGTTTGGAGAAGAGAACTCAATCATGATGCGGCTGCCTTCAAGGTGGGGCTTTCCGTCATTGCCCAGAGTTCCGTATTGCGCGCCCTCAGATTCGATTTTTGAAAGAATCGACTTGACCGCCCCCGCCTTGTCCATTTTGAGATTGACATAAGGCCCGACCGCGAGCACTTGGCCGATTTCAGAAGCCTTGCCGCTTTCGTTGATGATTTTTGCAACTTCCTGTGCAATCTGCGGGGGAGCGATGCGGAGGGTTTTTGCGAACATGAACATGGGGGAGCCGATGTCGCCCATTTCAGGATTCGGGGAAGGCTGAACGACGATTTTTTCTGCCTCGACTTTTTCAGTTTCAAGATTTTTTTCTTTTATGATTTCATTTACTGCGTCTGCGATAAGAGATTTGAA
>CALGGS010000088.1 GCA_937915735.1 uncultured Treponema sp.
GTCAAATTGCCGTAACTCTCGATTGGCTTTGCCAAAAGAGTTACGGACAATTAGCAACATACAATGAGAACACTGATTAATTCTCCATTGAATTAATCAGTGTTTCCATAGCGTCCTCGTTCTGAGGCTCGTAATTTTCTCAACTCTCAACTCCCGGCTTTCATAGTCCGATAATCAAAATATGCTTTATTATCTTGGTGGAATTTTAACTGAATATTTTGGTCCTGCTCGTCTTTTGCAGTCTTACACCGTTCTGATTGCTCTTGCTCTTTATTCTGGATTTCTGATTGTCAGATATTTTCTTCCCTCTTTTTATAATGTCCTTCCCCATGACCGGGGACGGGAATTTACGGTGAATGCGGAGGCTGCGAAGGGAAAGCCGACTGGCGCGGGAGTTGTCTGGGTAAGTGCATTCGTCATTTTAAGTATGATTTTTGTTCCGCTTGACTGGATTAAGTGCTCGATTCTGATTCTCACATGGCTTATGATGCTCACCGGCTATCTTGATGACCATTCGATTAACAGCTGGGGAGAATACAGAAAAGCGCTGCTTGACCTTTTTATTGCAGTTCTCGCTTCAGTCCTGCTCGCTTTCTATCTGATTAACTCTTCTGAAGACTCGAAAATCTACTTTTGGATTCCATTTTTTACCCATGAGCTTTGTGTTTCCCCTTGGCTTTTCGTCGTAATTTCTACGGTTATGATTTGGGTTTCGATTAACACGACCAACTGTACGGACGGAGTTGACGGGCTTTCTTCAACCTTGGTTCTCGTAGCCCTTTTGACCCTTGGAATGGTCTTTTATTTCATTTTGGGACACAAGGATATTGCCGCATATCTTTTGGTCCCTCACATTGCAGACGGAGCCGCCTGGGCCGTGATGACCTTTGCTTTGGCAGGAGTCTTAATGGGCTATCTCTGGCACAACGCTTTTCCGAGCAATGTCCTTATGGGAGACGCCGGAAGCCGTGCCCTTGGTTTTTATATCGGCGTTTGCGTAATGGTGAGCCGGAACCCATTCATAATTCTCGCAACTTCTTCGCTCATCTTCATTAACGGCGGGCTGGGCTTGGTCAAGGTTTTCTTAAAAAGATTTTTGAAAATCTCAATATTCACAAGCGTAAGGTTTCCCCTTCACGACCACATGCGAAAAAATCACGGCTGGAGTCCGACACAGGTTCTCATAAAATTCCTGATTATTCAGATTTTGATTACCGTGGCGGTTCTTGGAATCATCTTTAAAGTCAGATAAAAAAAAACCGATAATTAAGATATGAAAAAGAATTTGTTTTTGGTGACATTCCTATTTTCTTTTTTTGCAGTCCTTCCTCTTTTTGCGAAGGAGAGTGAAGTCAAGGCAGACACTTATGAATACGATTTGACTCTCTCTGAAATCAAGGAAATTGGTTCTCCCTACATTTCAAACGGATATATTGTGTTTACGGCGCCAATCAATGCAAATTCCCTCGGAATAGCCTTTGACTTTGAAGGCTTTAGAAAGATTCACTATTTTAAAATCAGGAAAAATTACGGATATGAAGGCGATGTGACATCTTCCTTTTATTTTTACATTACGGAAGTTCCAAAAAAGCTCTCTAAAATCTGCTATCGTGTGATAATCGACGGGCTTTGGACGACTGACCCCCAGAACAAAAATGTCCTTTACAATAATGAAGAAAATTACGCCCTTTCATACATAAATCTGCCTCCTGCTGAAATTGAGATTACAGAAAAACTTTCAAACGGTATGACTCACTTTGTCTGCCATACAGAAAGCGGGAAAAAGATTCGCCTTGGCGGCTCGTTCACGAACTGGGACAGCTGGATTTACGAGCTTAAAGAAACTGAGCCTGGAAAATACGAGATTGACATTCCTCTTCACCCTGGAACTTATTATTATTCATACTATTCAGGAATCACGGCATTTTTAGACGAGACGAACCCAAGCCACGGATATTCTACAGACGGAAGAATCGTCTCCTGCATCACGATAAATTAGGCATGCCGCCTTTCACCCTCAAAACTCACATTGTATAAAAACAATCCTTGCGGCGGGGCGGTCGGCCCTGCTTTTTTTCTGTCGCAGGAATCTAAAACTTCTTTAAAATAGTCGACTGATTTTCCAGATTTTTCAAAGAAAATGAGCGTTCCGACAAGACTTCTGACCATTTTCCATAAAAAAGCGTTTGCCGTAATCTCAAAGACAATGACATCCGGATTTTTTTCGTCAACAAAAAAATGAGCGTCGTCAATGTAGCGGAAGGTTGAAAGGCTTGCATCCCCGGCTGCGGCAAAGGTCGCGCAGTCTAGCTCTCCGCGCAAGTGAGAAGCCATTTCATTCAGAACTTCAAGCTTGGGCTTATGGTAAATCGGCCATACATAGCGCATTTCGCTTGCAAAGGGAAGGGTAGTGTGAATGAAATAGCGGTAAGTTCTGCTTGTTGCCGAAAATCTTGAGGAAAATTCCTCTCTGACTTCCTTTGATTCTATGACTCTGATGTCAGGTGGTAAAAATGCGTTTATTGCGGGAATATATTTTTCGACTGGAATTGAGTCAATCGTGCTGAAAAAATTAGCCGCCTGCCTGAAAGCGTGAACTCCTGAGTCTGTCCGCCCGCTTCCGGTAAGGTTTATGTGAGTTTTGTGAATTTTTTCGAGAGCTTTTTCGATTTCGCCTTGAACGGTACGGACAGGCTTGCCTTTGTCGCTTTTGTCCTGCCGCTGCCAGCCGCAAAAATCAGTTCCGTCATAAGAAACAGTAAGTAAAATATTTCTCATTTTGTAAGGCTACTCTTCGTCTTCATCATCATCGCTAAAATCAAGGGAATTAGCTTCCTTTAGTAAGTCTGAGATTTTATCGTAGAGATTTCTCGCGTTTTCAAGAAGAGGGCCAGGCTTGGCTTTTGAAGATTTTCCCAGTCCAAAGCCCCGTGCGATAGCCCTTTTCGCAGAGTCAAGCTTTTTGTAACGAAGAGGCAAATCCTCTTGCTGGCCGTATTTGTATTCAAGAAGACCAATTAAATAAATCATTCCGTCGTAGCCATAGTTTTTGTCGATGTCAGGACCGAAATTAGAGACAGGAGAAAATGATTCGACACGGCTCATTTCGTTTATCATCGTCTGCTCGTAAAAAAATGTTGCCTTCTGATAAAAAACCTTTGCGACATAATCATAATTATAGCCGGGAATCGTTTCGTTTAAGTGATTGCAAATCCATGCCAGGCGAAGGGAAAGCATTGCCCGCTTGAATGTCGGAGCATAGCCCAAATCAACCTTTTCGTAAGAAAGAAGGGCAAGATAATACATTGCCGCCCCGTCCAAAAGATTCCGCTCCCGTCCAAGCTCGTAATGAGGGAAAATTAATGAGACCTTTTTTTTGCGGTTCTCGTCATCGTCGCGAAGGGCGTTTATTGAAGCATCGTCCTTTATATCTTCAAAATCCTTCCACAAAAGGGCTAGATGACAGCGAGGGCAGGCTCCGACTGAGTAAATCAGTGGAAAAACAGGTCCGAATTTTGGGGAAGGAATGTAAAGTCTGTGAAGCTCGTCAGTAAGCTCGCCTGCGTTCATTCGGCCGCTTCCCGTAAGCATTTCTTCTTTTTCAAAGGGACGCTGGCAGACAGGACAAATGCACTTGGTTTTTGACCAGTAAGAGAGCTTGGCTTTTTTGTTTGGATCTTCTTCCTTTTTTGCAGACTTTCGAATCATATTATTCTCCAATTTCTATCACTACAAATGATACAGCAAATTCCTTTTCGTGTGAAATGGAAATTTGCACTTTTGCGTTTTTTCCGCATCTTCTCTCTATAATATCGGCAGTTTTTGAGCCGAAGAAGAATTCAGGCTTTCCGTTTTCGTTTTTTTTGAGCCCAAAGTCTGATAATTCAAGATTTGTAAAGCCAGTTCCAAGAGCCTTTGAAAATGCTTCTTTTGCGGCGAATCTGGAAGCGTAATGCTCGCATAAAAATTGCATTTTTTTTTCGCCTTCACCTTCGCTTTTTATGATTTCGCACCCGTTGAAAAATCTGTTAATAAGCTCTGGATTTTTGACCCATTTTTCAAAGCGAGAGACTTTTGCAATGTCACAGCCGATTCCGTAAATCATTTTTGCTATTCGTTTCCTTTGTATTTTCAGTATAGCAAAATAAGATACTTTTTTGTAGTAACACATTTTACGGCCAGAAAATTTTTGCAAAAATCTAAAATTTATGATAAAATTAAGAAAACTCTGAGGTTTTATGTATTATTCAAGTTTTGGAATTTTAGCGTTTGTCACTGTTTTTATCGTTAATTACGGTCTCTTTTTCCCATCAAGGTTGGGAGCTTTTATCTATATGCAAAAAAAAACAAGCGTTTTGTACAGAAAGTTTTTGGGCGGCGTTCTGCTTTATTATCTTACCGACATTTTATGGGGCTTCCTCTCCAAGCTAAAATTTACAAGAGCCTTGTTTTTTGATACTGAAGTTTACTTCCTTACAATGGCTTTTGCGGTATTTTTATGGACGAGATTCGTAATAGCCTATCTTCACGAAAGAAACAAATTCGCAAAATTCTTAAAATACTCGGGGCTTCTTTTTTTGCTCTTAGAGGCAATTGTGCTTGTCATAAACTTTTTTTACCCGGTCATATTTTATTTTGATGAACATGATGTTTATCGGATTAAGAATGGCAGGAATATTACTCTCCTTGTTCAGATTATATTTTTCTTTTTCACATCCTTGCATACCTTTTTTGTCACGATAAAAAATCAGGGAAAATTTTCAAGAAGAAACCTTACGATAGCTCTTTTTGGACTGGTGATGATTTTTTTTATTTGTCTGCAGATTTTTTATCCGCTCCTGCCCTTTTATGCTCTTGGCTATATGCTGGGAACCTGCCTTATTCACACTTTTGTCCTGGAAGACGAAAAACAGAAAAATTTTATGGAATACGAAAATCTCAGACAGGTTGGCGAAATCCGTGAAGCTGAGATTGATTCAGCCCGTCTGCTTGCCTTTACCGATGCCCTTACTGGCGTGAAAAACCGCAGCGCGTATCTTGAGGACATAATCGGAATCGAAAAAAGAATTCAGGACGGCCTCCTAAAAAATTTTGCCCTTGCGGTTTTTGACATAAATGATTTAAAAATTACAAACGACATGAAAGGTCACGAGTCAGGCGACTTGCTGATTAAAAACGCCGTTTCTCTCATTTGCAAGTATTTTAACAAAGATTCAGTTTATAGAATCGGAGGCGATGAATTCGTTGCTTTTGTAATGGGCGAAGATTTTCAGGATTATGCAAAAAAAGTAGCGCTTTTCAATTCTGAAGTTGATAATAACCTTTCGGAAGGCAAGGTTGTCGTCGCTCTGGGAAATTCTGAATTTTCTCCGGATATATACTCTTTCACACAGATTTTCAACGAGGCCGACAAAAAAATGTACGAACGAAAATTGTTTCTTAAAAACAAAAAACAGATGTGAACGAGTGCTTGTTATTGCCCTTATTCTTCCTCTACCTCTACTTTTTCCTCTTCTGTTGTCTGTTTCTGAACGAATGTTATCGGAATGTTTTTTGTGTAGCCGTCTTGAAGTTTGAATCTTTTTGGAACATTGTAGGTTAAGTCGATGTAAAAGGTTCCGGGAACTTCGATTTTTGAGGCGTCCGCAATGACAAAATCTTCTCCCGGCGTGTAGGCTTCGAGCTGGGGAATAGAGCCTTCGAGCGTGAGGGCGACATCCTTTGCTTTTGCCCTGACTTCGAGACTGGGGGAAAGATTTATGATTTTGACAGGAAGCTTTGTGTACTGCTTGGCTCCATTTTCTTCTTCGATTTCGACTGTAACCGAAACCTCAATGTCTTCATGCTTTATAAAAAGCCCTTTCTGCTCGACTTTTGTTTTTGAAGTAAAGCTTCGTTTGGCTCCGCTTGTAGTTACATTCAGCGTTTTTAGAGACGTGATTTTTTCTATCATTGAGCGTGGGCCGACAATCGCAAGCTGGTCAGGGCTTGCCGTAACATTTTTGACCGAGTAGCCGGTTGCGGGATTTCCGCTTACAAGTGGAATTATGTTTACATACGAGGTGATTTCTTCTTCGACCTTGAGATGCACTTTTTCGGGCGTGACTTTTACTTCCAGAGGATTTAATACGCTTGCCGTGTCAGAAAGAGTTACTAAAACCGGAAAATCATAGCTTCCGTCCTCTGAGACATAATTTAAATCAAGATAGGCTTTTAAATCTGAGTCCCTGACTTGCGCAAGTTCCTCTGCCTTACCGCGGGCGCTCACCGCAACTGTGCGCGGATGCGGCTCGACGGAAATAAAGCCGTTTTTTGCTTCGACCGTAAGAGGCACTGAAAAAACTCTGGTGTCAACGCTCTGATTCTGGTAAATCACATACAAAAAGAGAGAAATTACAAAACAGACGGCCTTTACCTGCCAGTTCTCAATCAATTTATCAAACAGTTGCTTTGCTTTCATCGATTGTGTCCTCAATTGTTTTTTGATTTGCCGTGATTTCAAGAAGATTTTCGAGCATTTTTGTGATTTGAGCAGGCTTTAAATCATAATGAAGCTTTGAATCGTAGGCGAGGCTTATCGCGCCTGTTTCTTCTGATACGACAAGAACGACGGCATCCGTTGTTTCGGCAAGACCCAGCGCCGCCCTGTGACGAGTTCCGAAAGTCTTTTTGATGTCATATTGCTCGCTCAGCGGAAGAAAACAGCCTGCCGCAAGAACCTTTCCGTTCTGCACGATACAAGCCGCATCGTGCAAGGGCGTTTCATGACCAAAAATCGTGACTAAAAGGGCCGAAGAAATATCTGCGTTTAACCGTGTTCCTGTATCCATAATGTCGTCAAGACGAGTGTGGCGCATAAAAACTACGAGCATACCCTTTTTGAGCTTTGAGAGAGTTTCCGCCGCAACTACGGCAGTGTCAACATAAGTGTGCCGTGAGCGGTTCTTGAAGTTAAAGAAGTCGTTCTGCCCGATTTTTAGGAAAACCTTACGCAATTCGGGCTGGAAGACAATGGCGAAGGCGATAGCAAAGCCCGGAGCGAGCTTGTTTAAAATCCAGAGCAGGGTAGAAAGCTTTAAAAGAAAAGCGAAGGCATAGAAAAGACCGACCATAATACCGGCCTTGATAATCTGCATTGCGTTCGTTTTTATGATGATTTGGTAGGCCTTGTAAAGCAGGAATGTCATGATTCCAATGTCGATAATTGGGCGAATAAAATTCCAAACTGTCAGTAATCCGTCAAAAGCGTTCAATTAAAACTCCGAGCATTAGGGAAGCGCTGATTAACACTTGACGCGATTACTCAGCGCTTCCCGTCAAACTGTCGTAACTCTCGATTGGCTTTGCCAAAAGAGTTACGAACAGTTAGCAACATTCAAAGAGAACACTGATTAATTCTCCATTGAATTAATCAGTGTTTCCTTAAGTATAGACTATTTTATAGATTTTAACCATAGATTATTAAGAGAGGGCAGATAGAATTTTTAAGGAATCTGCTGCCTCACTGGTGTCGTGAACCCGTATAAGCGAGGCGCCTTTTTGGACTGCAATGAGGTTTGCCGCGATTGTTCCGGAAAGCCTTTCTTCTGTAGTTTTTCCGGTAATGTCGCCGATGCAGGTTTTTCTTGAAAGTGCCATTAAAACCGGATATTTTCCGTCACAGATTTCACCGCAGCGCCTTATAAGCTGGAAATTATCGCTAGTGTTTTTCCCAAAGCCAATTCCCGCATCCAGCCAAATTTTATCTTCTGCAATACCTGAATTCTTTGCAAAATTTACGCGAGACTTTAAGTAATCGTTCACTTCGTCGAAAACATTTTTATAGGCAGTATTTTTTTGCATTGTAAGGGGATTCCCGCGCTTATGCATTAAAATCACTGGGATTTTTGTTTCTGCGGCAAAGAGCGCAAGTCTCTCATCATCTTCAAGGGCTGAAATATCATTTAAAATGTCAGCGCCTGCTTCAAAGGCCACTTTCATAACCTCGTATTTTCTTGTGTCCACAGAAATTGGTATGTCAGAAATCTTTCTTATCTCTTCAATTACGGGAATTACCCGCTTTATTTCCTCTTCTGCAGTTACATACTCACTTCCGGGACGGCTGGATTCTCCGCCTATGTCAATAATGTCAGTGCCGCCAGAAATCATCTTTTTTGCGATTTCGATTCCCCCGCGGCTTTGTGAAAAAAAAGAATCCGGCGTCGCATTTAAAATTCCCATAACAAAAGCAGGGAGTTTTGTTGTAATAGTCTTGTCTCGTAGCTTTAAGGATTTCATAATAAAGAGATTACCACGAATGCAGACAGATTGTAAGCGGTAAAATTAAAATATAGAAAAAAAACGGGACAAGCCCTGTAAGCCTGTCCCGCCGCTTGAAAATAGCAGTTAAATTAGAAGCTGTATTTTGCTCCAGCGTTTGAGCTTACGCTGCTCTTTGAAGCAGAGGCAGAGTCAAGTGAGTAAGAATAGCTTACGCTGAATGGCTTAGACGAAGTCGTGCTTGACTTGTTTCCGCCTGAAGAAGAGTCAGAGTTTCCGCTTGCGTAAAGCGTTCCGTAAGTATCCTTGAAGCTGTACTTGATTCCGCTTCCAAATGTGTTGTTCTCGGCGATAATCAGGGCATTTGCACGAACTCCGACTGCATACTGCTGGGCATAGCGTGGATTTGAGGCATCGTAGTAGTTGTTGAACATGTGGAGCCTTGTGTTCCTTACCATTGGAAGTCTCTGACCACAGTTGTAGAAGTAGTTGTGGTGCAGGGTGACGGTTCTTGTTGAGTTAGAGCCGTCTGAGTCGCTTGAACCAATCAGCATGGTCTTGTCGTGATCCTGGAAGCGGTTCCATGAAATCGTGATGTTCTTGACAGAGCCTTTAATGTCGCAGAGACCGTCATAAGTCTGCCACTTTTCGCTACTTGAGCCGCCAGTTTTTACAGTGGTGTAGCCCATGGTGTCTTTGAAAGTACAGTGGTCAATCCAGATGTTGCTTGAAGACCCCTGAATTACGACTCCGTCCCACTGGGCGTTGTAGCCGTCATTCTTTTCGTGGTGAGGGAAAGGATCGTAAGCGTCCTGAATGGTCAGGTTTCTGAGGACGACATTTGAGACGCTTGAAATGTTGAGTGAGCCGCCTTTAAGTCCTGAAGAAGAAGTTTTTCCCAAAATCCAGGTATTTGAGGCGATGTTGACCTTGATAATGTTTCCGTAAGCGGAGTTACAGGCCCAGAGGAGTTTTCCAAGGGAGCTTGACGGAGAAGAAGATGATTTGTCATCTGTTGATGTGGAGCAGCCCTTTGCATAAGCGGTGACAAATGATGAGTAAGAAGAATATTTGCTTGAAGTGTTCGATTTTACGAGGGAGTCAAGCTTTGAAGTTGAGCCGCCCGCGCTTGAAGGTAGGTAGCCGTCTGAAAGGTCAATCATGCCGTTTACATAGATGATGTAGCCGCCCTTCTTTGCATAGTTGATGAAGTCTGAGCGGTTTGAAACCGTAACAGTGCTTCCTGGCTTTGAAACGCTTGCGTATCCTACAGGCTTGTCGTTGACTGAAAGGCTTGCTCCGCTTGAAGAAGACGAAGAGCCTGAAGAAGATGATGATGAACCAGAAGAGCTTGAACCTGAAGATGATGAACCTGATGATGAAGAGCTTGAAGAATCGAAGAAGCCGTTATTGTTTCCAAGAGATTCTACATCCCAGCTGCTTGAATCAGCGGAGAATTTGCCGCTGGTGTTTACTTTTCTGTTCAAAATTACATTTCGGTTTGAGTACTCGGCAGATTTAACAGAGCTTGAAAGAGTTCCGATTGAGCTGAGTTTTGAACCAAATTTTGAGGCTACATTTGAATCCATCTTCCAGCCGATGTACTGCTGGTCGCCTGTTCCCATAGCGGCATTTTTTGCAGCCGAGCTTACCCAGCCGCTTCCGCCGAATGAGCAGTTTACGACGGCACCCTGATTGTAGTAATTAGAGTTTGAACCCCAGGGATTTCGGAAGAGATATGTTGAGTTTCCGCTTGCGCTGTTGAGCTTACAGTTGAGGAGAACAACGCCCTTTCCCATTGTTGAGGCTTTTGTGGCACGGGGAGCCATTACATAGGCCTCGTGAGAAGAAGCAGAAGAATCGTATACAGAAGAAATCGTACATTCCTCGTAAAGGGCAACGATTCCGCTGGACTCCATCCAGATGAAGTCTACATCACCCTCAACCACGCACTTGTAGAACCAGGTTTTTCCCGTTGTGCGCATTGTGTCCTGATGACCTTTGAAAGCACAGTTGTAAGCGGCGAGAGTTCCAGTTGAATCGAAGCCAAGGACTTCTGACTGTACATCAGTTTTTCCGTAAGTTGCCCGGCTGTAATCGCTCTGCAATGTGAGGTTTTTAAGGACGACATTGCATGAACCGCTCAGTTCAAGAAGCTCACGGCCTTTTTCTGTTGCCATGTTTGTTCCGTGACCTTTGATTACAGTGTCTCCGTAAGAAGAAGTTGTGCCCCGGATTGTGATTGAGGCAGAACCATTGTAGTTGATGTAGTTTTCATTGTAAGTGCCTTTTGGAATTACGATTGTGTAGCTTCCAGATGAGCCGACTGCGGCAAGGGCACTCTTGATTGAAGAGTAAGTTCCGCTCTGGCTAGAACCCTTGTAAAGTGTAATTTTGCTTACAGAAGAACTTGATGATGACGACGAGCCTGAGCTTGAAGAAGAGCTTCCAGAAGATGATGAGCCTGACGAAGATGATGATGATGAGCCTGAGGCATCAGTTTTGATGTAGTAAATTGAGATTCCAGAGCCAAGAGACTCAAGGTAGTAAGTTCCGGCTGATGGAGCTGAATATGTGTATGCGGCGATAGAAGAAGAAGTTTCCTTCTTGCTCACGACTTCGCCTTTTGAGTCTACGAGAGCCAGATAGCGGCCCGAAGCACCAGTTGCAAAAACCGTAACAGTAGCAGAACCCGCAGTCTCAAAGCTGACACAGCGGTAGCTTCCTGCCACACCAGCCCCGCCAAGGGCAAGAGCCTGCTTGAAAGTCTTCTCCTGAAGAGTTGCAGAAGAGTAAGGCGTGCTTACTGTTTTTGAGCTTGTTGCATAAACCGTGTAATTCCCGCTGGTGACATTTGAAGTGAATGTTCCGTGTGAAAGATTGTCAGCGTAGAACGAAGAGATTCCTGAGATTGCTGCCCGTTCAGCAGTTGCGGCTTCTGAGCCATTTACGACAGGAAGCTCGTATTCATTTTCGGCGATTTCAGAACAACTCGCGAAAACCAGTGCGGCACAAGCCATAAAAGACAGTGCGGCCCGCTTGAAAAGAACTTTTTTCATTTTGATACCTCAAAACTTTATGGATAAGAAGATTTGAGATTTAAATAAGTGTTTTCTTAGGAAAATCTCAAAAATCTCTAATTTAGACTAAATCGTAAATATGCAAAAGTCAAGAAAATTTGGAGATTTTAGACATTTTGAGAAAATTTTAGATATTTTTTATGATATTTTATATCATTTTTTATCGGAAAGCTCTGAAACCATCAGCTTTTAGAGGTGACTTTGAGAATGTGATGATTTAGCGACCGCTGTCTTAATAAAATTTAGATAAAAAAAGCCTGACCGTAAGAACAGTCAGGCTTGTGACAGCTAAAAAGGCTTTATTTTGAAAGAAGCTTGTATTCGTTGTAAGCGAGTATGAAGGGGCCTACGCCCTTGGCATCGTCCTTTACTATTGGCTCGCTCAGATAGTAAGCGACAGTTCCGTCGCGGCGTTTGTTTTTTTCAGGCCCAAGACCCGCAACAAGGCAGATTCCGCCAAGAGAAAGAACGCCGCCCTCCGTTTTAAGATATTTTTTGCAGATTCCTTCGAATGCCCTGATTCCGGCGTCCTTGTACTTTGCTTCGTTTGGGGTGCCTGTCAAAATTCCTGTCCTAAGCCCTTTTAAAAGAGAGTAGGCAAAGATTGCGCTTCCGGAGGTTTCGAGATAATTTCCTTCTGTATTCGGAAGGGCTGGAAGCTGATACCACATTCCGCTTTCATGCTGGATTTTTAGCATTGCGT
The DNA here is from genome assembly GCA_937915735.1 of uncultured Treponema sp. Taxonomy (GTDB): domain Bacteria; phylum Spirochaetota; class Spirochaetia; order Treponematales; family Treponemataceae; genus Treponema_D. The sequence goes on from CALGGS010000088.1 coordinate 12,043, forward strand.
CCTGCAGGTTGACGAACATCTGCTTTAAATGATTCCAGTTTTCGCTGCCCTTGTCAGGGGCGTGATTCAAGCTGTCGAGCATAGCCATACTAAACCAACCCAGCGCGCGAAGCCAGTAATTCTGGCAAAGACCGCTTTCCTTGTTGCACCAGAACGATACCTTTGAGCTGTCAAAGCAGTGATAGTAAAGACCGTCTGCTTCGTTTTTCATAAGGCGCTCGACATTAAAAAACTGCTTGTAGATGTCGTCCTTGTTTTTCCCGTTCTCGAAGGTCGCCGTGTATTCCATATAGAAGGGTAAACCCATATAAAGGCCGTCGAGCCAAACCTGATGAGGGTAAATTGCCTTATGCCAGAAATTTCCTTCTTTTGTGCGTGGCTGTTCCTTTACCTGCTCATAGAGCTTTTCGAGAGCCAGACGGTATTTTTCTTTTTTGGTAAGAGAATAAAGAGGGAAGAGATTTTTCCCGCCGTTGATTTCGTCGATGTTCCAGGCATCCTTTGAGTAGCCGTCAATCGTTCCGTCATCATGGATTCGGTAATCCTCGTAGTAATCGGCAAATTTTAAGAATTTTTCGTTTTTGCTTGTGTCATAAAGCTCCAGGATTGCCATAATCATGCAACCGTCGATGTAGTCCCAGCCAGACTTTGAGCCAGCACGAGCTTTTTCAATGTTCCAGACTGGAATCTCGGCTGTCGATTTTGTCATTAAATCGTCAATGTACTGGTCAATAACTTTTGTATCCACGGTAAAACTCCTGCTGCTTTTATTTTGGGCTGTGCTATGACAGCCTGAAATACCACCCAAAAGCAAAAAACTTAATAAAATGATTCTGTTGGAAACTCTCATCTAATCCGGCTATGATACAATAAATTCATTTTTAAGTCAAAGATATGGAGATTCCCAATAGTGTTTAGACTGTGAACAGCCCGATTTGTCCGCCGATTTGAGAAACGGCAGCCTCTACATTGTCAGCAATTTCTGTCAGCGAGTTCGAGGAATTCCTGATGTTTGTTGCGCTTTCGGAAATTTTTTCCATACTCTGTTTAATGATATCAGTCGTGTCCCTCAGCTGGTCTACTTCAACAAGAATGGCTTTGTTTCCTTCTGACATTTCATGTGAGGCCGCCCTGACTTCACTCGTGTTGTCGTTCATTACTTTCAGCGCGTCTCCAATCTGCTTAGAGCCTTCCTGTTGCTCTTCCATCGCGCTTTTAATCTGCAAGACAAGCTGCTGCGTTGAGGAAATCGAGTTGCTTACAGAAGAGAATGCCTCGCTTGAAGCCTGAGAAGCGTTTACGACATCGTCGATAGATTTTTGGATATTTTTCAGTTCATTACCAATGGTTTTTGATTGAATGCTTGAAGTTTCCGAAAGCTTTCTGATTTCTTCTGCGACAACGCTGAAACCTTTGCCCGCTTCTCCTGCATGAGCTGCCTCAATCGCCGCATTCATTGCGAGAAGATTTGTTTCGCTTGCAATGCTTGAAATTGTTTTGTTGGCGTTCTGAAGTGCCTTTGACTGCTCTTCAATCTGTTTAATTCTTTCGTTTACGTCTTTTTGCCGCTGAATTCCTTCCTCGGCATTTCTTGTCAGACCTTCAAATGCATTCGCCATGTGGCTGACCGACTGATTGACACTTGAGATGTTTCCAATCATCTCTTCGACAGCGGCGCTTGCCTGCGTTACGCCAGAAGACTGTGTTTCTATCATATGTTCCAGCGACTCAATATTTTTTGAAATTTCTTCGACGGCACTTGCTGTTTCTGAAACGCTTGATGCCTGATTTTGTACCTGTGAGTCAATGTCATTTAAATCTGTGATGATGGCCTCGATAGATTTTCCGTTCTCATCGATTCTCGTTTGCAGGCCTGTGTTTACATCTCCGAGAGTTTCTTCCGAGTCTTTGACGCCGCTTACAATCATGCGTAATTTTGCCATAAATGCGTTAAATCCATCCCCCAATGCTCCGATTTCATTCTTGCTTTTTACGGCAATTTGCTGCGTTAAGTCCGCATCTCCCTGTGCAATCTGATGAATGGAAGCCTGAACAATCCGAAGCGGCTTTACCGCGAAAATCAGCATTATTGAGCAGGCAAGGCTGACTATGACTCCGACAAGAATGCTGATTATGATGATTACCATTCTTAAACTGTTTCCGGCTTCTTCAATCTGACTTTGAGGTATAGTAAGGATTGCAGACCAGGGGGTTCCGCTGACCGGGGCAAATGAAGCGAATGTCCTTATTCCATTAGGGTCTACATAATAGCCTTCGCCGGTTTTTCCGCTGCAGGCAAGAGATGCTATTGTGTCCAATCCGACATAACCGGCCTTGTCGCTGTATGACAAGTCCATATATTTTGACATTCCGCGAATATGAGAAATCAGTACCCCGTTTGAGCCTACAAGGATGGCCTTTCCCTCTTTTCCCATGGAAAGTTCGCCAATCATTTTATCAATTTCATCAAGTTTAACGGCTCCCGCAAAAACGCCTATGAGAGAGCCGTTTGCATTATAGGCAGGGCGGGCAATATAGTAGCAGACCGAGCCGTCTGTCTGAAAGTCTATGTTTGATACATACAGCTTTTGCTTGTCATTCATTATAGAACGGAAAAAAGGCTTTGAGATAACCGTAAGGATTTTCCCGTCGCTCGAGTGACCGACACCATCCGGAGTACAGAACATCACATAGTTAAAAAGAGGATTTCGTATAGATTCGTGGCTTAAAAGCCAGTCAATAATTTCTGAGCTGTTTCCTCCCTTTGTGATGTCATTGTCAGAATAGAGCCGTAAGTCATTTACAAGAACTTCATTCCAGTACTGAATCTTTGCCGCATCCTCGGAAATGACTTTTTCACTGAAATCTGAATAATCAGTCTGCGAGGATGACTTCACCGTATTTACGATAAAAATATTCTGAATTATAAATGAAGCTATAAGGATGATAAGAATTTTTATTGAGAATTGATACGCCAAATGTGAATATTTTTTCTTTTCTGTCGTCTGTACCATAAAAAACTCCTTTGCGATAAAGTTATTTGGTTGTGTTTTTGTAGATTCTGTTGATTGCGACTGCATGGAAGGCAATACCCCGGACATTGCTCTTTATGAGGTTTGCGTTACATTTTTGATAAATCGGCATTATGACCGCATCGTCCATAACCATTCGCTCTGCATCCTTAAGAGCTGACCATCTTTCGCTTATCTTCGTGCAAAGCTCGCCGTCAGTACAGCTTGCGATAAGGGCATTGTATGCCGGATTAAAATAATTTCCCTGATTATTGTCATTTCCTGTTACCCACATTGCGAGGTATGTCATGGGATCTGCGTAGTCTGGTCCCCAGTTGTTCAGCCCAAACTCGAATTTTCCCGAACTCATGATTTTTCGTCTCTCACTTTTTGGAACCGCCTTTATAGTAATGCTGACGCCTGGAAAAAGAGCTTCTATTTGATTTTTGATGGAATTTGATGCTATTACCTGTGTTTCTCCATCTGCTGTCAAAAGTTCAAGGCTGAAGGAAGATTTTCCCAACTCCTGTTGGGCAAGCCTGAAATGCTCCCGTGCTTTTTCGGGGTTGTAAGAGCAGAATTCTGGAAATTCAACTCCACTTGGAGTAAAGTCTTTTCCGCTCTGTGAGAATGCAAAACCTCGTGGAATGGCGGCGTATGCCGCAGCTGAGCCGTCCGCCATCTCTTTTATAACCAGTTCCCTGTCAACTGCAAAATTAAATGCTTTACGAAGGTTTTTGTTCTGGAAATTTGCGTCATCGAAATTATAAGTAATATAGTACAAAAAACCTGAGTCGACAGGCTTAAAATCCGGAGCATTTTTCATTTTTTCTACTGAGTCACCCGAAAGCTCAACGAAATCAAGCTGACCACTCTGATATTTTTTTAATGCTTCTTCTCCGGTAGAAACTACTTCGTAATGAAGACCTGCTAGTTTGACAGAAGAAGCGTCATAGTAAGCGGTGTTTTTTATGTAAGAAATGGATTTTCCTGTCGGTGAATATTCCGTAAGTAAAAATGCTCCGTTCGCAAGGCAAGTTTCGGGGCTTGTAGCGTATTTGTCCCCGCATTTTTCGATAAAAGCCTTGTTTGCGGGATAGAATGTGCAGAAATACAAAAGCTGGTCAAAATAAGAGACTGGAACCTGAAGCTCAACTTCAAAAGTGTAATCATCAACTGCCCGCACTCCCAGTTGATTTGGCTCCATTTGTCCTGCCTGAATCGCCGTTGCATTTTTTATCTGGGCTATGTCGCTAATCATAAAGGCATATTCAGACTTTGTTTTTGGATCTATTGCGCGCTGCCAGCCGTAAACGAAATCGTGTGCCGTGACAGGCTCGCCGTTTGACCAAAAAACATCATCGCGCAATTTGAAGGTATAATGCAGTCCATCACTAGAAACGGTCTCTTCCTTGCAGACAGCTTTTTTTACCGAGCCGTCGTCAGCCATTTGCATAAGCCCGTCAATCATATTGCCGATTAGCTCAAAGGAAGTTGCGAAAACAGCCACTTGAGGGTCAAGGGTGTCAAAGGCGGCCTCAATAGAGACATTTAAAATCTGCCCGTTTACCGAGCGGTTTGGCAGAGGCCCTTTTTTTGTGGATTTTTTGTCAAAACAACCTGTAAAGGCAAAACAACAAAGAATGGAAAATAAAAAAACAAAATGCTTCATAGTTGCACACTCCTGAGAAAAACCTTGAGAATTTGTGCGCCTATATTATAAGCATTTTCTTATTTTTGCAATAAAAAACATCCCGCTCAAAGTAGAGCGGGAGTAAAAACTAAACTCTGACTAATTTTTATTTGTAAATCGGGCGAACTTTGATTACGCCGTCAATTGCCTCAAATGCCTTGAGAGCCTCGCCTTCGACTTTTCCGTCAACATCGATAAGAGCGTAAGCCAAATCATTTTTGTTCTGATCGACCATGCCGGCAATGTTGAGTTTTGCGTTTCCGAGAACGGCAGTGAACTGAGCGATCATGTTTGGAACATTTTTGTGAGCGATACAAAGTCTCGTTCCGTTTGCAGGAATTTCACTGTTAAGGAAAGTTTTCGGGAAGTTTACAGAGTTACGGATTTCACCACATTCAAGGAAGTCGCGCAATTCATTTACAGCCATAACAGCGCAGTTATCCTCAGCCTCCGGGGTAGAAGCTCCAAGATGAGGCAAGCAGACTACTTTGTCGCATTTGAGCAATTCTTCGTCAGCAAAGTCAGTAATGAGGGCTGAGACTTTTCCTGAGTTGAGGGCCGCAAGCACATCAGCGTTGTTTACAAGACCGCCTCGTGCAAAGTTGATGATTCGAACGCCGTCTTTCATTGTTTTGATTGAAGAAGCATTAATCATGCCCTTCGTGTCGTTTGTCTGCGGTACATGAACCGTGATATAGTCAGATTTTGTGTAAACGCCTTCGAGGGTGTCAGAAATTTTTACGTTGCGGTCAAGAGAGAGGGCGGCTTTTACAGAAAGGAAGGGGTCATAACCGATGACGCTCATTCCCAAAGCGATTGCCGTGTTAGCGACCATAGCTCCGATTGCACCAAGACCGATAACGCCGAGAGTCTTTCCTTTAAGCTCCGGTCCTACGAACTGAGATTTGCCTTTTTCTGCCAGAGCAGGGATTTCATCGCCCTTTCCGGCAAGGCCAGCCACCCATTTGTTTGCGGCAACTGCCGGTCGGCTAGAAAGCAAAAGACCAAGAATAACAAGCTCTTTTACTGCGTTTGCGTTAGCGCCCGGTGTATTGAATACAACGACACCCTTAGCGGCAAGCTCATCGCAAGGAATGTTGTTTACGCCAGCTCCTGCGCGAGCGACAGCCTTAACGCTCTCACCCAAGTCCATTCCATGCATCTCAGCAGAGCGGACAAGAATAGCGTCCGGATTATTGATATCCGTAGCAATCTCATAAGTATCGCGAGGAAAGTTCTCCAAGCCGATAGCACTGATTTTATTCAAAGTCTGAATCTTATACATATTTTTCTCCATTTTTTTTTCGACGCAGATGCACGCAGATGAACACAGATTATATATTCCCACAGGAAAAACTCTCGTGTTTCACAGATGATTTTCGCTTGGGATATAATCTATCCGCGTGTATCAGCGTTTATTCGCGTCTAATTATTTTTTTCGACGCAGATGAACACAGATAAAATATAAATCCGCGTCTATCTGCGTTAATCTGCGTCTAATTATTTATTTGCCTCGGCGAATTTTTTCATGAATTCCACCAATGCTTTAACTCCGTCCAGAGTCATTGCGTTGTAAATGCTTGCTCGCATTCCGCCTACCAAGCGGTGGCCTTTGAGGTTTACGAGGCCAGCAGCAGCGGCTTCCTTAACGAACTTGTCGTTGATTTCCTTTTCTTTTGCCAGAGCTGCTTTTTCTGCGTCAGAGCGGTCAGCCTCGTTTTTCTTTCCAGCGGCTGCTGTCTCGGCAGTAGAGTATTTTGTGAGGAAAGGAACGTTCATCAGAGAGCGGCTTCCCTTCTCAGTTGTGGCATGGTAGAAATCGCTTGAATCAAGGAAGTTGTAGAGATAATCAGCCTTTTCCTTGTTTCGTTTGAGCATTCCCTCAGCTCCGCCGTTCTTTT
>CALGGS010000089.1 GCA_937915735.1 uncultured Treponema sp.
AAGGCGGCTCGTGCAATTGTGGAGAAATGCATCAAAGAGAACGGCGTGGACTGCGACAGCGCGATTGACGAAATCAACGAGCAGATTGAGGAATTCCAATCATGTGTCGAAGATGAATGGCTTGATAAAATTGAGGAAGCTGCAACGGACAAAATTGTTGTTGTTGATGGAGAAAAGTGTTACGAATGTGCAAATCAAGATGACAACAATAAAACTTATTATGTAACTGTCGAAAGAATCGATAGTTGGAACAACTATCATAGAATTTATGATTCTAACAAAAAATATGTTAGGGATTATTCATTTTCAAAGAGCGGTGATAAGATTTCTTGCTACGATAATTTCACCGTCAAGAAAAATCCTGCGAAAACATATTTTGTGTTGAAGAAATTCTCCGACATTGCACACGAAACACGGCAGAAGAATTTTGACAAAGAACATTACGCTCCAATCGTTGACAGAATCAACAAGCAGATTGAAGAGTTGAAGGCTCAGAAAGAAAAAGACGCGATTCCGTTCAAGGCGAATCTGTTTGCGAATCAGAAATACAACGAGAGTATCACGGCAAAACTTGATGGCGCAATCAACGTTTGCAGGATGCGAAAGTTTCGCTCGACAAGGAGCGCAATCGTTATTTCAAGTCTGAACTTGCGTCGGCTTTGTCTGTGGGCGATGTGATTCTCAAAAACGGTACAATCTACACGGCGGACGAGATTGCAGATTTGTCTGACGATGAAAAAGCGAATGTCATTGCGGTTGTGTGCATTGTTGGCGAAAAGACTTATGCGATGGGACTTGAGCAGTACAAAGGCACTTGGGACAACATCGCTGCAATCGCGTCTGAATACGGAAGTGAAAACAACATTCCGACAGAGTTCTCGCAAAATTGGACTGTTCCTGACAAGGATTTGCTCAATGCAATTTTTGCAAACAAGGATTTGATAAATAAATCGCTGCAAGCAATTGGCGAGAAAATTGAAGTTTTGGCGGAAGATGAATATTGGTCTTCAACGGAAAATGGTGATTCTGCGGCATTCTTCCAGATTTTTGATGAAGACGGAGAACAAGACGATACCACAAAAACACACGAATATTCTGTGTTTGTTATCCGCGAATGGAAAAAATCATAATGCAAAAATCCAAAGACGCGATTTCTGCATTGAAGCAGAAATATGCAGTCGCGCCTGATGTTCATTCTCTTTCAGACGAGCAGAAGGCGTGGCTTCAGATGAAAATTCAGACGCTTTGCAGTGTGTCTCAAGAGAAAAATATTGTGCTTGCTCTGCAAAAAATCCAGGACCGACTTGCCCACGCAACGGAGGATTTGCCTGATTCTGAATTGCAGAAGATTGTTTCGTTCGTATTTGAGAATATGGGCGAAATCGAAAATCTTGTAAAATGAATAGGATTTTGTAATGAGAAAAAATAATCGTAAATCGCGGAATTTCAGCAGAAAGGCTTTGGAACGTGTGAATGAAATTCAGCAAAAATATCCAGACGGCATTTCAGACATTTTGAGTGTGGGCGAAGAAGCACGTGCATGGATTGAGAAGAAAATCCAGCAAACTCGCGAGTGTTTGAAAAATGTTATTTTTCCTGAAAAACCTTCTTGGTGGGAAACTTTGCGCCTTACCCGAAATAAAACTGCCCATCAAACAGAAGATTTTTCTGATGATGAGTTTTCTGGTTTGTGCAACAAAGTGTTCTCAAATCTCGAAAAAATTGCAGACGACTTGCAGTCGAACATAAAGCGTTACCGTCAGCAGTCCAAGAAAAAGCGAAAGTTTGAGAACTTTGCACCTCAAGCACTCGGTTCTGAAAACGAGCGCAAGCAGCTTGTGGACGCAATGGAAGATATGATTGCTCCTGTTGAGCCTGAAGATGTCAAAATTGATTTCCCGAAAAATCAGTTTTCCCAAAATGCAGAAAAAATGCTTTCAGAAATTCTTTCAAAAAGCGATATGAAGAACTATCTGCCTTTGCACGAAGGTCTTTCTGAAAACATTCAGACTGATATTCTTGAGTGGATTCTGAAATCTCAGCGGAAGCTGGAAAAAGAAAATCCGTTTGTTGATGAGGCGGTTTTCATAAACCAGCAGAAAAAACTTTCCGCAGAAGAAATCGCAATAGACCTTTCTGCTGAAAGTTCAAAGATAAAATACCATTACAAGCGTCTGCCAAGCGTAAGTGATTCAAAACGCGGCAACATTGCGCAGAGCAATTTTGATTTTGATTTTTACGCAAAGGCTTTTTCTGAGCAAAAGGTTGTTAAAAAAGCAGAAAATGGCGAAGAAAAAATCTCTTGGAAATTAGCAGAAGAGTTGGAAATACTCAGAAGAAATTTTATTTCTGACATGGAGAAAGAACTTGTTGAGCGCAAAAATAAGTGGGAACAACAGCAAATTGATGAAATGAGAAAAGCGTTCCTTGAAGAGCTGTACAAGAAAATCGAAAAGTTCATGCGCCTTGAAAAACTACTTTTGCCTTTCATCGGAGATTTGGGACGGCTCTGGGATTTGTCCAACAAAGCGTTTGAAACGAGCGGATTTGAAATCTTGGAGCAGTTCGCGAAACTTCTGGAGCAGGACGAGTCCTTGCAGGAACTTGCCAAGATGATTGGAAAACAGAGCCGCACGCAGGAAATCTTTGAAAAGGAAATGCGCGACAAAATCGTCATCAAAAACGAGTGGCATCCAAAGCCCGCCTACCGTGGAGAAATTGACGGCTTGCGCTATTCTTCCGACATTGCCTCCGTGCTTCCTGCTGAACTTGCCATGATGAAAAATCCCGCGGCAAAGAAATTGTTCCAGCTCAAATTCGCGCAGAAACAGCTTTTGTCCTTTGATTATCAAAACGACAAAGCGGAAAGCAAGGAAGAGCATGAGAGCGAAGAAGTTGACGTTGCAAAAAAAGACCAGAAAGGTCCTGTCATTATCTGCGTGGACACATCAGGCTCGATGAGCGGAACGCCAGAGAACATCGCAAAGACTGTGACATTCGCCCTTTCAAAAATCGCCATGGAGGAAGAACGCAAATGCTATCTGATTTCGTTTTCCACAGGAATTGAAACGCTAGATATGTCGGACTTCAAATCGGGCGACGCGCTTACAAGAATCGTTCAGTTTCTCCGCATGAGCTTCAACGGCGGAACGGATGCAAGCCCGGCTCTTCGTCACGCTGTCCAGATGCTCCAGAAAGACGGCTACAAGAACGCAGATGTGCTGATGATTTCGGACTTCGTGATGGGAAGCCTTCCTCGCGACCTTGTAAAATCCATCGAAGAAGAGAAGAAAAAGAACACTGACTTTTACAGCCTTGTCATCGGTTCAAGCGGAAACCATGGAACAATCACCTGCTTCAACCACAACTGGGTGTATGACACCGCAGACCCGCAGGCCTCCAGGCATTTGGCGGAGCGGCTGCATAAAATAAAAAAAAATGCCCAAGACCGCCTTTGAAAATGCGACTATGGGCAACAAGCAGGCCTTTACAAAAGAGTCTTATTTTTTAATATTGATGAAATTTACGCTCAACGCGGCCGCAAGCTCAAAACCAAAGGCTTTTTCTCCCTGCTCATTGTTATGATTCATAATTGCAACAAAGCTTGGCTGAATCCTGAAGGTAAGATAATTTTTAGGCTTCCAGGTTCCACGGATAGAAATTCTGTTTACATATTCTGGCGTTCCGCTGGGAGATATTGCGTCTCTCTTTGACTCCCAATCACTCTGGCTGTCCTTGTCCGGATAAGCCCACGCGCCTGCCTCGTCTTCATTTTCTGTATCAAAAGATGTTTTTTGACCGCCCCAGCCAGTAGCCGCATAAAGCTTTTTAAAGACATTTGTCCCGCTTTGCTCACCGCGAGCCATAAAAAGATAAATCAAATCGACAGACCATTTGTCAGGAACTTCATAGCCAAGGGAAAGCTCCCCTGAGATTGTGTCCGGGCCAAAGGGGGAGCCAATCCATTCGTAAAAAATCGCCTTATCGCCCATATTTTCGCTGTAAGTTCTGACCATTGACCAGTTCGGGCTTTCCTTTATGTAAAGATATGGGTCTGCCCAGCTTCCTTCAAGAGCAATGTGAAACCTTCCGTTTTGGTACGGAATATAAGTTTCGTTTCCGAACTGAGCGCCAAGTCCGTTCGGGGTCGGAGAATCACCGTAGTTTTTTCTCTCGTATGGAGTCTGATACTGAGTCATTGCGAAGGTTCCGTAAAAACGAGTGTATTTTACCGGCGTAAGCTGAAAATTAATTCCGAAATAGTCACAGGTATTTGATTCAGGGTCATCATCGTCTGGCTCGTACTCCCGCCATGCCGCTATTCCATGAAAAATCATCCAGGGATTCAGGTACCGTAACTCAAGGGGAGCGTAAACTAAAAGTCCTTCAACGAAAGTAATCTGGAATATTTTAAAAAATCTGGCTTCTATCTGATGATGATACATATATTTGTCAACATTGAACTGAGAAACGGCTCCCGTGTACTTAAAAGACGGGGAATAAAGCTCAAGCTGCGCATAAGAAACACCCGTAAGATAATCAGACCAAATCATTGAGCCTGTCAGGGTTCGTCCGATTGAACGGCTTCCTTTTCCGATTTGAAATCCTATTCCAGTTTTTTCTGTCAGCATAATTCCGGTTGAAAAATATCCGTTGTCAGGAAAATTGATGTCAAAATCATCTGCAGAGTAAAGAATGTTTGTGTAATTCGAATCCCGAAGAGATGCACCCTTATTCTGTGCGAGAATTACGTCCATTTTCATCGTCACATAATCACCACAAGCGATTGTTGCGGGAACATCGAGCATAGGGTCTCTTTCGTATCTGTCATACACCCAGTCAATATCATCGTTTGTCTTGTAAAAGCCCGCTAAATTCAAGCTTGGCTCAAAGCCTACGGAAAGAATATCTGAATTTATAACTTTAAACGGCTCTTCTGCAAAATATCTCTCGATTCTGTCATATTCCTCGCGCCCTACATCGCTCAAAGAATCATAGTCAATTTCATCGAGATATAACTGAACCTGCTTGATTGTAAGCGGTGCCGTTCCTGAAAAATTCAGGACTTTAGCCTCCAGAGAAATTGCAGTAAGGGAATCGTAAACCCAGTGTCCGCTTTCCAAAAGCTCCTGGGCACCACGGGCACAAACAAATGACAGGCAAGAATTAATAAGCAAAAGACCTGTAAGCAATTTTCTTTTCATAATGTATTTCCTTTATTTTTCTGTTTTTAACTTTATGGGAATCTCTAAAAATTGCAATTTTTAGAGATAACTTTGAAAATGCGATGTTTTAACTCTTGCTATTTTCAAGAGTTAAAACTCGTCGGGTTCTCAAAAAAATTGCCGAAGGCGAGTTTTTTGAGATACCCTTATTGCTTTTTCGTAACATTCGACAAGCCGGGGGGTAAGGGATGAGATTTTCCATTTTTTACCCCACTCTACCGCATCTTTGATTTTCTTTTTACGAACCTTTGCGTTTTTTATGAGGGTGACGACTTTTTCAGAAAATTCCTTTACATCGTCCTTCACCATAAAGCCGCCGTTGTCGCCCTGCATTACATCAACCGTGCCTAGCTCGCCGATTGCAACGACAGGAAGCCCCGCCAGCATCGCTTCCGCCGTGACAAGGCCCTGAGTCTCGGTTTTGCTCGGAAAAACAAAAACCTGCGAAAATTTATAAAAATAAATAATGTCCGTTGACGGAATATAACCGGCAAAGGCAACAGAAGACGAAAGGTTCCGCTCCCGCGCTATTTTTTGTAATTCTTCAAGATACGGGCCGCCACCAACAAAAAGCAGCGCCGTTAATGAATATTCTTTCTTAACTTCTTCAAGGACATCGTACAAAAAGGCAAGGTTTTTTTCTTTTACGATTCGACCGACAAAAAGAAGGACTTTTTTTCCGACCAGCTGAGGAAATTTTTTTAAAATCTGAAGGGAAATCGTTCCCTGCCGGATAAGCGAATATTTTTCGAGACTATCAACGATTCCCGTCGGTAAGATTTCAGGTGTTTTCTGGATTCCATAATCTTGAACAACTGAGGCGATTTTTTTTGTAGGGGCGATTATTACATCAGCCCGCTTAAGATAGAATTTTACGACAGAACGGCCAATTTTCCGGAGACCTGAATCAGGGAGGAAGTTTACATAGTTAACGAGATAATCCTCCCACATTGTGTGGAAGGTAAAAACAAAAGGAATTTTGTCGTGAACGGCATACATTGCGCCAAAATAGCCTATTACCCATTCAGAATTGATGTGAATGACATCGGGCTTGAAGTCACGCATAATCTTTTTTACGCGATGCCATTTGTCAAACTTTGCGACTCTGTCTTCCTTTGAAATTGCGCTGAAGGACCATGAAGGAATTCTGACGATTTTGAACGGAGATTTTTCATCACTCTCTTTTTCGTTAAAAAACGCGCTTTTCTGCTGTTCTTCTGAGTATTCGAGACAAACAACACAGACCGTGTGCCCTAATTTTGAAAGCTCAGTAGCATAAGAATGAACTGAAACTGTAACACCGTTTATACGCGGATAATACGCATCGGTGAACATTGCAATCTTCATAAGAACTGAATTATATCTTAAAACTCAGATTCCAACAACAGAAAGAGAGGTTATTTCAAAAGCTCAGCAATGTCCTTTCGCCCCCAGCGACTGGCCATTTCACTTGGGCTTTCGCCTGAGATATTTCTGGCATTTTTGTCAAGTTTCTGTCCTATAAGGTGCTCTACAATCTCCCTGTCCGCAAAGCGAGCCGCATAATGCAAAATTCCGTCTCCCTGGCGGTCCGTCTTCGTGCTGTCATATTTTACGATTGCATCAAGAATAGTCGTATTTTTTGACTTAAATACCGCTGTCAAGGCATTTTCCCCGCTCGGTGTTGAAATATAGGGATCTGCTCCATATTCAAGAAGAACGAGAGCCTGGGCGTTAAGATTTTTGTTCACGGCGTTATTGAGGGCAGTCTCACCCTTTCCGTTTCGCTGGCTTGCGGGGTAGCCCATATTTAAAAGCTGGGTCAAAGTCTTAGCGTCAGCCCTTTTTTCAACGGCGATGTGAATAGGCGTGTTTCCGTCAGAATCAGTAAAGCTTGTGTCATTTCCAAGAACCGCCTGAATCGCAGAAATATTTGAGTTCATAACAAGAGAAAACGGAGACTCGCCGGAAGCATCACGGGAAAGAGGATTTCCTCCGGCCTTTCTAATCATATTGATAATTCCCACATTTCCCGTAAGAGCCGCCTCGTGGTAGGCATTTCGTCCGCTCATCTCCTGGACATTTGCGTTTGCCTTGTAGCCCAAAAGAAGGCGAACCATATCCTCGTTGTTGCTTGAAATTGCGTCCATAAGAACGGTTCTTCCTGTCGCATCAGTTGCGTTTATATCTGCCCCGCTGCGAATCAAAAGGACAGCCATTTCTTTTTTCGCACTTCGGCACGCATCGCTCAAAGCGGTTTTCCCGCTCAAATTCTGCGCGTCTACATCAACGCCCAAAGAAATCAATGTTTTTGCCGTATTAAAAGCGCTCCATTTTACGGCGCTGTGAAGAGGCGTATTGCCGAGATTATCTCGTCCCAGCTTATCCTTTGAGTCAATCACAAGCCCGTTATTGACAAGCACATTGATTGTGGAAGGACTTTCATCTCCACCCTTCACCGCAGAATAAACCGCTGTCTCTCCGTTAGCGTTCTTTGCCTCAACCTTAGCCCCTTTCTGAATCAAAGAGACAATCGCATTGTTCAAGTGCCATTCTGAGGCATAGTGCAGGGGCGTGTTTCCGCTTCCGTCAGTTGAATTTAAAGTTTTGGAATTTACAAGCCAATCCTGAATTTCTCCGCCGCGGGTAAGGGCCAGTCTCAACGGAGAATTATTCTGAGTGTTCGTAGCGAAAATATCCGCATTTTTTTCAAGAAGAAGGTCGCCGGCATCCCTCCTGTTTTTCTGAACCGTAATAAAGAGAACTGAGTCTCCGTTTTTATTCCGGGCATTTATGTCACTTCCGGCCTCAACCAAATACCTGATGTATTCAATCGGGGCATCCTTTGCGACAGCAATGTGAAGGGCTGTATTTCCGCTTGAATCAGTAGAAGTTATATTATTTGCCGTTACAAGACTTTCAAGCATATCCTTCGTTTCAGCTTCAAGAGCCTTACTCAAAGGAGTGTTTCCTTCCATATCTTCAGCATAAATATCGGCTCCGTTCTGGGCAAAGAATTTTACCTGGGCAGAGTGACCGGCTTCAATCGCAAGAGCCAAAGGCGTAACTCCTTCCTTGTTTCGCTCATTTACGACGGCTCCGTTGCTTACAAGAAGAGAAAGAGTTCCCACAGGAGAATCCGCAAGGGTCGCAACATGAAGCGGCGTGTCACCATACATATCCTTTTGATTTACATTCGCTCCCTGTTTTAGAAGAAGAGGATAAATTTCAGCCTGGGCGTCAACTGGAATAATCAGAAGAATAGGAGTTTTTCCGATTGAGTCCATCGCATTGACCTTCGCGCCATTCGCTATCAAAAGCCGGGCGATGTTTACCCTGCCATAACGAACCGCCTCGTGCAGCGGAGTCGCCCCGGAAATATCCTGAGCCGCAAGAATATCCTGAGTCCGTACAGAAGTCTGCTCTTTTAGGATATAGTCAACTATGCCTGTGTGTCCGTCAATTGTCGCAAGATGAAGCGGGGTCTGACCGTCATTAAAGCGAAGAATCATATTGTGAGTCCTGACGGCATCCTCAAAATAAGCGTAGTCCCCGCGAACCGGAGTCGCGCCCGCGAGAAGGAGTTTTGCCGCAATCCGAATGCTTGCCGCATTATCAGCAGATTTAAATGCAAGATTAAGAGGGGAAAGACCGTAATTATCCCGAACCGAAAGAGGAACTCCGACATCAATGCAGCGACTAATTGCCTTTTCATCGCGGGTTTTCACAAAATAATGAACGATAGATTCGCCGTCAACATCACGAAGCTCGCCAGTCTGAGGAGTAATCATAGCCTCGTACCAGATGTCGCCCTTTTCAAGAGCAAGCTCCAATGCAGTGTTTTCGGAGGCATCCTTTGCGAAAATATCACCGTGAACAATGGCAAGAACCTTGGCCGCATCAATCGCATCATTTTTT
This sequence comes from uncultured Treponema sp., assembly GCA_937915735.1. Classification (GTDB taxonomy): domain Bacteria; phylum Spirochaetota; class Spirochaetia; order Treponematales; family Treponemataceae; genus Treponema_D. The sequence continues at coordinate 9,123 of CALGGS010000089.1, forward strand.
ATAGCGACATGGAGAGCCGTATCCCCGTCGTTGTTCCGAAGCTCGGTGTCAGCCCCCTTTATGATTAAAAAGCTGACCAAATCCGCTTCATTTACGCGCGCCGCAACATGAAGGGCTGTGTCTCCGTTTTCATCAGTTGCATTAATATCAGTCTTTGTTTTGAAAATTTCCTTTGCTTCGTCAAAACGCCCCTCCATAATGAGTTCCTGCACGGAAAGTTCTTTCTGAGTCGTTGTACAAGCAGAAATCAAAATCGCAGTAATAAAAACAAGGGCAATTTTCTTAAGAATCTTTTTCATTTAGTTTCTCCCACAAAACTTATTCTTTTTGATTATCGGAGATTTCAAATTGAGAGTTGAGAGTTGTGAGTTGATAATTGAAAGCGCACCTAGTTTTCTAAAAAGCTGAATTTTCAGAGATACCCTAAATTCTCTTTTTTAAATTGCCGATACTTTTTATATGGAAATAATCAGTTTTGTCGGTTCATCTTCGGCTGTAAAAAAGAACGCTCCTCGCCCTGCTTTCACTCTTCCCCGCCTTCCGAAAAAATCTCGCGAAAGGGAAAATTATCCTTCACGCGCAAATTTTTCTGCTTCTAAGGCTCTTGTTTCAGCCTCAATTTCTGCGACTGAGCGGCAGTTTACGATTGCGGGTCTTTCCAAGCTTTTTTCATGCCTTATTTTTCTCGCACTTTTATTGATTATTCCCTTCACGGTTTTCAATGCACTTTCTTTTATCGAAAATAATTCTGCAAAAGTCACCTTCGATGAAAATTATGAATTTGAAGCGCTGAACGCAGCTATGTCCCGCTTTGCAATGTATGACACTCTGGCGGACAATATTGACGAAAACGGAAATGTCCTTTTGGATGACGGAACAATTCTTTCAGCTTCAAATGTCGGGCTTGGAGAAGCGGTAAAATTCCAAACCTACACGGTAAAATCCGGAGACTCAATCAGCACAATCTCAAGAAAATTCGCTCTTTCAAACATCTCGACGCTCATTGCCGTAAACAATATTTCAAATGTCAGAACCCTCATGCAAGGCCAGAAATTAAAAATCCCTTCGATGGACGGACTTGTTCACAAGGTAGGTGCCGGTGATTCCTTAAATTCTCTTTCTGTAAAATATCATGTCAGCGTCGAAGAAATTCTGGATGCAAACGATCTTTCAAGTGAAACCCTCACAAAGGGAATGGAGCTTTTCATTCCAGGTGCTAAAATGGACGCCCTATCCCTCAAAAAAGCCATGGGAGAGCTTTTCGTTTATCCGATTACGGCCAGCTGGCGGCTTACCTCCCGTTTCGGACCAAGGAAAGACCCTTTCACAGGAGTCGCCTCAAGTCACACAGGAATCGATATGGCCTGCCCGACAGGAACTCCAATTAGGGCGGCGATGAGCGGAAAAGTCGTTTATGTCGGCTGGTCAAATATCTTCGGAAACTACATAATCATAAATCACGGAAACGGCTACCAAACCTTATACGGCCACATGTCAAAAACCCTCGCAAAAAAAGGCCAGGGCGTAGACCAGAGCACAAAAATCGGCTTGGTAGGCTCAACCGGCTACTCAACAGGCCCTCACCTGCACTTCACTGTCTACAAAAACGGAAAGCTCGTAGACCCGCTTACGCTTTTGAAGAAATAGGGAATTGCGTTTTGAAGATTTCCTCTAAATTTTTTCCAAAATGTTTCTCATATCGTCGCTAAGTTTTTTGTATAAAGTTGCTGTTACATCTTCAATGAATTTATCCCTGTCTGATTTTATGATATTTTTTGGAGATTTTTCCTCTTCAAAAAGTTGCGATGCCTTTATTTTAAATATATCTGCGATTTCTTCTATAACTTGAATTGTCGGAAAACTTGCGTGGCTTTCAATCTTGTTTATATAATTTGTTCCTTTTCCGAGTTTTTCTGATAACGCTTCTTGTGAAAAACCGTTTTTCTTTCTATAAAATTTGAGATTATTTATAAAGATTTCTTGCAATGACAAATTCTGCATATATTAACAATGATAACTTTTGCTTTTTAGAAACACGATTTAAAATACCTAATTTTTAATTTTTACTTGAAATTTAACTATATTAGGGTGTAATATTACATTATATTAAGGGGTGATTTTGTTTATTTGCGACAAATGCGGTGTCTGTTGCCGTCATCTCGAGCGTTCTGATTTATACAAATCATTGAACCGTGGAGACGGAGTCTGCAAATTTCTTGATGAAAAAACGAATCTTTGCAAAATATACGAAAATCGCCCTGAAATATGCAATATCGAAAGAATGTACGAAATCTATTTTTCGAGCAAAATGACAAAGGAAAACTATTATCGGTTGAATTATGCCGCTTGTGAAAAATTAAAAAGGGGGATTTATGTATCTTTCGCTTCTGAATGAAAAACAAAAAAATTTGTTTCTTGGTTTCGCGTATCATCTTTCAAACATCGACGACGACTTTAGCGATTCTGAGCGACAAATGTTAGACTCATATTGTGTTGAGATGAATGTCGAATTTTCAAATGAAACAGAAAAGAACACGATTGAAGAGTTAAAAAATACGGCAAAAGCGATTTTCGATGAAAAATCGGCAAAAATTGTTCTGTTTGAATTAATTGGGCTTGCGATGGCTGATAAGAATTATGATGGTTCTGAGAGAAATTTGATTTCAGAACTTGCCGAGCAATTTTCTGTTTCCCAATATTTTTTGGAAAAATGCGAGAGCCTTCTTTCTGAATATTTTGATTTTCAGACCAAATTGAATGAATTCGTTCTCGGTCAGGCGGTATGAAAATGTTTTTGTTCGGAAAAAAGAAAGATGAAAAAGATAAGGAACTTAGAACCGCCGAAAACATGACTACGGGATTCTCTTCGACTGTTGTTTCTCAAGTTGCAAAAGAGGAAGCCGCAAAGACTTTTGCGAAACCTCAAAACTACACAGGCAACAGAAATTTATATGACAGTGGAATTGCGAAACGGAATGTAAAACAAACATCTTTTAATCAGGCTGAACAGAGTGGCTCACAAGTTCTTGACCCTTATACCAATCAGGAGTTGAGATTACGAAAAATAGATGCGAAGACAGAATTCGGTACAGACTGGCAGAATCATTTGGCGGAAGGTGACCATATCACCCCGATTGAAGAAATTCACTCGCAGACTAAAAACAAAGCCTGGATTACCAATGACGATATAAAAGAAATTGCGAACAGCGATGACAATTTACAGACTGTATCACGAAAATTCAATAACGCAAAGCGAAGCCGCACAAATGAAGAATTCGTGACGGATGAGGAATATTTAAAATCAAAAGGAATTGAACTTTCCGAAGAGGGAAAGCAAAAAGCAATAGAGAAAGGAAGAGAATCGCAAAAAATCATAGATAGGAAAGTCGCAAAAACTTCCGTAAAAAATGCGCTGAAAACTGGGCATAAAGCAGGCTTGCAGGGTGCGGCAAATGCAGGGCTTATGACTGCAACGATGTCGGGAGTGATGAACATCGTTTCTGTGCTAAAAGGCGAAAAATCCGCAGAAGATGCGCTAAAAGATACGGCAGTTGACACTGGAAAAGCAGCCGCAACTGGTTATGTCCTGACGGGCGGTCTTACCACAATTTCGCACACGCTTTCAAATTCTTCCTCTAAGTTCATTCAGGCTCTTTCAAAATCAAATGTTCCTGGTTATGTAATTACGGCGGTTATTGTCACTGGGAATACGCTGAAAAAATATGCAAATGGCGAAATTTCGACAGAGGAATGTATTATCGAATTGGGTGAAAAAGGAATTTCTTTTGCTACAGCCGGTGCTTCAATGGCGGTTGGGCAGGCGTTGATTCCGATTCCTGTTGTCGGGGCGGCAATCGGCTGTTTAGTCGGAACTATGGTCACGAGCAGCATTTACAATAATATAATCGGCGGAATAAAACAACGCAAAATGGAAAGCGATGAGAGAAAAAGGCTGATTTCTGAATACGATGACATTGCAAATGAAGCGCGGCAATATCGGGAAGAACTTGAATCCTATCTCGAAACATATTTCAAGGATTATCAGGATTGTTTTGATGAAGCATTGCAAGGAATGAAACTGGCGTTTGAAGTCGGGGATGCAAATGGCGTAATAACGGGCGCAAATATGATAACGAAAAAACTTGGCGGTGAAGTCAAGTTTGAAAATACGAGTGAATTCAAAAATTTTTTGGATTCTGATGAAGATGATGTTTTGTAGGAGAATAAAATGCCTATACCTTTTTTGATTGCTGGGCTTGGAATTGCGGCAGGTGCTATCGGGGCTGGAAGCCATATAAAAGCCAAACAGACGAATGAAAGAGCAAATGAAATTTCTGCTGATGCGCAGCGCCTGTACAACAATGCAAAGAATTCTTTGGAAGCGGCGAAACGAAATACGACTTTCGCACTGCGAGAATTTGAATATGCAAAAAAAGATGTTCTTGACAGTTCAATGAAGCAATTCTTGCGCGGATATGAACGCATCAAGCATATCGAACTAAAAACTTCTGAGGGGATGAATGAGATTTCAAGTTTTATCTTAACTCCCCAAGACACATTGCAAATTCGGGAATTGACGAATATTTATGAATCCAGTTTGAAAACTGGTGCAATCGGAGCGGGCGTTGGTGTCGCCGCTTTCGCAGGTGTTTCAAGTCTCGGTTTCTTAGCGGGGGCTGCTGCGACTCCTTTGGCGGCGATTGCCGCTCCAGTCTTGCTTTTTACAGGAATATCCGCCTCAATGAAAGCGGATGAAAATCTCGAAAAAGCGCAGGTTATGTATTCAGAAGCAACCGCCGCCGCTGAATCTATGAAAATTTCGGAAACAAAATGTAAGGCAATAACAAAACGGACTGAAATGTTTCATGATTTGCTGGACACATTGAATATAATGTTCGCGCAAAGTGCAGTCTATTTGGATAGCGTCACAAGAAAAAAGAAAGGATTTTTCGGTCTCAGAAAAATTACCAGCAATCGCTTGACGGAACAAGAAATAAATTTAATAGCGGTTTCTCGCGCTTTGGCGGGTGCTGTTAAAGCGGTTATTGATATGCCTGTTTTAAGCGAAAAAGGCGAATTGGATTCAAAATCAAACAAAAAATATAATGAAGTGAAAAAATCTTTGCCATTGCTTACAGACCAATCAAATACCGCTCAATCTTACGATTATCATGTCAGATTGAAAAAGGCACTAAAAGCAAAACGCAGGAGATAAATCATTAATTCTATAAAAATTGGAATCGTCGTACGAGAATTTTTCTCTACGGCGATTTTTTTGTGACAATCCGCCGATAATTGTGTTATAATTATGGATATGGATTTTATTTGCGTTTGCAAGTCTTGCAGAAAGACTATTCAGAAGGATTTTTTCTACTGCCCCTGGTGCGGAACAGAAAACGCAGAACCCAGCGACAAGGCAATTTTAGAAAATGTTTTCGGGCAGCTCGAAGTAAAGCAGGCTCTTGACCGCGACAGCCGTGTCAAAAAAATCGAAACAAAAATCGCCGAAATCGAAGAAGAGTTGAATCACCTCGACCGAAATGGAGAGGTCATTAAATAAAGCAATCAGAAGTTAAGAAGTGGAAAGCCTCCCGACTCCCATAGTCAACGGTCTAATTTAGGATACCATGAGAAAAAAAAAGTTTTCAGTTTTCAATCTCCAATTTTCTACTTTCTCATTTTTCTCTCCCCATTCCTTACTCTTTTTTCTTCTTTGCTCTCTCCTAACGCCCCTTTATTCTCAGGTAAAATTCGAAAACCCGCAGATAAACGCCGAAAGCAAATATCTTTTCACCGTAAGCCACAAGCTTGGCGGAACCGTTTCCTATAAGACGCTTTTTTTAGGTGATGCGACTAAAACCGAAAGCACTAAAATTCTGACCTGTTTCCCTGAGCGAATGGAACTTTTAAGTTCCGGCTCTGTCCTGCAAATCAGGAACCGCTACGGGACGGCCCGCTATTCAGTCTCTGACCAGACATTAAGCTGGCTCAAGCGGGAAGAAAATATCCCCGCGGATGCAAAGGCACTCTTACCTCAGGCGGTAAGCCCCGACGGAAAATGGTCATGCTTCGTTAAAAAAACAGATGCGGCAAGAGGAAAGCTCTACCTTAAAAATATGTCCACTCTCGAAGAATTCTTACTTGCCGACAAATGCGACTTTAATTTTGACTCTGTTCCCGCAAAGTGGGCAGGAGACGGCTCGGTATTCGTCTACGAAAAGGCGGGAAATCTTTACTTCGGAGACCCAAAAGCTGTATCTCAAAAAATTCAGATGGGCGAAGAATTCAGGAAAATCGGTGAAGGCTCAATAAATTCAGTCACCTGGGCTTCTTCAAAATATCTAATCTACATTAACAAGGACTTGGTTTACAAAATCTCCTCAAAAGAACTCTACACCCGCGGACTTTACTCGCCTATGGTTGGAATCGGAATCGTAATCGGACGCCTTCCCCTCGGTTTTGACAGCCATCACGACAAATTCTGGGTGAACCCTCTTTTAAACAAAATTGTCGTCATAAATTCAAATTCCGTTGTTTCAAGCTACAAGGTAAACGGAACGGCTTCATCTTACCTGACGAGCGTCTATTCAAAGCCTTTTAAAGATATTCAAGGCTCACCTGTTGACTACGATGTCTTTTTCTGCCCCGACGGCTCGCAAATTCTTTGGGTAAATCTGATTGGTCTTGAAGACGGAAAGCGGAATTCTTGTGTCTACCGGCTTTCATCTGAGCTAAAAGAACTCAACCGGGTAGAAAACGCCACCCGCCCCCTTGTCTCCCCCGACGGACGAAAAATCATATTCGCCTCTCAAAAACTCGCCTATATTTATGACTTGAACAACTGGCGCGAAATGGGCAGGCTGGGAAAAGAAAAAATCTACTCTTATGTCTGGAACGGAAACAACACAATTTATGTCGGCGGAGAATCAACAGTCCGGGAATGGAAAACCGGCCCTGACGGAAGATTCGAAAAAGAAGGAAGAATGCTCTTTTTATCAAGCGCAAGCACAGCCTTCTGGAAACCGAACGCCGAGAACATCGTAACGGCACAAAGTGCCGTCAACAAGGCGACATTCTATGACTACGATCAGTTCAAAAATGTCTGGCAGACAAGCGCCGAAGACTCCAGAACTTCATTTGAATTTATGAAAAAAGCCGAAGTAAATGTCTACGCCGTACAAAACGCAAAATACCGGGTTTACACAGGTCTAACCGACAACAAGCTATACGAAAATGCCCTTTACATCAGGAATTTCAGCGGAAGCGGCACCTCCTATGCCGTCTATCCAAAGACAGTTGAGCCGAGCGACGAAAGAAAAAAAATCGCCCTTATTTTTGACGCCCTCGATTCAAGCGACGGACTCACACATATTCTTTCAGTCCTTGCAGGCTATGACATTAAGGCAACATTCTTTTTAAACGGCGAATTCATCAGAAGATACCCAAAAGAATGTAAGCAGATTATCGAGAGCGGCCACGATTGCGCATCAATGTATTTTTCTACGGCAGATTTGACCGAAAAAGGCTTTATCATCGACGAAGAATTCATAAGGCGGGGTTTGGCACGCAACGAAGATGAATTTTTCTCTGCGACAGGACGGGAACTGTCACTTTTGTGGCACGCCCCCTTTTACAAAGCGACCAAAGAAATAAAAAAAGCCGGGGAAGCAAGCGGCTACCGGTACATTGAAGCGGGCAGGCTCGCCCTCGACGGCTATACCCTCGAAAAGGCAGCTGACGGAAAAAAGTGGTACTTGTCAGCAAAGGAGCTCGTAAAGCTTTATGTTGACGCAGCCTCTCCAAATATGATTATCCCGATAAATGTCGGTGCCCCCGACGGAACCAGAAAAGACTACCTCTACGAGGAGCTGTCGCTTTTAATCGGAAACCTTCTGGACTTAGGCTACGACTTCACCCTGGTCAGGAATTTAAAGTAATGGCTATCTTTAACTCTTGAAAGCTTTTTAAAAATCTGGTATACTACTCTCCACTTACGGATTCTTCGGTAGTGAGGAGGTGAACACAGAATGGCAACAATTATGGTTGAAGACAACGAAAATCTCGAAAAGGCAATCAAACGCTTCAAGAGAATGGTCGAAAAAGAAGGCATTATCCGCGAATACAAAAAGCGCGAATATTACGAAAAGCCATCAACAATCCTTAACCGCAAGAACAAAACTCTTCAGCGCAAAATGATGAAGAAAACACGCAGAACACACGATTCTCGCGCTTCTTACTAAGGAAAGTCAGCCTTCGCCATAAGCGAGGGCTTTTTTATTGCAAAACTGTCATACAGAGCAGATGAACACAGATAAACGCAAATTTAAGATTCTTCACTTTTATCTTTTCGCTTCTAAATCTTCATTCTTCAAGCATCTAAGCTTTATTCCTATTTTTCTCCTCCTCCTTTCTGTTTTCTCTTGTTCTACAAATACGAACATTGATTTCTATGCGAATGAGACTTTTGAAAGAGAAAAAAAATACCTTCCGTCAGAAAGCGGCATCGTCTGGCAAAAAATCGATTCTGTTGACTGGGCGGAGTATTTTTATTTTGAAAACCCGGGGCATCCCCTTCGCTATCATTGTGTCAAAATAAATCTTTCCAATCCTAAAATCTCGATTAAGACCTTCCCCGGCACCGAAAATGATTTTACTCACAAAAAAGAAAGCAATACCGGTTATTTTACGGGAGTTACCGCAAAGGAATTTTCAGAAAAAACAGGCTCTAAAATAGTCGTGAATACGGCACCCTTTAGCAGAAAAAACGGGAAAAGGCGGATTTGCGGAGTTCACATTGCAAATAAAACAGAGCTTTCAAAGCCGATTGAACGATATGCGGCAATTACTTTTACAAAAAACCAGAATGAAGAAGGCTATACGGCAAAAATCATCAGAAACCAGCACGCTGACGCTTTTACTGACTGTGACTTTGCTTTTGGAGGCTTTTTCCAAATTCTTTCGGATTCAAAAAAAATCTCTGACTTCGCAGACATAAAAGACTCCAGAACAGCACTGGGGCTTTCAGAAGACAAAAAAACGCTCTATATTCTTGTCGTGGAAGGAGAAAGAAAGTCAAAAAGCACGGGGCTTTCCTATAATGACTGCGCTGATATTTTTTTATGCCTGAATGTCGCTGACGCCCTTCAGATGGACGGCGGCGGCTCAAGCTCGCTTTTTATAAACGGCAGAAATATTCTTTCTTATTCTACGCTCAGAAAAAATGCCGTCTTCCTTGGATTTTATTGACGATAACGGTTTTATGGGTTATTATAACTGTATGGGAATCGCAACTAGCCAACAGCTCACAAAATATTACGACCAATATCGTGACACAGAAATCACTTTTACAAAAGATATAATTCGTGCTCTCGGACTCGACCCGCGTCAGGTTTATGTAAAATGTAACGGCGGGCAATGGCCTTGCATTATCAACTCAACATCATTTCAGCACGCAAAAATCATCGTCGGTACAAAAGGCGGTGCTTTTCAGGCATTAGCGGCAAAAGACAATCCTACTGCGAACATCCGTTTTTGTTTTAACGAACAGGAAGGTGACGGAATCATCACTTTTCTCGTAGCTTCTCGTGTTGCGGAAATTCGCCCATATATGAATTCCAAAGATTTAGTCATCGTCACTCTGCAGTTTTCTGCCCGTCCGCCAGATGACCTAATCGAAATTTGCGGAAAATTGCTCGAAGCCAACGCAAACGCAATTCGCCGGCGGGAAGAACGAATTCCTATCAACGAGGACTCAAAACGCAAGCTAAACCTCGCAAAAGAAGAATGTACCGTAGTCGTTCAGAGCGTTCCTCGACACTGCGTTGTCCGAGACCTTTCATTTTCTGGAGCTCGTGTCGTTCTCATTGGTCTTTCGCAGTTCCTTACAGGAAAAGAAGCTATTCTTCGTCTTGAATTCAACGAGCCAAGCGAGCTTCTCTCTGTTCGTGGATCCGTAGTTTCCGCAGATTTAATCGAAGGTCGTAAAGATGTTTGTATCGCCAGCGTAAAATTTGACGAAAATTCTCTGCCACTTTCATATAAAATGCATTTAAACGACTATCTTACATCAGTGCGAAAAATTCAGCTTTCAGCCCAGGAGCAGCTTGCCCAGCAACAGGCGGCGCTTCAGGCAAAACAAGCGGCTCAGTCTCAGGCCACAGCGCCACAAGCATAGGTTTTTATGGACTCAATTTCACAGTTAGACTCAATTTATTTTATTAATCTCCCGGAGGATTTTAAATTCTCTGACGGAGCTTTTCATCTTGACCCAACGATTCCTCTTCCCGTTCAAAAGAAAGACGGAGAAGCGCCCGGAAACTTCGACATGAAGTCTCTTTCAGAAGAGCAGATTTTGGCGGGTCTTCTGACAATAATGGCGTATGACCCGAAAAACGAGCATATCCTTTATTACCGCTCAATTTTAAATAAGGCAAAGCCAAATCTCAAAAAAGAGCTGGGAGAAGCGGCAATCTTAAAGGCAAAAAACGAGGATTTCGAACTTGCAGAAGAAATTTTCCGTGCATTGAGAGGCTTTGACCCGGAAGATATGGTCATCTGCCTGAATATGGCACTTTTCTTTGACCAAAGGGCAGATTCCTACAGACGCTCAGGCCTTCACGATGACGCTGACGCTTACGATGATTCTGCAAAGAATTACTACGAAGAAGCATTAGCGGCAGAGCCAGCCCTTCCTGACGCTTTTTTTAATGCCGGATTTTTCTACCTGAAGCAAAGGGACTACGCAAAGGCCAAGGATGTTTTTGAAACTTATCTTGCGCTCACTTGTGACGTAAAAGATGAAGAATTAGGCGAAAACGGAATCTACAAAAAGAACCGTGCTCAGGAAATCTTGAACAACATCACGAACCGTAATATGGACGATGACCATTTTAAGGCCGCTTATGACTTAATCAACCGTGGCCAAGAAGAAAAAGGTCTTGAAGAAATCCGAAAATTCATTGAGCGGAATCCGAATGTCTGGAACGCATGGTTTATGCTCGGCTGGGGAATGAGAAAGCTCGCCCGCTATGAAGAAGCGCGACTGGCTTTTGAAAAGGCTCTCACCCTTGAAGGCGGCGAAACGAGCGACACTTACAACGAGCTTTCAATCTGTCTTTTGGAAAGCGGAGATTTAAAAGGTGCAAAAAAAATCCTTGAAAAAGCTCTCGTAAAAGACAGCGAGAACACAAAAATTATCTCGAATTTGGGATATTTAGCTCTTAAAGAAGGAAATCCGTCGCTGGCGGCGGGGTATTTTCAGACGGTTTTGGAAATTGACCCGAATGACAAAATCGCCGCAATGGAGCTTGTAAAACTAGAAGGTATCTAAGCCCAAAAGCTCAGCCACCGAAAACGCGAATCCCACCGGAATACGAAGACGATATTCAAAAGGCGGGGTTTTTTCTTTTAAAAGCGAGCCGTTCAGTTTTTTTAGGATTGACTCATCCATACGAAGCTCATTTGAAAGCCATTCGAGGGAATACACGGAGCTTGTCGTAACATAATCAAAATCGTCGTAGCGAATGTTTTCGTTAGCCAGAGGAAGGCTGACATTGTATTCACTGCCATTTTCGGCTATTTCAGCTATTGCAAGCAATTTCGGGACATAGTTTATAGTCTCTTCGGGAATAAGACGCTGCTCTGCCAATGCCCAGAAAGTCTTTGTTTTTGATTTTTTTAACGCACGGCTCATCGCCCCAAGCCCGCAGTTGTAGGCACCGATTGCAAGCGGCCAGTCGCCGAGAACGCGGTAGTTGTCCTGCAATTTGGAAAGAGCCGCCCCCGTCGCTTTCCAGGGGTCAAGCCGCTCGTCAATCCAGTCATTTTTTTTAAGGAAGGGAGCCATTGAGTTTTCCATAAATTGCCACAGTCCCCGCGCTCCGCTTCTTGATTTTGCAGTCGCCTTATATTCGCTTTCCACAACAGGCAAAAACTCCAGAAGGGCGGGCAGGTTGCGTTTTTTCAGCTCTTGCCGAACATAAAGGCGGTAAAGCTCTCCGTCATCTAAAATTTTGCAAAGATTTTGCTTCCCAAAATTCGTCATATATCGCGCAAGAAAATCGTGAATTTTGTCCTGAGCATAGCTCGTGTTCGGAATTTCAATGCCAGCGGCATTTTTTATGACCTTGCGTTTTTTTTGCTCGAGAAATGCCTTCTGACGGGCGTAATCCTCTTCATCAAAAAGCTTTAGGATTTGATTTAACGGAGAGTCGTCAATGTAATAGTCATCGGCTGGAGGAAGCTCTTCAAGCTCAACCTTTTCAAAAAGGGAAACGAACTCCTCTGGAAAGGCGGACTCTTGGGGAGCGAGCGGAAAAAGGGAAAAACAAAGGGACAGGAGAAGGGCAAAAATGAAGGGAAAATGCCGCCCCGCTATGGAGCAAGGGCTTTGCGTTAGCGAATTCAAACGAGCACGACAACGAGAGTGCTCGCGGAACAGCGGAACTGAGAAAATTTGGCGCATGAGAGTCTTACAGCTTTTCGCCAAAATAAATTCCTGCCCATTCCCAACGGCCATGGATTTCGGGGTCAGCCGGAAAGTCAACCTTGCGGAAGTACAAATACCAGACATTGATGTAGCTCGTCCAGCCCCAGGTGCGTAAGTAAGCTTCGCTTGGAGTTGATGTATCGTCCAGTTTTTCGTTGTAGCGGATTCGGTTTCCGCGCATATAGCCCCGCATTGAGAATTCTTCCTGTGCATTCGTGTCTGTCTCGCTTGATTTCCAGCTCATAGCGAAAAAATTAACCTTTGAGCGATAGCTGTCGAGGGCTCTCCAGTTGTATGCCGAGATTGCTTTTTTGACGGCTGTTTCGAGGGCTTCAAGGCTTTCAAAAGTCCAGTCCTTTGAGGATTTTGAAAAGTTTACCGTTTGCCGAGCCTTCGTATATGCGTTCGGATAGCCTGCGATTTGAATTGTAGCCGAATCGTTTTGCTCCAAAAAGAGCGAGTAGCTTTTCAGCGCCATGTCCCATTCACCGACATTTTCGTATTCAAGGGCAAGCCTGTAATATGCGTCTGTAATGCTCAGCTTGTCGGGAAAGTCCGAAATCAGTTTATTAAAGTAGTTGATTCGGTTCGCTGAAGTTTTGCTGATTTGAATTAAATGCTCAAGGCAGGAAAAGTGAATGGATTCGTCATTTACGAGCAAGTCTGGAAAATTCTTGATGATTCGCTCGTAGTAATATTCAGCAATAGGCTCTTCGCCGGCTTTTAAATAGCTTGAGGCGACCATATAAAGCCAGTAGGCGTTGTAGGTGTCTCCAGGGTGAGTTTCGACCCATTCCGTCAGGAAAAGCACCATTTCGTCAGTTTCACCACGAGAATAATAAAGATTTGCGATTCTATTGATGACGGCATAGCGTGATTGCGGAGAAATAGTGTTGTCTTCGAGAAGAGCCGTAAGCTCAGAAAGAGTCTCGCTGGATTTGTCCGGGACTCTCGCACAGGAAAAAAAAGAAACAAAAATATAGAATATAGAAATTAGAGAAAAGATTGGCTTAAAATTTAATCTGAATCGGCATTTTTTCATAAATTAAGATAAGATACCATAAAAAGCAACAATTGGAAACCGCTAAAAAATTCAGTTTTTACAAATCTCGCGCAATTTCACAGACAATTTCATTATCCTTAAAACCAATGCGAGCAGAATACAGGCTTGGATAAACCTCGCTCTTTGGAATCGGGATTTTTTTTGCTTCTGAAAGGTTTTTTAAGAGAATTTTTTTTTCGTAGAAAGACACGAGAGAATTTTTTAAAAGCTTTGACTCGCTTTCAGGAAGCTTTTCGCCCGCATAAAACCAGTTTCTTTTGACAGGAAGGGCTAAAGTATCGGGAAGACGGCAATAAATCAGCGAAAAATCCCTTGGAGAAGAATTTTCTTCGATATGAATAGGGATAATCTGCTTTTGAGGGCCGAAGGCTTCCTTCAGAACCGAATTTGTAAAAAGTGAAAATGAAATATAGAGAGTTAAAAAAACAGGGCCTGCGACTTTCCAGAAAAACGAAATAAGGCTTCCAAGAACAAAAATCACGGACAATACAACAAAATAATTCTGACGATTTTTTGAAAAGTCTAGTGGCCATGAAAGAGATTTGGCCGAAAAAATCAGGATTGTGTAAAGAATTACGGTAAAACTCAAAAAGAGGCACAAAAAAGCGAATCGCACATTTTTAACTTCTTTTTGCTTCGCCGGAAGAAGGATTTTTAAAAGGCAGGCAAAGGAAAGGCCGAAGGAAAAAACGCAAAGGAAAGCGAAGGCCTGAGTTAAAAATGAATCTTCAGAAATGGCAGAAATCATACTTCCTGCCCTACGCTCATTTTGTTGATAATCTCAAAGCCAGGAAGCTCTGCCTCTACGATTGTGAGAGCCGCATCCAAGGTTTTCTGAGTGTCAGCGATTCCATGCAAGGTGATTTTATTGTCTTTTAATGAAGCTCGCAAAAATTCAATATTCAGGTTGTAAACAAAAACAAGGACATCAACAAGCCGCTGGCCTAGAAGAAGCTCGTCGATTTTTTTCTGACCGGTCTCCTCTTTTTCTTTCGTGACAAAGGTTTTTGCAAGAGAAATTACTGCATCCGCGACAGAATCCGCATCGATTTTTGAAGAATTTATGAGCAAATCGAACATCTCAGGATTTTCAACATCAAAATTAAAAAAGCCCTTGTGAAATGATTTCTGGACGATTTCGCTTTCAGCAATTTTTTTTAAGGAAAGTTTCTGAGAAAGATTTTCATTTTTTTGAAGATATTCAGAGCGAACCTTCTCCTCGGCAATGATTCTGGCAGAAATATGATTTTCAATGTCCTTCAATATGATAAAAGAGCCTCGCCCAACAATCACCGAGTTATTTTCGCTCGCCGCCTCCAATATTGCGGTAATGAGGCAGTTTAAATATTCATCCCTTAAGCTGGTAAGACCTGCAAAAAAGCCGATTTTTTTTTCCTCAAATTTTGAAAGCTTATTAGCCGGAAAGCCAAGAGAGACAATTCGTTTTTCAATTTCTTGCTTCGTAACAAGCTTATAGCCCAGCTTATCTGCAATTTTCTGAGCCACCTCATCGCCGAGCGAGCCCAGCTGCCGTGAAATTGTAATTACTGCCATAATAAGA
This sequence comes from uncultured Treponema sp., assembly GCA_937915735.1. GTDB lineage: Bacteria > Spirochaetota > Spirochaetia > Treponematales > Treponemataceae > Treponema_D. The sequence goes on from CALGGS010000089.1 coordinate 24,234, forward strand.
TTATCGGAATAATAAGAGACATAAATTAGGCGATAGAGATACCCATTATACATTGCCAATAAGCCTTAATCTGTTATAATCTAAATTATGAAAAATCTTGAATGGAATGAAAAAGGCAAAAAAGAGCTTCTGAAAACCGTCGTTCTTACAGTAAATGAAATTGACTCCCTTTCTCCAGACGGAAGAACAGGAAAATACATCGTAATGGATGCGCCTGACTGGGTAATTGTCGTGCCACGAATCAACGACAACTTCTTGATGGTAAAGCAATGGAGACACGGAAACAAATCCTTAAGCATAGAATTTCCAGGAGGAGTCATAAACGCCGGAGAAAGCCCGGAGGAAGCGGCAAAACGGGAAATGGAAGAAGAAACCGGCTACAAGGCGGGAAAACTCACTTATTTAGGCTCTGCAAACCCGAATCCGGCGCTTATGCGGAATAAAGTGCATTTTTTTGCGGCAGAAGACCTTGTTTCCACAGGAAAGCAGCACCTTGACGATGATGAATATGTAGAATATCTGCAAGTCCCCTGCGAAGAAGTCTGCAAAAAAATCGGAAGCGAAGAATACCCTCACGCCCTTATGATGAGCGCACTTTTAAAATACAAGCTTAAGAACTAGCTTTTCTTTGCTGCGTTTGCCTTGACGCGTTCGGCAAAAAGCTTGTTTTGGTCGCTTCTTGTCGGTACGCTGAAAGCAGGCGCTCCGTCCTCTTCGTTTATGCGGTAAATCTTCGTTGAGTCTGTCGAATAGGCAGGGCTTGACGGATTGTTCACCCACCAGTCAAGAACCGAAATGACCAAAAGCGCGTATTTTAAGAGATTTGCGTTCGTAGCGTGTCCGTCGTTTTTTTTTGCTCCCAAAAGAACATCCATTCGCTTTGAAACGGCATTCGGAATGTCGAATTTGTATTTTTCCCATGGATTCTGAATTCCCATGACTTCTCCGTTTCCCTGAGCGGCATCGATTTCCTTTACGATTGAGCTGAAAATTTTTAAAAGGAAGCTTGCCCTGATGCACATCGGACGGTACTGGCTGTCATTTTTAGGTTTTTCGAGCAAAAGCTGCTCAAATTCAAAGTATGGCAGAAAGTTATATTTTGTCTGCCAGAGAATCGAAGTGAGCATTTTCTTCCCAAAAAGAGTTGATTTATAGTCGCCCTGAGAATACTCATTGTTCACAAAATCCGTAAGCTGCTCGGCATAATTTTTTTCAAAGAGAACCTCACGGTAGACAGACCATTCACTCAAAACGGCCGAAAGCTTTTCACCGTTTGAATCTCCGTCAGTTTCCTCCGTAAAGACGGCGTTTCTAAGTCCCTGGAAAATATCTTCCGTAATGCGAAGGAGAGTTACAGTAATCTGAAGCGGGTTTTCCGGAGCGAGAAGATTATAGCCGTCCCTAAATTGATAAATCGGCTGGAAATAGGGGAACATATCCGGCATTTTGTCGAGCCTGTCAAAGCCAGCTTCCGGGAAAAGGTTGTCCAAAAGCTTAAGCCCCGCATCTACAAAGTCAGATTTTTTGTTTTCGGCTTCCTTCTTTTTGTTTTTCTCTTCTTCTTCGGCTTTCTTTTCTTCCTCTGATTTTGCCTTTTCTTCTGCCCCGCCCTCATGCTTGTTACCTTTTTTGTTCGGCAAAAGAAGGTCGAATTTTGTCATTTCGAGAAAGGAAAGAATATTTGAAGTCTGAACAAGGAAGAAATCCTGAAAATAATCGAATTTTGTTGAACTCATTCGCATTAAAAGCGGATAAAGTCCTTTTATGACCTGACTGTAGATGTAAAACCACTCAGTGATTCCCTGCTTTGAAAGAGTCTGTGCTTTTTGAAGGTCAAATTTCGGATATTTAGCAAGATCGTTATAGATTTCCTTAAAATAGTTTGAAATTTTTGTTTCGCCAAGATAGTAGATTTTTATGAGATTTTTGTAGACTTCCTTGACGAAGGGAATCATCATTGCGACCGTGCAATTTGCGGCATTGTCCTGAAGGTCAAAGTAGTATTTTTTGATGTCCTTCATTGTCCAGGAACCGACCATTTTTAAAAATCTGAAACGGTCTTCGCTTGAACCGATGATTTTTGCCTTGTATGTGTCTGGAGAAATCTGGATTATGGATTTTACAGTCGTTATGAATTCCTGAAGATGGTCAACATGCTTTTGCACATTGTATTCGATAAAGCTTTTTCTGACTTGCTCGGCTCCGTTTTTTTTGAATTTTCGGACAAAATTAAAAAGACCGTAGTTCTGTTTTATTTTGTAGTCCTCGCTCATCATAATTCTGTCCATAAGAGCACGCTCTTTTGAAGTCAGTTCTGGAAGGGAGCCGATTCTTACTGGCTTTTCCTTTGGAGCATAGCCAAATTTTGAGCCCGCAGGAATGGATGCAGAGGCAGAAGCCTGGCTTGCGACACTTGAAGCGGATTTTCCGACAACTCGCTTTGAATATTCCCGTGCCTTTGGAAGAGCAGAATAATCAATCGGTGCAGATTTTTCCGCAAAAACCTCACCGCCGAGTTTTTTCATCATTTTTTTAGCTTCGTCTTCGTCAATCGGACCAATGTTGCGTCGAGTCTTGTCGAGCGTTCCTGGTTCCCATTTTGCTTCTGGTTTATCTGCCATATATGCCTCTGTGTTTTTCTTAGAAGTTCCCTATAATCTCAAAAGCTGATTCTTTGCGATTCCTTCAAAGCTGTGAAGAACGATGTCCTCGCCGTCTTTAGTTTTTAGAACGCCTTCAAAAGTGCCGAAAATCGTTCTGAGCTGGCTTTTCATCACAAAAAAGCTGACATCGCGGCGGTTGTCGCTTGACGGAGTGAAAGTCAAATCTACCATATTTTCAAAATCTTGAATCACCCATTTTTTTGAAATTCCAAAGGGATGAGTGATTGTGACAGGCGGCAGAGGCGTACATTCGCCGTCAACGCATAGAATATTGCCATTTATATTGTCGGAATCTACGGCATTTTCTTGCGTAGTAAAAAGAGAAAAACTGAATTTTTTGCCGTTTAATTCGCCGGCGGCAAGGACGAATTCTGAAATTGAATGAAAGTTGTAATAAGCGCGATTTATCCTTAAAAGCGCGGTTCCGTCCAAATCCTCCTGAAGAAGCTCGTCCGAGAGTTTTGTTTTTCCGAGGGAAATCGTTCCGTGAATTTTTGGCGTCGCAATGTAAGAGGCTGAGCACCTGCGTTTTGAAGGATAAGGAACTACTGTCGCCATTTCGCACATAGGAGCCTCAGAGTACCGCGCGACAAAGGCAGCCTGAGCCTGAGGCCGCGAAGAATCCCCGCGAAGATTAAAAAGCATTGAAAGCCTGTCCCTGCTATGGTCCCAGCTTATCCTGATGTAGCGTTTTTTGTTGAAGCTCGCACAAAAGCCGGTATTCATATTATGAGGAATAAAACGGCGGCGCGGGCCCATAAAAGAGCGGTAGGCAAATTTTCTGCCATTTTCCTTGTTCCAAAACACGACATCGGCAAAACCAAAAACCTTGTGGTCAAAAAAATCTACAGTGCCAATAAATTGCCCGATGTTAAAGAGAAAGCTTATTGAGCTTTGAATGCGAAAATTCGTTATTACCGTCGGGAACGGAAAACCCGCAAACGGAGTCCGAACGCCACGAATGTCAAGCCGCTTTAAAAGCCCCTTAAAAGTGCCGAATTCGATTTTCCCAGAGTGAATGATTTTTTCGGGCGGCGTTTTGATTTCTCGAGTATACAAAATATCCCCTAAAAACTTTTTCTGATAATTTTTTTAATGACTAATTGTAAATGCAAAATTGAGAAAAGTCTAGTTGTAAAGAAATCTCAGAAATTTTATAATTCAGGTATGACAGAACTTAACGCAAAACAGAGAAAACTTTTAGAAAAAAATGCCCAGAGCTTAAACCCGCTCGTTCTTATTGGCGGTGCCGGAGTCACAGAAAACCAAATCGCGCAGATTGACAGGGTCCTTAACGAGCATGAGCTTATCAAAGTTAAATTCAATGAATTTAAAGACGAAAAAAAGGAGCTGAGCACAGAAATTACCCAAAAAACACTCTCAACCTTCGTCCGTCTTTTGGGAAATGTTTTAATTTTGTACCGTCCTGCAAAGGAAATTGAAGAGCGAAAATTTGAAAAAGATTTAGAAAGGCTTGCAAAATAAAATGAAAGCATTCCTTAAAATCGCATTGGCACTAGTTTTTTCATCACTTTTTTTTTCGTGCGCTAGCTCAAGATTTGACTCACACTTTTCGCCGGTTTATGTAACAAACACCTCAAAATTCGCAATTCTCTCTCCCAATGTTTCTTCAGAAAAAATTGACACATTGCAGCACATGAAGGCAAAATTCGGCGAAAAAGAAATGGAAGCCGAGGTTTATGTCATTTCTAACACAGAGCAGATTTCTATGACAATCCTGAGCGAATTTGGCTCTACTGTGGCAAACCTTTTTTACGACGGCGTAACACTTGATTTAGATTCGGCAATCTTCCCGAAAAGCCTTAAGGCTGAATATCTTGTCGCAGATTTACAGTTCTGCCTGTATAATCCTGAAATTTTAAAATCGGAGCTATCAAAAATCGGGGTAGATTTTGAAATTTCAGCAGAATCAGACGAAAGCGGAAACACGACAGAAAAGCGAATTCTTTCAAAAAAAGGCAAGCCGATTTCAAAAATCACGAAGAAATACACAAGGACTGCCATTTCAAGCCCTGCCCTGAGCGAAGCCGAAGGGACGGCCGAGAAATCACTTTCTTCAATCGAATACGAAAACACGCTTCGCGGCTACGGATACACGCTCACAACAATAGAATAAAAAAAAGGGGCATAAAGCCCCGATATATAAAAACGAGCCCCAGCTTTGCTTGAAAGGCCCGGAAGGCAAAAAAATGAGCCGCCAAAAGCGACTCATACTTTGCAAGGCGTCTAGCAGAATCGAACTGCTGCATAACGGTTTTGCAGACCGCTCCCTTACCGCTTGGGTAAGACGCCGAATAGTGAACATAATATATACGAAATCGAAAACTTTGTCTAGTGTTATAGAAAAAATCAATAAAAAATGATAGACTCTAGGGAACTTCGAAAAACACGCCTTCGGCGGTTTCCCGAAGTTCCTGACGAGTTTTAATTTGTCTTATGAAAAAAATTATACTTTCTCTCTTTACTTTTCTCTTTAGTTTTCAACTTTTCTCCCAGGCCTCTAAAATTCCGGAGAATGCGGATTTTTGGAGCGATTATCCGTCAGAAGAGCTGGCAGACTTTCTGGTAGTCCGTCTTTCTGACGAAGAGCTTTTGGCACAAATTTTTATGTTTGGCTGGGCCGGCGAGGAACCAAGCGCTCTTTTAAATCAATGGGTTTCAAACAAGGGACTGGGAAGCGTAAAGGTTTTTGGCTGGAACACGAACAATCTTGAGCAAGTCGCGCGTTCAATTTCTTCTCTTCAGGAGCGTTCTCAAGAAAGAAAATACAAAATCCCGCTTTTTGTCGCAACAGACCAGGAGGGCGGACCTATTCGCCATGTAAAGGGCGAGACCACGAAAACTCCTGGAAATATGGCGATTGGCGCGTCTCAATATCCGGTTGACGCTTATTACAGTGCATTTTACATTTCACGGGAAATTAAGGCTCTCGGAATCAATATGAATTTTGCTCCGACAGTCGATTTGTACACGAACAGGGATTCTTCTGTCATAAATGTGCGCTCCTTTGGCGAAGATCCTGAGCTTGTCGGCCAGTTAGGCTCTGCCTTTGTCTCAGGTTCAATCGCGGCGGGCGTAATTCCAACAGCAAAACACTTTCCCGGTCACGGAGACACCAGCTCGGACTCTCATGTAAAACTTCCCGGAGTTTACATTGACTGGGAAGAAGCCGAAAAACGCGAGCTTGTTCCTTACAAATATCTGATTTCTCAGAATGTTCCTGCGATTATGAGCGGACATCTTCTTTATCCAAGAATCGAAGAACATCCTGCTTCTCTTTCAAGAGGCTGGCTGCACGACATTTTACGCGAAAAATTAGGATTTAAAGGCCTTGTAATTACCGATGATATGCAAATGACGGGAGCCTGGGGCTACGCCGGAAGCACTTCAGAGGCATTTTACCGTGCGATTTACGCCGGAAACGACATTATTTTATCTTCACGCACGGCAGAGCTTGACGAAAAGCTTATGAGCCGAAATCTTGACGAAATGCAGAATTCTTCTGAATTCAGGCAAATTGTGCTGACGGCTGCCAGGCGAGTCATTCTTGCAAAGCTGAATTATTTTAAGAGCGGAAACGCAGCCCCTCTTTACCCTGAAGTCGCCCGGTTAAAGGACCTCATTCCAGACAAGGACGGGCAAAAATTCTTTCTTTCACAAGCCTGCCGCTCAATAACTGCCTACAAAAACGGAAGTCTTCCGTACAAAAAAGGAAATGACAAGCTTTTAATCGTCGGTCCTTGGAATGACAAGGTAACTGATGAAGAATCTGAATATTTTGTCGAAGCAAAAAAGCGATACCAGGATTTTTCTTTTTACAAGATTGATTATCAAGGCTTAGGCCCGAACAGCATAGACTGGAATGGAAATCAGCTTGAATATATGGCCAGCAGCTATGACACAATAATTATGTATGTTCCAAATGAAGATGCCGTTAAAATTGCCCTTCGCCTAAAAAAGTGCGGAAAAAAAGTGATTATTTTAACTGACGCCAGCCCCGTAAATTTTTTGAGCGGATTTGATTTTGCAGACACGATTTTATTCGGCTACAGCTACTCAAATTTCATTTACAAGGCATTTTTTGCCGCTCTAAGCGGTGAATTTAGCCCGGAAGGAACTCTTCCCCTTAATTAGCTTAAGCAAGAACTGAACCGACAAAGCCTCTTGCGCCGTTTATAAAGGATTTGTAGTCCATAGCCTTTTTCTTTTCCTGCTGAAGCTCAGTTGCAATCAAAATTGAGCCGTCTCCGCAAGCAATTTCAATTCCGACAGATTTTTGATAAGGAAGAACTGTTCCTGCCTTTTCTGTTGTTTTTGAATCAGAAAGCTTAGCTTTTAAAATCGTCACGCGCACTCCGTTCCAATCGCAAGAGCAGAGGGGAAAAGGTGTAAATGCACGGATTTTTCGCTCGATTTGAGAGGCTGATTCCTGCCATTTTATAAAGCCATCTTCTTTATTTAAGAAGGGAGTGTAGCTAGTTTCGCCAGACTGTTTTTTGCCAACCAACTCAGACTCTTGACTAGAGGCAGATTTTAAAACTTTTTTTAGAAGAGCTGAGCCTGCTTCAGTAACAGGGCTTGTTTTTCCGTCTCCGTCCATCAAGGAAAGAGTAGTTTCACTGCCCTTAAGAGCCAGCTCTGTCTGAGCGAGAATGTCGCCCTCGTCGGTTTGAAGGGCAAGCTTTTGTACGGTGATTCCAAGAGATTTATCGCCATTCAAAATCGCGGCTGGAACTGGAGTGCAGCCCCGGTATTTTGGAAGAGCGCTGGGATGAAGATTTATGCCCCCCAAAGGGAAAAGAGCGAGAAATTTAGGCCCGAAAATGCGTCCATAATCAAAAGATACGAGTAAATCAGCACCAAGCGGAGAAATAGCCGCACGGCAATCGCTCATAAGGTGGTCAAATTCAAAGACCGGAATATTGTTTTCGCGGGCAAGTTTTGAAACCTCGGTTGGAATTAAGTCAGAATGACGACCACGCATACTTGGCGGATTCGTAAGAACCCCGACAAGCTCAAAGCCACATTCCTTTTGATAAGCAATTAGATTTCTTAAAACAAGAGCAGAAGCCAAAGGACTTCCCGCATAAAGAATTTTCAACTTTTTCATCACCCTTGTATATCACATTTTTTTAGAGAAAACAAGATAAAAAAAATTCCCCCGCAAGTGTGCCTTGTGGCTATTTACCCCAAATATAGACTTTCGTCACTCACAAGAAAATTGTGTTTAAAATCGAAAAAGACACGTTCGCT
>CALGGS010000090.1 GCA_937915735.1 uncultured Treponema sp.
TTATCATATTCTTAAAATTTTGTGAATTTTGGGTGAGTTTTTAGAGGTTGCCTAAAATCTCGCTTCTTGCGATGCTTTCAATTTTTATTTCGGCTGTTGCTGTTGGACTTATTTCTATTCAGGTTGCAAGCAACGAAATCGAAAAAATTACAACGGAAAACATTGTGACGACGGAAACCGGTGTTATGGACACCCTGAATAACTGGCGGCTTCAGCTTGAATATTCAACGCTTGTCCTTGCGGACAAAACACGGCTTTCGACGGCTCTTGCAAACAAGGACTGGGCGACAGCAAATTCTCTTACAACAGAGCAGAAAAAACTTTTGGATATTGATTATCTTCTTTGTACTGACGAAAACGGTCGTGTTGTGGGTGGAAATGCTAATTTTGGAACTGACCTTTCAAAATCTCATGCGGTAAAAACTGCCCTTCAGGGTGACAAGGAATATTCTTACGAATCAAATGAGATTTGTGATTACAGTCTTGTTTTTGCCTATCCAATCAGACAGGGAAGCGAAATCGTCGGAACTGTTGTCGGTACATTCAGTATGGTTGACGGAGAGTTCGTAGACTCAATCAAAAATATCTACAAGGTTGAGTGCACTATGTTCGAGGGAAATATTCGTGCTTCGACAACTCTCGGCGCTAATATGATTGGAACAAAGCTTGAAAACCAAAAAATAGTAAATATGGTTTTGAATGACGGCGAGCGCTATGAAGGACGAAACAAAATCAACGGCAGAGAATATATGACAGTTTATGCTCCTGTTACTGACGAAAGCGGTGAAATTTCAGGAATGTTGTTCGTCGCAAAAACAATGGAAGCGATTGAACGGGCTGTCTCTGACACTACAAAAATCCTGATTCCGATTCTTATCGCCCTTATTGTAATTCTTGCTGTTGTTTCAACGATTTTCTTAAAGTCAATTCTTAAGCCTTTGAATGGCGTAAAAGACACTCTTAACAATATTTCTTCCGGAGACGCGGATTTAACGAAACGAATTGAGCTTAAATCTCAGGACGAAATCGGTGAGGTTGTAAACGGCTTCAACAAATTCGCAGGAAAATTGCAGAATATTATCGGTGATGTAAAGTCTTCTAAAGATGAGCTTATGGTTGCAGGTGAAAATCTTTCTGGGGCAACTCAGGACACTGCAAGCTCTATCACGCAGATTATCGCTAATATTGAGTCGATGAAGCATCAGATTGATAATCAGAATCAGTCGGTAAGCCAGACGGCTGGGGCTGTAAACGAGATTGCCTCAAACATTGAGTCTCTCGAGCGAATGATTGAGAGTCAGTCTTCCGGGGTAACTCAGGCAAGTGCCGCCGTCGAAGAGATGATTGGAAATATTTCTTCTGTAAATGCTTCAATGGAAAAAATGGCCGGCTCATTCAATGAGCTTCGCTCAAATTCTCAGGTAGGAATTCAAAAACAAAAGGCAGTCAATGAAAGAATTTCAGAAATCGAAACTCAGTCGCAGATGCTTCAGGAGGCAAATGTCGCAATCGCTTCCATTGCAAGTCAGACAAACCTTCTTGCTATGAATGCGGCTATTGAGGCAGCCCACGCAGGCGAGGCGGGAAAAGGCTTTGCTGTCGTTGCGGACGAAATCCGTAAGCTTTCAGAAACTTCTTCGGCTCAGAGTAAGACAATCGGCGACCAGCTCAACAATATAAAAGATTCCATTAGCTCTGTCGTTTCGGCTTCTGGTGAGTCGGCTGTTGCTTTTGAGGCCGTTACCCGAAAGCTCGAAGAAACGGATGCCCTCGTTATGCAGATTAGGGCGGCAATGGAAGAGCAGAATGAAGGTAGCCAGCAGATTACGGAAGCCCTGCACAATATGAATGACTCAACCGTTGAGGTTCGCAATGCTTCCGGCGAAATGTCAGAAGGAAACAAGATGATTTTGAAGGAAGTTCAGCAGCTGCAGAATGCGGCTATGACGATGAGCCAGAGCATGGATGAAATGGCCGTTGGAGCCAGAAAAATCAACGAGACTGGCGCGGCTCTTACGGAAGTCTCTGCTCAAATGAACGATTCGATTGGCAAGATTGGCGAGCAGGTTGACCAGTTCAAGGTGTAAGTCGCAAGTCATAAGCACTGGATATTGGTCGCTTTACGACTGGTCCAGTGTTTTTTTTGTTCCAACTTCCTTAAAAAATTGATATAATCTTTTGCATTGTGGGTGTGGAAAATTTAATCAAGAATATATCTGAAAAAATAAAAATCTGGAAAAATAAAGCTTTCGGGGCAAAGGGATTTGTTGAAATAAAGAGAGTCTTTGCCAGGGCACTTTCCTTCTTGTGTTCCCTTGCAATCAGAATAAAAGGCAGTAATTTATCACTCATATATTCTCTCATTTTGCTTTTGCTTTTTTTTACGCCTGTTTCTGTTTCAAGTCTTAATCTTTATGAAGACGCAGCCTCTCTTTCTTTGGCACGGATTTTTGCTTTTAAATTGCCCTTTGACCAAAATCTGAATCTGGAATTTGGTTTTGTAAGAGTTCTTTTGTATTTGATTTACATTTTGCCACTGACGGCGCTTTTCGGAATCGCAGAGAGATTCTTCGGTCGGACACTTTCCTTGCCGTTCTCGTTTGTACTCAGAAGGACAAGCGGACTGCCACTCATTCTCGCTGCATTTTCAATTTATCTTTTTTGTACGGCGGTCTGTGTCGTTTGCAATGCGAATTCTTTAGAATGGTTTCTGGAAGTTCCTTTTTATATCTATCTGATTTTTTTGCTTGCCCTTTCCTGTCATTGCTATCTTGCCTTTTACGGGATTTTTTATCTTCGCTCCAAAAATCCAGAATATGTTGAGTATCGGAAGGTTCGTTCTGAGGATGCCAAAAGAAAAGGACGGCTTTCAGTAAAAACTAAATTTACATTTGTAATTACTAGCGTTATCATCATCATTTTGCTTACTTTTATGCTTTTGATTCTGAACAGCTACAAAAAAATGTTCACTGAGGCGGTGAGCGATGTCGGTCGAAGTCAGGCTGAGCATACGGCAGAGATTTATGACAGCGCAGACGGACGATACGAGAAAATCGCCGAGTTTTTTAACGAAACCCGACAAGCCAATAAATTTGCCGAAACTCCTTTTGAGCGGATTGACATCATCGTAACTTACTCCAAGGAAGCTTTTTTTCTTGAAGACTGGGAAAATTCTGTGAATCTGCCGGAATTCAACATTTTTGCCTACACGACGGGAAATCCAAAGCAAATCGATGAGTCTGAAAAAGCTTTGACCAACGAACAGGCGAACGAATATCTAAAAAGGTACAAAAACGGCTCTTATAAGAAAAATTATGTCTTTGATTCAGCGAGAAAAACCTGCAAGTATATTTATCCCGTGACTTTTGCGCAAAAAGGAAAGCATAAGCTCGTGGGCTTTTCAATCGTCACTTACAGGCAGCAGGTTTTAATGCGGCAGTATTTCAGAACTAAGATTTTTGTCCTCGTGATAATTTCGGTTTTCCTTTATCTGACGGTGATTTTTTCGACGCTTCTTTCAGATTTTATTTTTAACCCGCTTTTGTTTTTAAGAAAAAATGTCAGAAAAACCTCCCATTCCATCGAAAAAATTCTGAGCGGAAAGGCGAAAAATGCCTCGAATGCGCTTAAATTTTCGGAGACAATCAGGACGAATGACGAGATTAAGGATTTATCTCTCGAAATTGGAGAAATGGTCGCCCTTATAAAGGGAATTATGCCTTATGTTTCGTTTTCAACCCTAAAGCATGCGGAAAAAATCGGAAGTGAAGAAGGCTTGTCAGACGGAAAGAGGGGAGCGAAAGCTACGGTTTCAAGAGATTTGTGCTTCTTATTCACGGATATTCGCGGTTTTACATCTCTTTGCGAGGGGCTTCCTCCAAAGAATGTGGTCGCGCTTTTAAATCATTATCTCGACATTGAAACTCAGATTATTCTTGAAAATGACGGCGACATCGATAAATATGTCGGTGATGAGCTTATGGCGTTCTTTAGCGGTCCAAAAAAGGAAATTAACGCTTGTAAGGCGGCAATGCAGATTCGCTCGGCAATGCGAAAGGAACAGGAGCACTCAATGGAAGCGGGCTTGACTTATGTTTCAATCGGAATCGGAATAAATTCCGGGGAAGTTATTTTTGGCTCAGTCGGCTCAAGAACGCGAAAGGATTTTACTTCCATTGGAGACACCGTAAATCTTGCGGCCAGACTTGAAAGCGCGAACAAGGCATACGGCTCTAAATCTATCATCACGGAGGCGGTTTACAAAAAGCTTCGCGGGCAATTTATATGCAGGGAGCTTGATTTTATTACAGTAAAGGGAAAAACCGAGCCTGTCAGAATCTACGAGATTTTGCAGCAGAAAAGCGATGCAAAGAAAAATAACGCAGAGGGGAAATTGCTTGAAATAAAAGAGTTGTTTGAAAAGGGACTTTCCTTGTATCGAAAGCAAAAATGGGAAGAAAGTGAAATCGCATTCAACGAGTGTGCGCTAAAATACAACGATATGCCGTCAATCGTCTTTTTGGACAGAATCCGCCATTTTAAGGCGAATCTGCCAGGCCAGGACTGGGACGGCGTTTTTAAGATGAGCGTGAAGTAGAGGCTATTTTTTTAGCGCTATGCGTCAGCAAAAACTTTTCCGTCGTCCAAAGTGATTTTGAGCTTTGTGTATTCGCAGTGAAAATCATTTTTTAGCCGGTCAAGATAGCGAGCACTTTCCCATTTGCACATTGGAAGGTCGTGAAGAAGATAATTTCCGCAGGCTTCTGCTTTGGTCGCAGGAACTTCATTTTGCGTCAGAATCCATTCAAGACACTCGATTGTGAGCTTTCGCATATCTTCAACGCTATATTTTCCAAGCATAATGATATACATTCCTGTAAGACAGCCCATTGGTCCTACATAAACGACATCTTCCTTTACTTTTGAATTGCGGAACCAAGTTGCCATAAGATGTTCAAGGCTGTGAATGGCAGAAGGTGCAATCGCAGGCTCTTTGTTTGGCTCTGTGATACGAAGATCGTAAGTCGTAAAGCCTTTGTCTTCCCGTGAAATATAGATACCAGGCTTTAAGTGCGTGTGGTCAATTGTGAAACTTTGAATTACTTCCATAATCAAGCATTATACCGCAGATTTTCCGAAGAAAAAAGTAGTGGGAATCTCTAAAAATTGCAATTTTTAGAGATTCCCTAGTTTTTAATGCCCGAAATCTGCTAACACTGGCTTAGCCTTGCATAAAAATTTCCCTATCATTGCACTAGACTTTTTATTCCAGTAAAATAAGTTTCTATGAACAAGAACGCTCCGAAACCAAATTTCCGTGAATTTTTAAAATCTCAGGTTGAAGCCGGGCTGCCAGTTTTTTTTGACGGCGGAATCGGCACTATGATTCAGAAGTCGGGCTATACTGACTACGATATTCCCGAAGACCTTTCCATCGAAAAGCCTGAAATTATCGAGAACATTCACAAGCAATATCTTGAAGCCGGAGCCAATGTTCTTACGGCAAACACTTTCGGCGCTCTTCCTTTAAAGCTGATTTCGGCTAAATACACTTGCAAAGAATACATCGAGGCGGAAATTGCCCTGCAGAAAAAATGCGTGCAGGAGGCGGAGGCGGCTGGAAACACCCGTCCCCACTACATTTCCTGGGACACCAGCCAGATTGGCCGCCTTTTGGAGCCCATGGGAGAACTGACTTTTGACCAGGCCTACGATACTTACAAAGAAGCCGCCCTGATTGCAGAAAATGCGGGCGCGGAGCTTGCTATTATCGAAACCATGGCGGATTTGAGGGAAGTAAAGGCGGCTGTTCTTGCTGTAAAAGAAAACACGAACCTTCCGATTTTTGCCAGCATGACTTTCCAGCCCAATCTGCGCACTTTGACCGGCGCTGACATCCGCACGGTGGTGGTCTATCTTGAATCTCTGGGAGTGGATTTAATCGGCTTTAACTGCGGCGGCTCCCTTTCCGAAGATGACAAAATCGTAACCGAGTACATGCGCTACGCTCACCTGCCTGTTTGTGTCGAGCCCAATGCGGGCTTACCCACGGTGATTAAGGGCAAGGCGGTTTATCTCGTAGGCCCGGAAGAATTTGCCTCTCATCACAAAAAATACAGGGAATTGGGAGTAAGCGTTTTTGGTGGCTGTTGCGGCACGACTCCGGAGCATATCGCGGAGATGGTTCGCGTGATTGAGGCCATGCCGCCCCAAAAGAGAAAGCCTTGCGAGTTTGAGAACGCCTGCTTTATCTGCTCTTACAATTCCAGCGTGCAGATTGGCGGAAATGCGGGGCCTCAGATTATCGGCGAGCGAATCAACCCCACGGGAAAGAAAAAGGTCAAGGAAGCACTCCTTGCCCACAATATGAATTTCGTTCTTGGCGAGGCGGAAAGCCAGATTAACGCGGGCGCACAGATTCTTGATGTGAATGTGGGCTTGCCGGGAATCGATGAGGCCGAGACCATGGTGGACGCGGTAAAGACGATTCAGGGAGCCTTTAACACGCCGCTTCAGATTGATTCCAGCGAAGGGCCGGTTTTGGAAAAAGCCCTGCGCTACTACAACGGAAAAGCCCTGATAAACTCAACCAACGGCCGTCAGGATGTGATGGATAAAGTCCTGCCTCTGGTGAAAAAATACGGCGGAGCTGTGGTCGCCCTTTGTATCGATGAGGCGGGAATCGCGCCCACAGCGGAAGGCCGGGTCGCCGTTGCCGAAAAAATCATCGCGGAGGCGGCAAAATACGGAATTCCTGTTCGTGACATCGTAATCGACACGCTCACGCTCACGGTTTCAAGCCAGCAGAAGGAAGCGCTGGAAACAGTCCGTGCGATTCAGATTTTGAAAGAAAAATACGGAGCGCAGGGCTTGCAGTTTGTGCTCGGCGTTTCAAACATCAGTTTCGGAATTCCTCGGCGGGACATCATCAATTCAAGATTTTTCGCAATGGCTTTGTACGCAGGACTTTCTGCCTGCATCATAAATCCGCTCATGCAGCCCATGATGGAAACCTACTACGGCTACCGTGCTCTGGCAGGCTTTGACGAAAACTGCCTTGACTACATCGAAAAATACAACGATACCCCGGCCCCGGTTTATGGATTGACCGCTGATCAAGTTGCGGCCGCAAAAGGCAATGCGCTAGGGATTGGAGCACCGGCGTCAGCCGTTGCCGGAGGCAATGGAGCGACAGCGGAAGTGCGGAAAGCCCGACCGCCAGAGGCGGGAACGCCCAAATTACCTGAAAACTTAACTGACTCGGAAAACTCGCTCATAAATATAATCTGCAAGGGATTCAAGGATTCGTCGGCAGAGGCCACAAAAAAACTTCTGGACGAGGGAAAAGAGCCGGTCCAGATTATCGACCGCTGCATCGTGCCGGCATTGGACATCGTGGGAAAAGATTTTG
>CALGGS010000091.1 GCA_937915735.1 uncultured Treponema sp.
GCCACCGATGTGCTGCATTCCTGTTGGTGACGGTGCATATCGAACTCTAACTTCTGACATAATTTCCTCGATAAACAAAATTTAGTTATGGGTATCTCTAAAAAAGAAGTTTTTAAAGATACCCATATTATTTCTGCTTATTATATTGAATTCTTCGATAAGTGAAAAGTTTAAAAAATCACAATTGACTTTTTAAATATGCTAATTTATAGTAAAAAAATGAACAAGTTAAAAATCTGGAAGCTATTTAATCTGACTTTTATCCTTACCGCTGTTTTTTCACTTTTTTCCTGCGTAACAATGCAAGATGATGTATATGTTGATAATTTTTCAAACAATTCTGAAGTTGCAGATTTCGAAAAACGGTTTTCCGAACTTGATGCAGTTTTTTATGACACAAGCATAGAAGATTCATCTTCTTTTCAGCAAAAACTTGAAGCCTTCATAACTGAAATTGACTATGTTCTTAAGGATTTTTCACTAAAAAAAGCTGTTGTCGCGCGTCTTTACGCACTCGAAGGGCTTGCTTATTTTGAGTCGGGAAACAAAAGTCAGGCAAAAAAATTCTACGAGCTTTCTATTGACGCTTTTAAGGGAGATGCCCGCTCCTTTATTCTGGCATACCGCCTTTCACTCGAAAAAAATCTTGAAGAAAAATTAAATTCTTTTTCAGACAAGTCTCTTCTCGTTCTTGAAACAGCACTTACAAAATTTTCAGAGCAGGATTACGCTTCTGCCGTGGCGAAATTTGATGAAGCCTTTCTGTCGCTGGACACCTTTTACCGTGAAGCCTATGGTGAATTAAGAAATACGAGCTGGGCTTTAAAGAATCTTCCAAAGGATGCAGATTCAAGGAATATATCTCTGTTGTCTTCAAAAAACCTTACCGTAATGCAGATGCTTTTGCTTGCAAATCAAAAACCAGATTTGCTTTACAATCACACGGTAGGAAAAAAGCTTTCTGACAAAGAGCTTTATGCGAAAATCGCAGGAAGCGGGCTTTTAAATCCAGTTTCACAACCATTGAGCGAAGAAAATGCCCTCTCAAAAAACTCAACCGTAACAAGGCTCATAGCAGCCCGATTTTTGTGGAATCTTTACAATGAGCAAAAAAATACGCAAAATCAGGCGGCAAAATACTCAAAAGCCTTTGCAAACAAAAAACGAAGCCCGATTCCAGATGTAAGGCTCGACTCGCCGGATTTTGACGCGGCCCTCGGCTGTGTAGAGAACGAAATTATGCATCTGGAAGACGGAATAGACTTCGGCTCAGAAAAAGAAGTCAGCGGGCTGGAATTCGATGAAAGCGTGAGCAGATTATCAGGTCAAGGGCGATAAAAGCCATTAATTCTCGCTCATCTGGCTTTCGTAGGTTTCCTTATAGATTTCGTTTGCTTTTAAAAGCTCCTCGTGAGTTCCTACTGCCTTGATTTTTCCAGCATCCATTACGATGATAAAATCTGCGTCCTGAACTGAGGCAATCCGCTGCGCGATGATGATTTTACTTGTGTCTGGAAGCGACGAGCGGAGGGCAGAGCGAATTCTTAAATCCGTTGCTGTGTCTACCGCGCTTGTCGAGTCGTCAAGAATTAAGATTTCAGGCTTTTTTACGAGGGCACGGGCAATGCAAAGCCGCTGTTTTTGCCCCCCGGAAAGATTCACGCCCCCCTGACCCAAGTCAGTTTCGTAGCCTTTAGGAAAAGAAGAGACAAAATTATGCGCATCCGCCGCCTTACAGGCAGAAACCAACTCTTCGTCAGTGGCAGTTTCGTTTCCCCAGCGAAGGTTTTCTGCAATTGTACCTGAAAAAAGCACATTTTTTTGCAGGACAAAGCCGATTTTCTTTCGCAAAGCCGTTAAATCCCATTGACGGACATCGATTCCTCCGACAAGGACACTGCCTTTTGTCACTTCATAAAGGCGAGGAATAAGGGAAACGAGTGTCGTTTTAGAGCTTCCTGTTCCGCCCAATATCCCAACGGTTGAACCTTCTGGAATTGAAAGATTAATATTCTGAAGGACAGAGTGCTCCATTTTTTTGTCGTAAGAAAAGGAGACATTTTGAAATTCAATTGTATAATTCGACGGGGCGTTGCGGGGGTGCGGTTCAGGCACAGCCTTCACCGAGACTCGCCTAAAATCTTGCCTCGCAAGATTTTTCGCTAACGCGAACGGCTCCCTACCCCCGCAGAGGGGGTAGCGTAAATACCCAAACGGAGAGGAAATGACCAAGCGTGCTTGGGCATTTCCGCGCAGTGAGAGGTATTGGAGCGAGGGGGAGACTTCCCCCTTTAGAGATTCTTCGCTTGATGAGATTTCTCGACTCAACTTCGTTTCGCTCGAAATGACAGAGGACGCACTATCGTCTCTCTCCTCACTCCTCACACCTTCTTTCTCATTCCTGATTTCTATTTTCTCGTCCAACACTTCCATAATGCGACCGAGGGATGTTCGGCTCAGGATGAACATTACGAAAAGACGGCTTAGCATCATCAATGACATTAGGATTTGAGTGATATACGAGATGAAACTGATGAGCTCGCCGGTTTGCATTTGGGCATTGATGACCATTTTTCCGCCGAACCATAGGGCGCTGATAATACAGGCGTAAACCATAAGTTGCATGACGGGCATATTCAGAATTACGATTTTTTCGGCTCCGACCTGAGTACGCTGCAAGTCCTCGGTGATTTCGTCAAACTTGGCATTTTCGTGCTCTCCCCTGACGAAGGATTTTACGACTCTGATTGCGATTAGGTTTTCCTGAACGACTCGGTTAAGCTTGTCGTATTTTTTTAGCATCTGACGGAATCGCGGGTAGACAATTAAAACGATTGTGATTAGAACAGCCGCCAGTATCGGAATTACGATAAAAAAGATTAGTGCGAGCCTCGCGTTGATTTTTGTCGCCATAATCGTGCCGAAAATGAGCATAATTGGGGAGCGGACTAGAGTTCGGATGATGTTCTGGTACATATTCTGCAAGGAAGTAACATCGGTTGTGAGTCTGGTGACGAGCGAGTCCGTGCCAAAATGGTCCATATTTGAAAAAGAAAAAGCCTGAACGCGGGAAAATAATTTTTTTCGAAGATTTTTTGAAAAGCCGAACGCTGCAACTGATGAAAGTCGGCCGCACATAGCCCCGCAAAAAAGTGAAAAGCTTGCCATTAAGACCATTAACATTCCGTTTTTAAGGACGAAATTCTGGTCAGCGGTCTTGATTCCGACATCGACAATGCGAGCCATTACAAGAGGAATTGTCGTTTCCATGGAAACTTCGCCGAACATAAAAATCGGGGAAAGGACTGTGTAAAGATAAAAGCGTTTTTCCATTCCCGATGTGATTTTTTTGAGTAGCATGGGAAAGATTATAGCAGAAAATTAGGCGCTGATAAACGCCAGTGTCCGTACTCACAACATTTAGGACATAAAGGAATGCTTCGACGAATAAAACCTA
>CALGGS010000092.1 GCA_937915735.1 uncultured Treponema sp.
ACGATGCGTGAAGCCGCCTCAACGACGCGTTTGTCTTCACCTTCACAGAGAACGATTCTTTTGCCAGCGGCTTTTGCCTTGGCACGAAGTTCAGATACGAAATCCATTTTCTTCCTCGATATATAAAAAATTTTTGTGGTTCAAAAATTTGAATCCTAATTAGTAACCGTCACTCATTGCCCGGTTCAAATCACGCTGATAAAGTTCGGCGTAGACTGGACTGCGCATTTTGAGGTCGTCTTTTTTGGCCTGATTGAATGGAACGAAACGCCAGAAAACTGCGCGCAACTCTTTGTCCATTCGCTGAATACCGTCAACTTCTTTTGTCATCCACAAAACATAGTCGGCGATGAAGTAAGATTTTAGGTCGCCCTTGAGCTTTTGCCGCTCAATCCACTGGTAATACTGACCGGTAAGACCTTCTTCCATCCAGTAGTAGCTGGCCTTTTCTTTTGCAACCTGCCAGCGCAAATCAGCCACTGCCATAAGGATTGCGATTTTAAGGTCGCGGGGATACATTGGAATTACGATTCGGCCACGGCTTGTAACTCGGTTGTAGCGGTCAAATGGCTCCCAACAGAAGCCAAAATCACCGTAAGTTGGCAAGCAGAGAACATAAGGAACGATTCTGTTTTTTGTGTTCTTGTGAATTCGAACAAAACACTCAGGGTCGTTTTCTTCTACCCATTTTAAGATGCTAAGGACATTTTCGCGGAAGCCTGTAAGCCGCGGAACACAATGGAAAAATTCCCTCGTAAAGACAGGAAACTGATTTCCCTGCCGGCCACAAGTCATTTTTGCCATTTGGCGCACGGTCTGGAATTCAATCATCAAATCACCGTCACTGACTTCGATTGATTCCGGCTGCCCGGTCATTTTTTCGTCGAGAGAAGAGCCGATTGCCTTTGCTTCTTCAAATTCCTTGATATATGAAGAAAGCTCCTTGTCATTTTTCTGCAAAGCACGCAATTTTTCTTGAATTTCAATGAAAAGCTTTTTCTGAGCCTCTGTGTATGGAGACTTATGTGGCTCAAGACTCAGCATTGTCTGATGCTCACAAAGCGAGTCGATTCTGTTGCGAAGCTCATTTTCGAGCATCTGCCGCTCAACCTCTTTTGAATTGAGTAGACTTTCAGCATTCTGTAATTTGCCTTCATTCTTGCTTTTAAGCTGCTGAATTCTCTGAGCTTCTGCAGCCGGGTCATTTTTGCGGGGAACACGGGCTTCGTCCGTAGCAGAAAGATTTAAGCGCCCAGTTAAAATTTCGGTGAACCATTCGTCAAGATAGTAAACAGGCTCGCCCGTGTTATTTTTAAAAATTACGGTAGAAAAAAGCTGCTTTTGTTCAGGTGTAAAAAGAGACGGGAGAACGACCCCAAATCGGAGCAACATTCTTTTTGGGATTTCAAGATTTTTATCAGCAACCTTTTTGCACATTACCCGAATTAATTCCCACCAAGAAGTAATGAGCTGCTGACGATAAACAGTGCGGTCCTTTGGATCTTGGCAAGTAAGATATTTAGAGAGAACCTTGTGAACTCGCTGAGCCTGCTCTCCCTCACCACCCAGCGCAATTTTGTAGTAAGAAGGATTGTCAAAATAGTGATTTGACTCTTCTTCGTAGAATTTTGTGATTTCTTTAAAGCCAGTCAGTGACAAATCAACCTTATGGGCAGAGTCAGCGGCCGTATCTTCTATTTTTTTCTGTGGTTTTTCTGAAATTTCTTTAAAAGTAGGCAAGTCTGCAGGGGCAGTGTCAGCCTGTGTTTCGGCAAGCAAAGCCATGATTGTCGGGTCTAAATCTTGATCGTTCATCTATTGCAATACCTCGTTTTTTAGGAAGAAAGACATTTAAAAATGTTACTTCCATTATAACATACCTTTATTTTTTTTTCATCACATTTTTAAGAAAAAACTGGCCGAAAAAAGCAGGCACCCCTTATTTTTTGTGTACATTGCTTATTGCACTTGTTCCGTCCGCAAAATAAGCGATTACTACATAGCTTTTTGCATCCGCTGGTACATTTTGATAGCCATTGTAATTGCTTGTCACAGAAATCTGAACTGGACTGACTTCTCGCGCCCGTCGTTCCCATTCATTGATGTCGTTTCCGTAGCCTTCTTCCCTTATGCTGTAAAGCGTGTGCACGAATGCAGGCGCATCGCAGAAAACGGTGATTCCGCCGTTTGCGTCGAGAAGATTATGATAATTTCCAGTGTCAGAGCCGACGTATTTGTAGACTGGATATGAGTTGATGTCGCCGTTGAAGACATCGATAGAATTACGCTCAGATGAATAATCTCCTCTACTATTGCGACCTTCGCGTTCCTGATCATAACAGCCATAATCCCCTAGATAAGCCTGTATTCCGCACTTTAGGAATTTACCGCTTGCGGCCGAGACATTCACTCCGCTTTTAGTGGTGGTGTATGAAGAATAATTGCTGTCCGATAGGTAGAGATTTAAATTAATATCTTTCCAGCCCTCAGAATTATCAAAGTATTGAATTCCTGCAATAAAATTCCTTCTTTCATTACTCCAACCAACTCTTTCTGTCACATAACGCTGATCTCCAAAAGTCTGTTTCATAGTTAATGTAGTTCCAGACAAGGTTATTTCCGGTAGATTCTTATATGTTTCGACATCATGATAAGTGACGGCTTTCAAAAGATAATTACCATTTGAGTCTGTGAGTTTTATAGCAAGCACATAATGACCGTCATCCATATCGTAAACAGGAACCCACATTTTGTAGTTCTTGTTTCGCTCTGTATCAAGCGGGTAAATCCAGTCAAATGTAGATTTTCCTTTTCTAATGTAAGAAAAAAGTTCCTTTCCATCGGAATCCACTTTTAGAGTAGGAAGTTCATACTGCATCGAAGTTGCATCATAAGGTATCCAATAATATTCAAAATCGTATGAGCCTGTTGCTTCCCTCAATGCAGAAGAGCCTTTGTCCGTAAAAAGATAATCAATCTTGCTGTATGTTTTGCTGTTGTTGTTGTAAGTGCAGCAATACCACTGCAAATCTATGAAATAGTTTTTTCCCGTCTTGTCGTAATCGAATAAGTTGTAAGTGGAATATGCGTAAGCCCAATATTCGTTCGGTTCCGGGGCGTAATTGTCGATTACGGGAATTGTGAGCGGTTTTGATTCATTTACGACTATTGAATTGTCAGATTTTAAAACTGCAATCACGCCTGCCGTATAATCCCATTCAACAGAATATGCTGAGTCGAATGTCAAATGCGGCTCGTCGAGTGTGTATGTCGTTCCGGTTGATGTCGTGTAAAAATATTTGACATCGAAATCTGACAGTCGGTCGTTGTTTTCCGAATCTTTTATGGAAACATTCTTTATAGTTGCCTGTGCTTTTCCCGTATTTTTTCCCATTGATGTGACATCTGATATCTCAAAATCCAATGTGTAATCAGTTGAATATGAGCCTGAATACAGCATAACCTGCGATTTTATAGGCTTTCCGTAGATGTAATGAGTGTTTGTGTCCGTGTATTTATAACGAGGAACTGCATAGCAAGTTATGGAAGTAACTTTTTCCTGATACAATTCCGACAAATAAAGATAAGAATCGATGTTATTGTCTGAAGTGTCATTTGCAGAAAAAATGATTTGCGTGATGAAGCAGTCGTTGCTTTTCGGCTCTGGCCCGTAACCGTAAATTGTTCCAGCGCTTGGTCCTAGATTCAGAGCCGTGTAAAAATCTGCTATGTATTTTTTGTTTTCTTCGATGTGACAAATATTCAGCAATCTTCTTGCGGCGTTTTTTTCGTATTCATCTGCGCTGATTTCGTTGTACCAAGATTGGTCGCTGTAACCTTTCATTGTCGTTACTGCCGTTGTAACTGAACCCTGACTGTTGAAAACTTCCTCTTCTTTTTCTGTCCAAGTGAATTCATAGAAATACATGAATTCCACGGAATCTGCGGAATTCAGAGTTGATTTTGATACGACCGGGCTGATGATGCCGTAAGAGGAGACTCCGTAACTGACGCTTATTCCACCTGCAGGAATATATGTTGTCACTTCCTTTGAATTTCCGACTGAGTCTTGAATCACAGCCCTGACGTATGTGTCTTCGTTTTCGCTGAATTTGTCCATAATGAAGCAGCTTGCATAATCATCCGAATCTTCTTCTGAATATTCAGCCTTGTATTCAGTTCCGTTGACAGTGTAATAAACGCTGACATCTTTTTTTCCCGTTATTTTATAAGATTGTCCGCTCCATTCGTCATTTTGCAATCCTTTTATGAAAATCTTTTTGTAGTAAGAATTGAAATTTTCTTCACTATAATAAGGACGCGCACCATTTATGCCTGCCTGATAATACTGATCCGTGCCGCCTTTATACTGCCCCCAAAAAGTCATCCTTTTATAAAACCATGTTTCTATATCCGCAAATTCATTATACAAATACACATACGGCTGCTCGATTTGTGTGTCTTTTATAAAAGAGTACGACTTTGTATCGGGGCATTTATTGTCGCAATAATCATATAAGGCAAACTCAACATCTATTTTTCCGTCCTCGTATTCGTCGCTTGGAAACTCCAGCTTGTACGGGCCGAATTCGTAAATGTTTTCAGCAGTGGAAACGAAATTCTGCGTTTGGTCGCCGCTCGTGTTGTAGTATGTGCTGGGAATTATTTTGCCATTTGCAGTCAGATAATATGCTCCGCTGCCCTTGTCCTCCGCCTTACAATACACCCAAACAAAATCCTTTATGTGAAAATCTTCAGATTCTTCATAAGCGCTTGCTTCTCCCACAAGGTTTTGAATCTGTCCGCTTTCTAGGCCAAGTCCTTCCAGTGTTTTTGAAACATAAAAGTCAACAAAAAGAGGGGCATCGGAATCGTGGGTAGAATTTAATTTGAATTTGTAGCCTTCAAAAGGTTCTAACTTTTCCCCCTTTGAATTTTTTATTCCACTTTCAATATTTATGTATACCATTGCAGTCCCGCTTGTAATTACAGGCCTTTCCCGCTTGCTGGAAAATTTTAGGGTCATACCATCATTAACAAGAACCGCCTCTTCATAGTAATCAGAAAGGCTCGCTCCATTCGCATCAGTAATTTTAATTTTTCCCTGAATCATCTCGGCAAAAGTTGACTCATCCAATGAATCTGAAAAATTTATGAGGATTGTGGAGTCTCTGGCAACACCTCCATCTTTATTTTCCGGGAGAACAGATTTTACAACGAATTTTTCGGTACAGACAGGAGTAATAATCGGAGAGCCTTGAATTAGAGAGCCGGATTTTATTGCCAGGATTTTCGTCGTAGGATTCTCAGGAGAAAGGATTTTTATTGCAGAAGAGTCCGTACAAGTCCATTTTTCAAAGGCAAAGCCAACAGCCTCTGTAAAAACAAGCTCAAATTCATCATCTTTTTTCAGTGTTTTTGAAGTAACATTAACCTGCCCATGCAGCGGGTCAGCGAGAATTACATTTACGGTAAAAGGAGTCTCCGAAGCATATTCAATCTGATTCTCTAGTTGTTGTTTAAGCTCAGCTCCCGCCATAAAATTTTCACAGGAGAGCAAAATTGATGCCATACAGAATGCAAGTCCCGTCCCTAAAGCAATAGCCATTCTTCGGTAGGACTTTGTTAAATCACATAACTTTTTCATAATCACACTCCTTTTGCCAAAAGATTTATAAAATATACTTAAAATATAATTTTAACATACTTGTTTTCACTTTTCTAGTTTTTGTGGTAAAATGTTACGGATTTCGAGGAAATTTATGTTCAATCTATTAAAATCTGGCGGAGTCTTAATGATTCCGATTCTTATCTGTGGTCTTTTTGCGACTTACATTATCATCGAGCGGCTCGTTTACTTTGCTTCAGTTCAAAAACGAGACAAGGAGCTTCGAAAAAATCTTGAAGAGGTCTTGGTTTCCGGGGATTTTAAAGCTGCACAAGAATTCTGCACTCAGGCTTCAACGCCACTTTCACAGGTTGCTAAAAAAGCAATTGACTGCCGAAAGCTTAGCGAAGACGACATGAAGGAAATAGTTCAGTGTGAAATCGACTCGGTCGCCCCTCAATTTGACCACTGGCTCACTCTTTTAAGCACTATCGCAAATATCTCAACTCTTCTAGGTCTTTTCGGAACAGTAACAGGCAACATCAAGGCATTCGGCGTATTAGGCTCAGGAGGCACAATGGGAAACCCGGCCCTTCTTGCAAGCTCAATCTCAGAAGCGCTCATGACAACGGCCGCAGGTCTTTTCGTAGCAATTCCGTCGCTTATTTTCAGCAATTATCTTTCCCGAAGGGCCGACAAATGCGTTACCGAAATGGAAGGAACAGTCACTAAATTAATCTTGCGTCTCACAGGAAGAGTGCTGTAATGAAAGTTCAGAATAGAAAAAAGCGCGGAGCTGGCGTTGACTTAACTCCGATGATTGATGTCGTTTTTCAGCTGATTCTCTTTTTCTTAGTTTCCACAACCTTTGCGATTCTACCGGCAATAAATGTAAACCTTCCTGAAAGCTCAACCTCTCAGGGAGCAGAGACGGCTGGAATTACGATTATCGTACAGGAAAACGGCAAAATGTGGTTTAACGACGAGCAGGTTTCAATAAAAACCTTAGGAGAACGGCTCTCTATCTTTGACACAGAAGGCCGCCCAAAGGAAGAATATCCTGTTACCCTCGAAGCAGACTCAAATGTCACGAACGGCTCAATTGTCAAAATTTTTGATGTTCTCCGTGCAGAAGGATTCGTGAGCATAAACTTAAGGACAAGCGACAAATGAGAGATGTCGAGCAGAAAAGCTCTGCCGTAAGCCTTTTCGGCACAGTCTTAGTCTGGATTCTAATTTTTCTCTTTTTTTATTTCGGGCAGGCCTTTTTTAAGCCAAAGGAATTCAAAACAATAAAAATCCGCCTGGACAGTCCCGCTGAACAAGTCGTGAGCAAAAAGCAAGAAGAAACCCGTCCTTCTGAGCCAGAGGCGCTTCCCTCTCCCGCGACAGCAACAAAAGCCGAGTCAGTTGCAAAAACTGAGGCCAGTACAAAAAAATCAACAAAAGGGGAAAGCTCCTCTGCTGAAAAAATAAATAAAAACAGTGCTTCGTCACGGCAAAATGCCAGCAAGGAGATTGGTAAAAGCGAGAAAAAAAACGAGAATTTAAATTCTCGCCCTGACAGGATGTCAGAGACGACCCTTCAAAAATCAATAGACGAGCTTATAGCTGAACAGCAACAGGCAAAAAAGCCTGTTCAAAAGAAAAAATCTGCAGAAGAAATATGGGCAGAAATGGAAGCTATGGAAGGAAACTCATCGTCTTCTCCAAGCCCTACCGCCGTCGCAAAAAACAGCTCAACAAGCCAGGCCGCTCAAACTGCTTTTTCCGGAAGTGCCGCAAGCGCAAACACAAACAGCACGGCGGCAAAAAGCGAGAGCAAGAGCAACTCAAAATCCGGCGACAATCAAACAGCAAGCTCTTCGACAGCGGCTGCGCTAAAAAACGCGATGGCTGCCACAAAATACTCTTCTTCTGCAAACGGCATTTCTTCTTCCGTCACGGCGACAAGCTCACAAACAAACGGAAAGGTCTCTATTCAGATGTCAGACGGAAAAACAAGAATCTTGCTTGAACCGAGTGAGCCAAAAATCACTCTTTCACCGGAAGCCGCAAGCCAAATCGACAGCACAAAGCAGCTTACGATTACATTTATTGTAACAGCAAGCGGAAATGTTCCTGTTACGAACATCAAAATTTCGCCAGATATTTTACCGTCGCTTGTTTCGATGGAAATAAAAGAGCAAATTTCTAACTGGCGATTCCAATCAGCCGAAACGGCGGGACAGGCTCAGTTTTCCTACACAATCCAAAAGCAATAGAATGAGTCTTTTGCTTATCTTCGCCGTCTTCCCCGCTGACTAAGCATTAAAATGCGGACGAAAGAGCCGATTGCGCTCAATGCACTTGCGACATAAGTCATAGCGGCAGCCCAAAGAACATTTTTTGCCCCGTCAATTTCGCTTTTATCTACGAAAACACCGGCTCCTTTTAAGATTTTTAACGCTCTCCAAGACGCATCAAATTCAACGGGGAGAGTGACAAGATAAAAAAGAGTCGCTCCCGCAAACAAAAGCAGGCCTATATCAGTGACAAGCTGCATCACGGGAAGATATTGCTCAGCCTGAGCCGAATAACCAAAGCCGATTCCCAAAAGAACCAGCAGAGGTCCGAGCCTAGAGCCTAGATTTGCCACAGGAACAAGAGCACGGCGAAAATTAAGGGGAAAGTAGCCCACATTGTGCTGAATGGCGTGCCCCGTCTCGTGAGCCGCAACGCCCACAGCCGCGATAGACGAGCTTGAATAGGTTGCATCGCTTAAAGAAAGAACTTTTGTGACAGGATTGTAGTTGTCAGTAAGACGCCCTGAAATATGGGCAATTTTCACATCTGTAATTCCATTCGCACGAAGCAAAATTGCAGCGGCTTGGGCTCCGGTAACTCCTTTTTTTGTGCGAATCTTGTCATACTTTGCAAAGCGAGACTTAACCGCCGAGGAAGCCCAAAGCCCCAATAAAAGAGCTGGAAGAGCAAAAATCAAATAAGTGTAATCAATTCCGTAATACATAGGGTAATTATAAATAAGCAATGAGAAATGAGCAATAAAATTAGACGCGGATTAACGCTGATAGACGCAGATTATATTTGACAAAAAAATCACCCTGACGAAGAGTTTCCCCCCGACAAGGTGATTAATTGCTAATTCCTAGTTCCTAATTTAAAAACTGTATCCCGCTCCGGCGTTGCTTGACACACTGCTTTGAGCACTTGATGTGCTGTCGAGGGAGTATGAGTAGCTTACCGAGAAAGGTTTGCTTGATGAAGTCGTTGATGTGCATCCGCCTGAAGAAGAATCTGAGTTACCGCTTGAATAGAGAGTTCCATAAGAATCCTTGAAGCTGTACTTGATTCCGCTTGAGAAGATGTTGTTCTCTGCCACGATAAGAGCATTCTTCCGCACGCCAACCGCATACTGCTGGGTGTAAGTCGGGCTTGAAGCGTGGTAGTAGTTGTTGAACATGTGAAGCTTGGCGTTTCGAACCATTGGCAATCGCTGACCGCAGTTGTAGAAATAGTTGTGATGCAAAGAAATCGTACGAGTTGAGTTAGAGCCGTCTGAATCGCTTGAGCCAATCAGCATCGTTTTGTCATGGTCCTGGAAGCGACACCATGAAACCGTAATATTGTAAATTGAGCCTTTCATGTCACAGAGACCGTCATAAGTCTGCCACTTTTCGCTACTTGAACCGCCCGTGCTTACATAAGAAAGTCCCATTGAGTCTTTGAAAGTACAGTGGTCAATCCAGACATTGTATGAAGAGCCCTGGATTACCACACAATCCCACTGGGCGTTGTAGCCGTCATCTTCTTCGTGGTGAGGGAAAGGATCGTAAGCGTCCTGAATCGTAAGGTTTCGGAGAACGACATTTGAAACGCTGGAAATGTTGAGCATACCGCCCTTTACGCCAGAAGATGAAGTCTTACCGATAATCCATGTGTTTGAAGCCACATTCACCTTAATCATTGAGCCGTAAGCTGAGTTACAAGCCCAAAGATATGAGCCGAGGGAGCTTTCTGGAGAAGAAGATGAAGAATCATCCGTAGATGTAGAGCAAGATTTCGCATAAGCAGTCTTGAATGTTGAGTAAGATGTATATGCGTTTGAAGTGTTTGTCGCAACAAGCGAGTCGAGACCTGAAGTCGTTCCGCCAGCTGTTGAAGGCATATATCCGTTTGAAAGGTCAATCATTCCGTTTACATAGATGATATATCCGCCTTTTTTCGCATAAGTGATGAAATCTGAGCGGCTTGAAACAGTGACAGTGTTAGAGGGTGTGGTAACACTTGCATATCCTGTTGGCGTGTCGCTGATTGAAAGAGAAGTTGAGCTTGAAGAAGAGCTGGATGATGAAGAGCTGGATGATGATGAACTTGAAGTTGAGCCTACGGAACACTTAATGTAGTAAAGCGAAATTGCTGAGCCTGTAGACATCAGATAGTAAGTTCCGCTTGATGAAATTGTGTAAGAGTATGAGGCAACTGATGAAGAAACCTCGTTTTTGCTTACCAAAGTTCCGTCTGAATCATAAAGTCCTAAATAACGACCGCTTGCTCCGTCAGCATAAACAGTGACTGTTGCGGCATCGCTTGTAGTAAAGCCCACGCATCGGTAACTTCCAACGCTTCCCGCGCCGCCAAGATTGATTTTCCGGTCAATTTCAGTGCTGTTAATTGTTACCGCCGTGATTGAAGGAATCGTCACAGTTTTTGAAGATGTGGCATAAATCGTGTATTTTCCTGCCGTTGTGTTTGAGGTGAGTGTCGCACTTTTTGTAAGGCTTGTCGCATAAAGTGACGAAGTTCCTGAAATTTCGCTTGAAGAAGATGATGAAGAGCTGGATGACGATGACGAGCTTGAAGAAGAGCTGGATGATGAAGAATCAAAAAAGCCGTTATTCGTTCCGAGAGTGTCAACATCCCAAGTCGAGCTTGCAGCGGCGAAGGTTCCGCTGGTCGTTACAGTTCTGTTCAAGATTACATCCCGGCTTGAATATTCAGCTGATTTTATAGAGCTGGAAAGAGTTCCGATTGAGCTGAGCATTGAAGAATAAGAAGAAGCGATTGTTGAATCAACCTTCCAGCCGATGTATTGCTGGTCGCTACTTCCCATTGCCGCAGATTTTGCAAGAGCACTTGCCCATGAGCCACTTCCACTAAAGGTACAGTCAACTACGGCGCCCTGATTGTAATAGCTTGAGTTTGTCCCCCAAGGATTTCGGAAGAGATAAGTTGTCTGACCGCTTGCAGAGGTGAGGGTACAGTTAAGAAGAACGACCCCCTTTCCCATTGTTGAAGCGACAGTCGCGCGGGGAGCCATAATGTAAGAATAGTGAGAAGAAGCAGCGCTGTCATAAACAGAGGCAATCGTACATTCTTCGTAGAGAGCGACAACTCCGCTGGACTCCATCCAGATAAAATCTACATCCCCTTCAACATAGCATTTATAGAACCAGGTTTTGCCCGTAGTCCTCACTGTGTCTTGATGGCCTTTGAAAGCACAGTTATAAGCCGCAAGGGTTCCTGTTGAGTCAAAGCCCAAAACCTCAGACTGCACATCGCTAGTTCCGTAAGTTGCACGGTCATAATCGCTTTCGAGAGTAAGATTTTTAAGAACGATGTTGCAAGTTCCGCACAATTCCAAAAGCTCACGGCCTTTTTCTGTTGTCATATCACTTCCGTGACCCTTGATAACTGTGTCAGAATAAGAAGAAGAGTCACCGCGAATCGTGATTGAAGCCGCACCGTAGTAATAAATGTAGTTTTCGTTGTAAGTTCCTGAAGGAATGACAATTGTGTAGCTTCCAGAAGAAGAGCCAACTGCATTCAAAGCCGCCTGAATCGTTGAGTAAGTTCCTACTGTAGATGAAGAATTGTAGAGCGTAATTGAAGAAGAAGAAGAGCTTGAAGATGATGAAGACGAGCTTGATGAGCTTGATGAGCTTGAAGAAGAGCTGGCATCAGTTTTGATGTAATAGATATAAATAGCAGAGCCAAGGGATTCAAGATAGTATGTGCCTGCAGAAGAAGCGGTGAAAGTATAAGAGGCAATTGAAGAAGAAACCTCCTGGCTGTCAACAGTTGAACCGCTTGAATCAACAAGAGCCAAATAACGGCTTGAAGCGCCCTTTGCAAAAACCGTAATTTCTGCCGCATTTGCCGTCGTAAAACTTACGCATCGGTAGCTTCCGGCATATCCTGCCCCTGCAAGATTTAATGCTTGTGTAAAACTTTTGCTTGAAAGAGTTTCAGAACTGTAGGGAGTAGACACGGTCTTTGAGCTTGTAGCGTAAATCGTGTAATTTCCACAGGTTACATTCGATGTGTAAGTGCCGTGATCGAGATCATCAGCATAGAAAGAAGATATTCCCGATATTGCAGCCCTTTCGCCTGAAGAAGCTGCGGAAGCTGCCCTTTCGTCCTCCACAATATCCGAACAGCCGAATAAGAGCAAAGCAGCCGTGGCGAGGAAAGCCAGGGCAATCTTTTTGAAGAAAACTTTTTTCATTTTAGTACCTCAAAACTTTTTATGACAGAATATTTAAGATTTAGGGATTATTATGAAAATAACGCTCAAATCTCAAATATCTTTGAACTCATTTTAAGCACAAAAGTACAAAAGTCAACAAAATTTGGAGATTTTGGAGATTTTTAAGAATACTCTTATACATCCGATAGTGCCGCTATTATTTTTACTGATTAGAAAAACTCCAATTTGTCAATTTTTAGTAAATATGGTAAAATATGACCTAATAATTTTTATTATAAAAACAGAGGCTTTTATGGCACAATCTATTCGCGAAAAATACGCAGATATGTTCAAATCGCTTGCAAACCTTTCGGTTGCAGCCGCCAAAATCGACGAAACGAATGTTTATCAAAAAGAAAATCCACACACACGCAAATTTATGG
>CALGGS010000093.1 GCA_937915735.1 uncultured Treponema sp.
AAGTTTCTACCCAAATCAACGATTCAATCGGAAAGATTGGCGAGCAGGTTGACAAGTTCAAGGTTTAATTAGTGGAAAATTGAAAAGTGAGCAGGTGGAAGTCTCCCCCTCGCTCCTAAGTGACCGGCCCCCCGTGATTCAATAGCTTCACGGGGATTTTTTTTGTCTTTTAATCCACTTTGTTGACATATATTACTATTTTCTACTAAACTCTCCCTATGATTAAGAATATAGATATTTTTGAAAAAGACCCGATTCCGCGTGCGGTCTTAAAGCTTGCGCTTCCGACAGTTTTGAGCATGATTGTCGCCGTTTTTTACAATATGGTGGACACTTTTTTCGTCGGAATGACAAATGACCCAAATCAAGTGGCGGCGGTAAGCGTTGCGACTCCGGTATTTTTGTTTTTTATGGCTGCCGGAAATATTTTTGGTATGGGTGGTTCTTCGTTTTTGAGCCGCGCCCTTGGTGAAAAGCAATACGACAAGGCAAAAAAAATCAGTTCATTCTGTTTGTACGCCGGCATTTTGACCGGAGTTATCGGAGCTGTTTTGATGTTCGTTTTTATGTCGAACATTCTTCATGCGGTCGGAACAAGCGAAAACACCTTTGGCTTTGCAAAAGCCTATCTTTCCTGGATTGCGTGGGGAGGTCCTGCAATCGTAATCTCAACTGCCTTCGGAAATCTCGTTCGTGGCGAAGGTGCTGCCCAAAGTGCAATGAAGGGCATGATGATTGGAACTGTCGCGAACATCATTCTTGACCCGATTTTTATTCTCGACTCTTTCTGGGGTCTTCCTTGTCTCGGTCTTGGAGTCGCTGGGGCTGCAATCGCTACGGATTTGGGGAACCTTGTTTCAATCGCAATTTTCTTCGGTCATATTTTAAAGCCGTCTTCAATCCTTACTTTAAGCCCGAAATATTTTGCAGTCAGAAACGGAATCTTAAAGGGCGTTCTTTTAATCGGTCTTCCGGCTTCGATTACGAACATTTTAATGAGCCTAAGCAATATTTTGATGAACAAATATCTCGTCACTTACGGAGATGTTGCCGTAGCTGGGATGGGAATTGCGATGA
Organism: uncultured Treponema sp.; assembly: GCA_937915735.1. Lineage (GTDB taxonomy): Bacteria > Spirochaetota > Spirochaetia > Treponematales > Treponemataceae > Treponema_D. The sequence goes on from CALGGS010000093.1 coordinate 1,078, forward strand.
AAGCAAATATGCTCGTGGTTTTCATTCAGATGGGAATTGCGGCGGGCGTCCAGCCTTTAATCGGCTACAACTATGGGGCGGCGAACTATAAGAGGATGAAGGGCACAATGAAATTCTCAATGATTTGCGACATCACGATGGGAATCTTGCTTGGAATTTTGTACTTTATCTTTACGAAAGAGATTGTCAGCGTGTTCATTCGGGACGAAGCTGTCATCAATATGAGCGTAAAAATGCTCCGCGCCCTTATGTTCTCAAGCCCTGTTCTGGGCCTTCTCTTTATTTTGAACTTTTCTTTTCAGGCTATGGGAAAAGCGAAGGAATCCCTTGCAATCGCTGTCAGCCGCCAGGGTTTTGTTTTCGTTCCGTGTACGATTATTCTGAACCGATTGATTGGCCTCGAAGGCTTGATTTTGTCTCAGCCAATCGCAGATATTGTTTCAATCCTTATGGCGACGATTATGTTCCTGTTTATGAACAGAACTTTCCGCCAAATTGAAGGAAAAGCATAGTTTACAGATTTTTGTTTCTTTTTTATCCCTGATTTGTTATTATATTTATATGAAAGCCAAATATCTTTTTATCGTATCACTTGTTTCAATTTTTGCAGCTTGCTCTTCTACTCCAAAGGAAATTCCCGAAGAGCTTACTGCACAAGAACTTATTCAAAAAGGCCAGTCAGAATTTGAGGACGGTCATTATAAAGACGCCCTTCGCTATTATAACGCTGTTACAGAACGATATGCCGACACTCCTGCAGTCTATGCCGAAGCAACCTACGAAATCGGACATCTTTTTATGAAGCAGAAAAAATACGACCAGGCAGAAAAGGTTCTTCAGGAGCTCGTGGATTTGTATGCGCAAGCCCAGCCGGGAACAATGCCAGGAGCCTACCAAAAGCTAGCCCAGCTTGAACTGGACAAAATCAAAAACAAATAACAAGAATTCAGGCTACTTACTCGCTGTATTCTGCAAAAGCATAGGCATTGTGAAAATGGATGCTTTCTTCTGTTTCGGCTTCAACGGTAAACCATTTGAATTCCATTTTTTTTAAGCCAAGATAAACCTCACGGACGGCATCTTCGACAAAACGGGGATTGTCGTATGCGTGTTCGGTGACGAATTTTTCGTCCTGCCTCTTTAAAACTGAGTAAAGCGGGGTTGAGGCACAGCCTTCTATCATCGAAATTACATCTTCAATCCAGAAAAATTTTGAATAAAGAACCTTGACCTTTACAAAGCCCCGCTGGTTGTGTGCCCCGTACTCAGAAATTGCCTTTGAGCAAGGACAGAGAGTCGCAATCGGCACCTTAATTGAGATGAAAAAGCGGGCGTTGCGGGCGGCGTCTGAGCCCGCAGAGGGGGCAGGCGGAAATTGGCAGTGATTGAGCTTGTCGAAATCACGGCCAATTGTAGCCGAGGGGGAGACTTCCCCCTTTAGAGCTTCTGATTCGCCTTCATAGGAACAAGTGTACTCCATTAAACCTTTCGAGCCTGTTACCGGAGCCTTTTTTTCGATAAAATACGGAAAAGTGATTCGCCCGAATGCCCGTTCAGCGTCAAGTTTTGTACGGATTTCTTCGAGCATTTCAAGAAAATTGTTCATCGAGATATCGGTGTGATATTTATGAAAAACCTCGATAAAGCGGCTCATGTGAGTGCCTTTAAAATTGTGCGGAAGGTTCACGAAAAGGTTTACGGTTGCCTGGGTGCTTTGGGTCTTATGATTTTTGTCAAGCACAGTCACAGGATAGCGGACATTTTTTACGCCGACCTTTTGAAGAGGAACGGCGCGCGTGTCTTGGGTTGATTGAATGTCTATCATATTTTTCTCTGAATGAGGATTTTTACGATTTTCGGTTTTTAAGGCTCTTCAAGACGAAGGTGTTTTCCCTCTCCCTCTCTTCCAGGACGCTCTCGATGTAAGTTTTCGTCTCCCGGTTCTGGGGGATAATCATCTTGTCAAGAGCGTTTACCCGCCGCTGCGTCTTTTTGACCTCGGTGGCAAGCCGCCAGGCAATCGTCCTGATTGAGGCCATCTCCGTAAGAAGAGAAAGCAGTTTGAAAAACTCCGTCATTACTTTATCGGAATCAGCGTAGGTTCCCATAAATGAATAAAAAAGCTGCTGCTTGGGAAGCTGGACTTCCACCGAATTGAAGGACATACCCCCCGCCACCACGGATTTTTCTTTTATGTCGTAGTCATAATGCACGGATTTTGAGATTCGCTCAGTCTGGTCGCCGCCTACGGTCATAAGCATATTTTTAAGGGCAGGATAGGCGCTGGAAACAGCCTTGTCCAGCTCACGCTCCAAAAGCTTGACCTTCTCCACCATGCGCATAAGCTCCATAACGAGAATTTCCCGCTTCTGCTCCAAGAGGTCATAGCCGTCCTCAGCCACGGAAAGCTGTTCTTTTATAGAGAGAAGATTAGATTTAGTAGGTGCAATGTTTAATTTCATAATTAGTAATTAATAATTCATAATGCATAATTATTAAAGCGGGGCAAGGGAGCGATAGCGACCGATGTCCAGTTGCAATTATGCATTGTGCATTTTACATTATACATTATCCTTAGGGTAATATTTCTCAATCAATTCCGGTTTGATTCGGTAGAGCTCGTTCTTTGGCAGGATTGTCAAAAGCTTCCAGCCAAGATTCAGAGTGTCCTCGATTGAGCGGTCTTCGTGCTCGCCCTGAGTGAAGAACTGACTTTCAAGAGCCTCGCCGAATTTCAAGTACATTCGGTCAACCTCGCCCAGCTCTTCCTCACCGATGATTGCCGCAAGATTTCGGATAGACTTTACTTTTGAGTAGGCCGCAAAAAGCTGGCTTGAAACGGCAGCATGGTCGTCGCGGGTCATTCCCTCGCCGATACCGTCTTTCATCAAGCGGGAAAGGGACGGCAAGCCTGAAACCGGCGGATAAACGCCTTTCTGGCTAAGTTCCCTGTCAAGAACAATCTGCCCCTCGGTGATGTAGCCCGTAAGGTCAGGAATCGGATGGGAAATATCGTCGTTTGGCATAGTGAGAATCGGAATCTGGGTGATAGAGCCAGTGCTTCCCTTGATTTTTCCCGCACGCTCGTAAAGCTCGGCAAGGTCAGAATAAAGGTAGCCAGGGTAGCCTTTTCGGCCAGGAACCTCACCACGGGTGGTGGAAATTTCCCGCAGAGCCTCACAATAGTTGGTCATATCGGTCATCACAACCAGAACATGCATATTCTTTTCGTAGGCAAGATATTCCGCCGCCGTAAGAGCACAGCGGGGCGTGATGATTCGCTCGATAGAAGGAGCGTCCGCCAGAGACTGGAACATGACGACCTTTGAGAGAACGCCCGACTCCTCAAAAGAATGAATGAAGAACTGAGCCTGATCGTATTTGATACCCATACCCGCAAAAACCATAACAAAGTTCTCGTCTGAATTGCGAATTTTTGCCTGTCGGATAATCTGAGCCGCAAGGCGGTTGTGGGGAAGACCGTTTCCGCTGAAAATCGGAAGCTTCTGACCACGAATCAGAGTGTTCATGCCGTCAATCGAAGAAATTCCCGTCTGGATAAAGTCCCTTGGATAAACCCTGGCATAGGGATTAATCGGCATTCCGTTTACATCAACCTTTTTACTTGAGACAATGGGCGGTAGACCGTCAATCGGCTCTCCCAGACCGTTAAAGATTCGCCCAAGAAGGCCTTCTCCAACACGAAGCTCCATCGGCTCCTCAAGAAATTCGACGCTGGTGTCATGCAAGTCCAAGCCCGTGGTAGAGCCGAAAACCTGTACGATTGCCGTCGTGTCATTCAAATCGATGACACGGCCAGTCTTTTTTTCGCCATTTCTGTCTCGTACCGCGACAATTTCATTATAAAAAATATTCTCGCTGCGTTTTACGACAATAATCGGTCCGTCAACGCTGGAAACGCCTTTATATTCAATGCCTTTCATATCTATGCTCCACTCAGTTATGCAAGCAACGGAAAAATCACAGATTTTTCCGAGACTCGCTCAAAACTTTCCTCGAAAGTTTTGCCGGCTACGCCGTCGCTCCCTATATATTCAATTCCCTTCATATAAATAATTTATCAGAAAATTCGTCAAATTGCAATTAAAGCGAAGTCGGACTTTGGGAGAAAAAAGGACAGGATTTTGGGCTTGGTTCAATTTATCGTTCCGCTGGCGATGAATTCCAAGTGTAACCAAAGCGCTAGTCAGTTTTTTTTCTTTTAAAACAAAAAGGACAAACAAATGAAAAGATTTTCTCTCTTACTTTTGGCAATCGGAGGATTTGCCCTCGTCTTTGCCGGCTGCACCTCAACTAACTTTACCCTAGAGGAGTTCTCTCCCAGTGCTGTAATTTCAATCATCGGAAACACACAGGTTCCGTGGGTTGATCATGATGAAGAGGTAACGACACCAACAGGCGAGCCGGAAGCAGAAAGCACGCTCACAAGCCTTGCAAGTCAGTTCACAGACAGCAAAAACCCGGAGCTTATGACAGCCATTGACCGCCTGGACTATGTTTATGACAGTTTAGCGCAAAATCTTCCTGAACTTACGGGAATCGAAGTTCTTTCAAAAGATGATGTCATAAAATCAGAAACTTATGAGGATTTACGCTCCAGCTATTTCAATATGCTCTCTGCCACAAAAAAAGCGACAGGCTACAAAGATTTGACTACAATCGGCGGAAAAACAGCACGAGTTTTTTTTAATTCCATTGGCGCAAAGTCAGGAATTATCGTTTCCTGTACATTCCAAAAAGACATTGCAAAGGGAAGCCGTTCAAATGGAATGATAAAAGGAATCGCGACATTAAAAATCAAGCTTCTAAACGAAAAAGGAAAGGAAGTCCTAAATAAAATTTATGCTTCAGATACAGAGGCAATCAAAATAGTATCGGGAGACTACAACAAAGATGAGCTGGTAACCCTTCTTAACGATGCAATTGACGCTGCAATCCGCCAGTTCTGCATAGACATCTCAAAAGATTCTGTTGAGTCTGCGACACCACTTCAAAACGAAGAAAGCAAAGAAGACGAAGCTTCTCAAGAAGTAAAGGGAACCGCAATAAAATTGCCTGTAAAAGCGGCTGAGAGTTACTAATGGCCGGCTTACAACTTTTTGCTGTCTTTTAAAATCGCAATCACGGCATTTTCATTTTCGGCACTCAAAAGTGCGCTTCTGATTTCTTCGTGCATAAGCGCCCCCGTGAATGCAGACATAGCACGCATAAGAGGCGCAGAGCCTTCGCTGGGGGACACAAGCATTACAAAAATTCGGGATTTTTCGCCGTCAAGGGAATCAAAGTCAACTCCCTGGCGACTAATTCCGATTGCGACAGAAATATCTTTTACGCCGTCAGTTTTCGTATGTGGAATTGCAATTCCCTTTTCAAGGCCGGTGCTCATCGATTTTTCCCGTTCTCTTAGCGCGCTAAGAACCTTTTCTCGGTTTTCGACATTTCCTGACTGAATCAGAAGACCTAGCATTTCCTGCAATATTTCGTCCTTAGTATTGCCTTTTAGGTTGCAGGAAATACAGGCAGGATTTAAGTAGCGCTTTACGGAATTCGTAACTCTGTTTTCCGGGCAGGCAAATCCGTACTGGAGGCTGGTCGTGTTTTTAAGCGCGGAAAGCGACTGCATTGACTTATTTAAGCGAATCATAATTTCATAAAGCTCGCCTTTTACAAAGCCCATATCTTCTTCGGCCGTTTCGATTACAAGATTCGTGCCTTCTTCACGGAGGGAAATTGCGGTGTCACCTCGGCGAGCCGTACAGATTCCGTCTGTGATATTCATCATCTGAACATAAAAGCCTTCCGAGCGCAAATCCCTGTGCAAAATATCCATAACAAGATGGGTAAGCTCCTGATTTTTAAAATCCCATTCAAAAATCTGGCTCTCTGCGTTGGAAATTTCTTTTTTAGTTCCGCGGCCTTTCAGCGAGAGCGAAAGATTTAAAACTGGCGGGGCAACGAGCGTGGTAACGAGAGTCATCAAAATCACGACTCCGAACAAATCCTGATTTACAATTGGAAGTCCTTGTGCATCCTTGGCTGTAAGACCAATTCCTGCGATAATCAATGCGACTTCTCCACGAGGAATCATTCCAGAGCCAATTCTAAAGCCACCCTTTAAGTTAAAGCCCAAAGCAAGAGCCGGAAGGCCGCAACCCAGCAGTTTTGAAAGAACAGCTGCCAAAGTGTAGATTCCGCCACAAACTAAAACCTTCTGGGAAAACAATTTTGTAACATCAACGCTCATACCAGTGACAGCAAAGAAAATCGGAACGAAAAATTTGTAAAGCGAGTGAATTTTTTCCTGAATAACGGGCACAATGTCAGTTCCTGAAAGAGCAAGACCTGTCGTGTATGCTCCAATAATCATTGCGATGCTCTGTTTTTCAAAAAATCCTGCGAGAAGAAAAGCGACACCCAAGGCTGCGATTGAAAAATCCGTAGCACCGCCAAAAAAACGAACGAAGCGCGCAATCTTTTTTGAAAGAAGAATGAAAAGTACCGTCGCCAAAAGCCAAATTCCGAACGCCTTTAATGCGATTAAGCCGATTGCGCCACCCGAAAGGCTTTCCCCACTTCCAAGAGCCGAAACAATTCCCATTACGATTGCGAGCAAAACAATTCCCAAAACATCATCGAAAACTGCCGCCGCCAAAATCGTAACTCCCTCAGGAGAATCCATCTCCTTTTTATCTGAAAGAATTCGAGCCGTAATTCCCACCGAAGTCGCCGTAGACATAATCCCCAAGAAAAGGCATTTTACATCAAAAAGAGACGAGCACTCTATTCCGAGGACAGGGAGAATAAAATAAGCGCAGCCTGAGCCAAAAAAGAAAGAGACGACAACTCCGCCAAGGCCGATAATTCCGCCAGAAACGGAATATTTAATGAAAAGAGAAAGGTCAGTTTCCAGACCCGAAGCAAAAAGCAAAATGATTGAAGCAATCTGAGCGAAAGCGTAAAGCTCTGGCGAAACCGAGCCTGCAAGAGATTCTGTTATGCCAAAAAGACCATTCGGAAAGCCAGGAAAAGAAAGCCCTCCCAAAGCAAAAGGGCCGATTATGATTCCAGAAATTAACTCCCCGAGAACTGAAGGAATTCCGACTTTAGCAGCCAATCTTCCAAAAATGCGGGCCGCAAAAATAATGGCTGCAAGCTGAAAAACAAGATTAGTAATGATTTCTGTGATAGACATAGTTGCATATCTTATCAAATTTTAGAAAATAGTGCAATTTCTTTGAAATGCATACATAAAAAATCACGCAGATTGTTTTCACTTACTGCTTTTATTGATATAATCTGAAGACAAATATCCGGTCAATGGCGATAAGACATTTATGAAATCATTACAAAAAGTTGCTTTTACATTTTCACTTCTCCTTTTGAACTTTTCGCTTTCTTTTGCCAGAACTGTCACCGTCCCAGTTCACGGGCTTTGCGTTCAGACAAAGGAGCCTGTTCCGCTTGAAATTGAATGGAACGAAAACTGGTTTTTGGAAGGAAATCCCACCGTTTACAATCACAATATCGCCCGAATTGCCGCCCTTTTTTCAGAGCTTTCCTATGTTTCTGTCGAAAAAAATCCAGCTTCTAATCCGCTCATCGATACATACAGGCTTTTGGGTTTTGACGAGAAAAATATTGAATGGAATTACATCCTTGATTATGCCGCTCCAATTTCGGGGAATAATCAGGCAGCCTACAGTTTCGCTTCAAAAGACATAAAATCACAGGACGGCACTAAAAAGCTTATCTTCGTTATTTTGCGGGGAACACCTTTGAATGCGAATGAATGGCTTTCCAACATCAATGTGAGCGACACGACGCACAAGGACACTCTGATTCACGAGGGATTTTTTAACACTGCACAAAATCTTCACAAATCTCTGATTTACTATCTTTTAAAAAATAAAATTTCTCCGGACGAAGCAGTTTTTATGATTACGGGGCATAGCCGGGGCGCAGCGCTTGCAAATCTTCTTGGCGTTATGCTCGAAAATGAAGGATTCATCACCGGAGAGAGACTTTTCGTTTATACCTTTGCTTCTCCGAATGTAAGTCAGGAAGAAAAAACTCGCGACGAAAGATACAATTTTATCTGGAATATCGTGAATGCAGAAGACATAGTTCCTTCCGTTCCACCAGACTGCAACAACTGGAAATGGAAAAAATTCGGCCAGACAAAAGTCCTGGTGAATTTCTGGAACTCAAATCCTGAAACCTACACGGAAGATTACATTCCGCGCATCAACAAAAGCTTTTCTCGCCTTATGTTAAGGGAATATTCGCCTTTTAAAACAGGACCTTTTTTGCAGATTCAGATTGGCAGAATTATGACAAGTCTTTATAAAACTGTCGAAAATTATTATGAAAATGCCCTAAGCCTTAGAAAACTTGCCGAAAAAATCTTTCTTGAGACTTTTCCGGACGATGAAAAAAATGAAGATGAAGACAATAAAAAATCTGTAGAATCAATTTTTCCGAAAATAGTTCAAAGGTCACTGAATAAAAATACGGAAGGTGGTGTCGAAGGCTTGGTAAATTCCTTCGTTGATATGCACGCCTGCGAAACTTATCTTTCAATTCTTCTGAATCTTAACGAGAACGAAGCTTTTTCAGAAATAGGAAGCACTCAAATCTTAATAAAAGGCAGCTACGACCTTGCGATTTATGATGATGACGGAAAAATGCTCGCCCAGGTGCTTGACGGTTCACTGAAGGTCTACTCTATTACGCCACCAGCAGTCGCTTTTCCACTTTTGTCAAAAATTGCCTTTGGTTTTCCAGAAAATCAAAATCTGAATGTCGTTTTGCTAAAAAACAGCATTTTACCGACAGTCATTCCCTATGAAATCGAACATTATGATGCGCAAGGAAAACTTTTGGGCAAATCTTTTAAGCATAATCTCTTCCCCCAAGGAAGAAGCTCCTACACCTTCAAGGCAGGAGAAGCCAGCTTTGCAATCGAAAAACTTGAAACGACCCGGCTCAATCAGCGCGAAACCAAACCGCTCGCAAAAAAATACGGCCTGCGAGAAGAATTAAAATTCAGGATTCAACCAGAGCTGAGCTTTACAGGTGAACGAGATTTTTACTTTGGATTTAGAAACGGCTCTCAGTTTATTTTTTTGAACGCCTTGCTATCTGTTCCGCTAAAAAAGGAGCCGGACGAGCTGGGACTTTCAGTTGGCGTCGGTCATCAGCACTCGCTTTATGGAAGGATTTTGCTTGACGCAGAGATTTTCAATAAAATTGTCTGGCAGAAGGAAGAAAGCAAAAAAATCAAGGATGTTCCGATGGCACGACTGACTCTCTCCTACAAGCCTCGCCGCAGACTTCACTTTTTTGCAGGCTGTCTTTTTGAATTTGAGCTTTCAGAAGAATTCAGCGTTAACCCAAGCTTAAATTTTGGCGTGAGATTTTAGAAGAAATTCAAAAATCAAAATTATTTACTCAAAATCAGTAATTTTGATATACTAGCCCTAATTTCGACTTTTTGAATTTGCCAAACATTAAATTGAACACTTGCATG
>CALGGS010000094.1 GCA_937915735.1 uncultured Treponema sp.
TGACCCTTTTCATGTTCCTTCTGGTGATTACGAGAATTTACGCGCCCTTTGACCAAAGCCTTGCCTTGATTGCGGAAGTCTTTTTGTCGGAAGTTTCGGCAGAACGGCTCATGGAAATCCAGGACGCGAAATCAGCGTCAGGAAGTGAAGAATTCAAGCCGAATGGGCACGACATTGTTTTTGAGAATGTTTCTTTTTCCTATGATGACGGAAAGGTTCTTGACGGCGTGTCTTTCACCGCAAAAGAAGGGGAAGTCACAGCCCTCGTAGGCCCCAGCGGAAGCGGAAAAAGCACTTGCGCCAGGCTTGCGGCCCGGCTCTGGGACACGACGGCTGGAAAAATCAAGGTGGGCGGAATCGATATTTCTACCGTTGAGCCTGAAACTCTCCTCACGGATTATGCAATGGTCTTTCAGGATGTAGTTCTCTTTGACGACACGGTGATGGAAAACATCCGGCTTGGAAAACACGGTGCCAGTGATGAGGAAGTCATTCAGGCGGCAAAGGCTGCCAATTGCGATGATTTTGTCTCAAAACTCCCCCAGGGCTACGGCACAAAAATCGGCGAGAACGGAGCGAAGCTTTCAGGCGGCGAGCGGCAACGCATTTCCATTGCCCGCGCCCTTCTTAAAAACGCTCCCATCGTGCTTTTGGACGAAGCCACTGCTTCCCTTGATGTGGAAAACGAAAGCGAGGTTCAGGGGGCGCTTTCAAGGCTTTTGCAGGGAAAAACCGTCCTTGTGATTGCCCACCGCCTGCGCACTGTGGAAGCGGCGGACAAAATCATTGTCTTGAAAGACGGCAAGGTGGCCGAGGAAGGCTCGCCAAATGCCTTGCGGAATAAAAAGGATTCGCTCTTTGCCCAAATGCTCCGTCTCCAGACAGAAGAAGCGGCCTGGAGCGTGTAATCAAACAGAAAAATAAATGGAGTGAAAAATGTCAGAAAAAATCAAAATCGAAAAGAATACGGTGGCGGAGACTCTTGTAATGCCGCTTTACGGACGGGCGGACTGCTCAAAAAAATATCCCGTGGTTTTCAAGGACAGGGAGGCGGAGAGAATCATCAGCTCAATCGACTACGATTTTTCCCAGCTGACCTACACATCTTTCGTGATTCTTTCATGGGCGGTGAGAAAACATTTTCTTCTTGGCTGTGCCCGCGCTTACTTAAAGGAACACCCCCGCGCCACAATCGTGAACCTCGGTTGCGGCGCCGACACCTGCTACGAGGAACTTGACAACGGCCTCTGCCACTTCATAAACCTTGACTTGCCCGAAGTGATTGCCGCCCGCGAACAGTTCACAAAATGCCATGAGCGGGAAAAAAATGTGGCGGCCTCGGCCTTTGACCTTTCATGGCTCTCTCAGATTGAGACGAAAGCTGAGGACGGACTTTTCGTCATGAGCGGCGGAGTTCTCTTTTATTTTGAGGCAGAAAAAATCCGTTCGCTTTTTAAGTCTCTTGCTGAAAAATTCCCCAATGGAGGAATCTGCTTTGACGCGGTGAATCCCAGCGGCCTCAAAAAATCGAACAAGGTCGTGGAAAAAAGCGGAAACAAGGGAGCAAGGCTTACCTTTTCCCTTGACGACGCGAAAAAAGAGCTTTCTTCATGGTCTCCTCATTTTGATGTAAAAGTCGTCCGCGCTCTGGACAAGTCAATCAAAAAGGAAAAATCCATTCCCTTCGGAACCCGCTTCGCTGTGAACATGGGCATGAGGATGGGCTTCATGCAGTTCGTGGAGATTCGATTCAAATAAGAGGAATAAAATATCAGGAATCTTTTAACATCACAATAAAAATTTCCCTTTATAAAAATCAAATTTCACATTATAATAGAAGTGATTTTAAAAAGGAGATTTTTATATGATGATTCCTGTTTTGATTGTCGTTCTTTTTGTAGTCTTCGTGATGATTGTGGCCAATGTCCGCGTTGTTCCGCAATCGCGGGCTTGCATTATCGAACGCTTGGGTGCCTATTACACTACCTGGCAGGTGGGCTTTCATGTTAAGCTGCCTTTTATCGACAGAATCGCAAATACCATGTCACTTAAAGAAAAGGTCATGGATTTTCCTCCGCAGCCTGTAATCACAAAAGACAATGTTACGATTCAGATTGACACTGTAGTTTACTGTCAGGTCACAGATCCGAAACTTTACACTTACGGGGTCGAAAATCCCAATTTTGCCCTGGAAAACCTTACATCTACTACAATCCGAAACATCATCGGTGAGCTGGAGCTGGACGAAACCCTCACCAGCCGCGATGTAATCAACACGAAAATGCGAAGCATCCTTGACGAGGCGACGGATCCTTGGGGAATCAAGGTCACCAGAGTTGAAGTCAAAAATATCGATCCGCCAAAGGCGATTCAGGAAGCAATGGAAAAGCAGATGCGGGCAGAACGGGAGCGCCGTGAGCAGATTCTGATTGCCGAAGGCCACAAGCAGAGCGCAATCCTTGAGGCTGAGGGTAAAAAACAGGCTACGATTCTTGAAGCCGAGGCTCAAAAAGAAGCCGCCGTCCAGAAGGCAAAGGGTGAGGCTGAGGCTATCCTTGAAGTCCAGAAAGCGACCGCTCAGGGAATTCAGATGATTCGTGAGGCCGGGGCGGACGAATCGGTCATAAAACTCAAGAGCCTTGAGACTTTCGCAAAGGTGAGCGAGGGTGAAGCCACAAAAATCATCATTCCGTCAGACATTCAGAATATGGCGGGATTCCTCACAAGCGCAAAGGAACTGTTGAAATAAAATAGATTATAGCACTAAATCCAAAAAAATTATATACTGAATCCCAGAGTTACGCAAAATCAGAGGAAAAATATGAACAACATCAACTTAATCGAAGGAAAGCTTGTAGCCCCAGAGGGCATGAAGGTCGCAATCGTTGCGAGCCGTTTCAACGAAATAATTGTAAATAAATTGCTAAGTGGGGCAGTGGACGGCTTGGTCAGACACGGTGTTGACGAAAAAAATATTACGGCGGTCTGGGTTCCTGGGGCCTTTGAAATTCCCGTAATCTGCGACAAACTCGCCGCAAGCAAAAAATACGATGCCGTAATCGCCGTAGGGGCTGTAATCCGTGGCTCAACCACACATTACGACTATGTTTGCGCCGAGGTTTCAAAGGGCGTCGCTCAGGCAGGCTTTAAAAACGGCGTTCCTGTTCTTTTCGGAGTCATCACAACCGAAAACATTGAGCAGGCAATCGAGCGTGCAGGCAGCAAGGCAGGAAACAAAGGCTATGACTGCGCCCTGGGTGCAATCGAAATGGCAAATCTTATGAAGCAGCTGTAGGATGGGGTCAGCGAGCACTTCCCTGGCACCTCATGCGTCTTGAAAGTAAGCGTTTTCCTACATCTTCAAATTCATCAAATCAAAAAATATAAGCTGTATGGGATTGTCATCTTTTTTTGTAAGAAATTCAAATCCGTTTTTTCATAAAATGGAACGGCGGCGTTATAGGCATCCACGGTGACAAAACGGCAATTTCTCAAAGAATTCAGATGTCACTTTGAAGGACAGGCCCTCCGCATTATATTTCTACAGACTTTTTCAAGACATTCTTTGCGTTTATCACAAAGCATTTGTTTTCCTGAAATTGACAGACTCTTTGCCTTTGTAAACTCAGAAAAGTCAGTCTGCTTTAATATGTTTATAACAAGTTTTCTGATTATATTCATATTGGCAGCTGAATTATCTTTTCGCAACTGGGACAAATCCTCTCCAAAAACTACATCAAGTTCCCAGTGCAGGCCATTTTCTACACCCCAATGAGAGCGCATTGCCTGGCAGGCTTTGCTTGAGCGAGAATCCGCGTATAAATGTATTGATTCTATGCTTTTGTATCCGCAAAGCAGCCCGAAAAATACAATCATCAGTATATCGACAAGACTGTGCTTCTTGCATCTGTCTATCCGGCTGTCTTTTATTGTTTCCAAAGATTCTTTCAAGTTCATTTCTTCCTCCAAAAGAATCTTATTATTTTTCTTAATTTTTAAATACAATACATTTTAAAGGTGTTTTAAATGCGGAGGCCCTGGGTAGGTATGCTGATTATCTACAAAAATCCAAAGACATATGTTATAATAGATAAATATGAAAGCTGCAAAACCATCAGAAGATACTCGTGTAAAACTTCCGGCTTTATTTCATACAACACGACTCGGATATACTTATGTCTCTCTCAAAGACTATCTTCACGATGGAAAAAAGATTGATGCAGAAACAAATATCTTTCTTGATATTTTCCAATCAGCAATTTCAGATATCAACAAAACAGCATACGACAAGGCTTCTGCAGAACTGATTCTTGAGTTTCTTTCTCAATCTTTAGGAACAGAAAAAACAGTTCATAAACTTTCTGATTCCCTCAGCAATGAAGATCTTGGTCGTAAATTTTATAATTACCTTGTCAATGGAATTGATGTTGAAGGCTGTCCTGAAAAAATCAAACTTATAGATTTTGAGCATCCAGAAAATAACACATACAATGTAGTAACAGAACTCACTTATCAAAAGCCGGAATGTGAAGATAACTTTCGCCCGGACATAACTCTCTTAATAAACGGCATCCCTCTTGCATTCATAGAAGTCAAAAAGCCAAATAATAAGGAAGGCATTAAAGCTGAATACGACAGAATGATTAAACGCCAGCAAAACAAAACCTTCCGCAAGTTCATCAATATAACTCAGCTGATGATTTTCTCAAACAACATGGAGTATGACGATGATGATCTTGATAATCTCTTTGGCGCCTTCTATGCAACTGCAAGTTATGAAAAGCCTTTCTTCAATCATTTCCGTGAAGAAGATGAAGAATATCAAAAAGCGTCTTTCTTAAAACCTATTGATGCTCAATCAGAAGAAAATGAAAATCTGATTCTAAAAGATAATAATCATGCAGAAATAAAAAATCAGACTTTCTATGAAAAAGACAAGTCTCCATTTACGCCGACAAACAGAATCATTACATCACTCTGTAATCCAGAAAGACTTCTCTTTTTATTGCAATACGGTATAGCCTATGTAGAACGAACTGATAAAAACGGAATTACGCATCTTGAAAAACACATCATGCGTTATCCACAGATGTTTGCGACAAAGGCTATTCACAACAGAATTGAAGCCGACCGTCAGAACAATGTTCTACAGACAAAAGGAATTATCTGGCACACACAAGGCTCCGGTAAAACAGCCCTTGCTTATTTTGTTTCACAGTTCCTTAGAGACTATTATGCTGGACTTGCAAAGCCTGTTCGATTCTTCTTCATTGTAGACCGCCTGGACCTTATGACACAGGCAAAAAATGAATTCATTGCCCGCGGCCTTAAAGTTGATATCGTAAACTCAAAAGAAGATTTCAAGAAAAATATTTCAAAAGTATCTACTTCAAAAAATGGCGAAGCAACTATTACAGTTGTAAACATTCAGAAGTTCAGTGAAGAATCTGTAGCAACTCCAAATGATTATGACATAGATGTTCAGCGTGTATATTTTATGGACGAAGCTCACCGTAGCTATAATCCTGCAGGCTCCTTCCTTGCTAATCTTTTTAATTCAGATAAGAATGCAGTTTTAATTGCCCTTACAGGAACCCCGCTCCTTAATGCAAAAGTTGTAGACGCAACAGGCAAAAATAAAACAATTCATTTCAATTCAAAAGATATCTTTGGACCATACATCCACAAATACTGGTACAACAATTCCATTAAAGATGGATATACAGTCCGCCTTATCCGCGAAGCAATTGAAACTTCTTACAAGGCGAAGCTTCGTTCGGTATTAGATGAACTTGAAACAATAAAAGGTAGCCTTCAGAAAAAGGATCTTTTTGCCCATCCAAAATATGTTGCCCCACTTACAGAATATATCGTTGGCGATTTCCTTAAATCAAAGGTAACTCTTGGCGATGATACAATCGGAGCAATGATTGTTGCAGATTCAAGCGACCAGGCAAAAGCCATCTTTAAAGAATTACAGAAATATGAATCAATAACAAAGGTTCTTATTCTTCATGATGTTGATGATAAGGATATCCGCGAAAAAGAACGCGACGACTTCAAGGCTGGTAAAATAGATTTCCTCGTAGTTTACAACATGCTTCTTACAGGCTTTGATGCACCACGACTTAAAAAGATGTATCTGGGCCGAGTTGTAAAAGACCACAGCCTCTTGCAGACACTTACTCGCGTAAACCGTCCTTACAAAAAATTCCATTACGGCTACATTGTAGATTTTGCAGATATCCGCAAAGAGTTTGATAAAGCAAATCAGGAATACTACAACGAACTCAAAGAAGAACTCGGTGATGAATTTGAAAACTACAGCCAGCTCTTCTTAGATGCAGAAGAAATTGATAAGCGGCTTACAGAGATTCAGGATATTCTTTTTGCATACGACACAAGCGATATCGAAGCCTTCTCACAGAGCATAAACATTCTCGAAAAAGATGAATTAAACAAAATCAGAAAAGCGTTAGAAGATTATAAAGTTCTCTACAACGTAGCACGCTTACAAGGCTTTGATCAGATTCTACATAAGATAGATATCAGTTGTGTAAAGGCGCTTTCCAGCGAGGTCGAACGAACAATCTTCAATAAGAATTTCAGCGATTCAATAAAAGATTCAACAGATACACAAGCTCTCTTAAACACAGCTCTGGACCAGATAGACTTTACCTTCTTAAAGATTGGCGAAGAAGAATTAACCATTGCAGACAAGTGGCAGGGAACAGCAGAGAAAACAAGAAAATCATTCATTAGAAATCTTGATCCAAAAGACCCGGAATTTATATCTCTTTACGAAGAGCTCAAGCGTGTAATGTCAAAAAAGAATATCGAAGAACTTACCGCAGATGATATGCAGAAGTCCATCAAAGAACTTGAAGACCTCAAAAAGAAGATGGACCAGAAGAATCAAAAAGACCAGACACTCTGCAACAAATACAACGGGGACCCAAAGTTTATGAGAATCCATAAACGCCTCAAAGAAAATCCGCCGCCAATTATTCCAAGCGACACATTGCTGCAGCAGGTTTTGTTGAACATTAAGTACGAAACAGACAATCTGCTTCTGAGCAATTCAAATGTAATTTCTAACGAAGCATATTTCGACAGCCAGTTAGGAAGCTTTGTAATTCCAGAACTGCAAAAACAAAAAGTAACCTTCACCTTGCCGCAAGCCAAGATGATGATTAACATAATTAAAAAGGAATACACTGGGGAACTGGTGGGAGTTTAAGATGAAAAACGAAATAGTAATACACAATAGCGAATGGATAAAAGACAAAATCTACACAATTCGTGACGAACAAGTTATGTTGGATTTTGAGCTGGCAGAAATCTATGGCTATGAAACCAAACGATTTAATGAGCAAGTTAAGAATAATATTGAACGCTTTGACGAAGACTTCAGATTTCAACTGACAGACGATGAATTCAACGCAATCTTGAGGTCGAAAAATTCGACCTCAAGTTGGGGCGGAACAAGATACAAGCCTTACGCATTTACAGAGCAAGGCATTTATATGCTGATGACAGTTCTGAAAGGCGAGCTTGCCGTTGCTCAAAGCAAAATACTAATCAGAATGTTCAAGGAAATGAAACATTTCCTTCAGAACAATGCAAATATTTTTGCTGAAATCAATACAATAAAGCGAAATCTGCTTGAAACGAACGTTCATCAAAAAGAAGCGGACAAGCGAATTGACGAGCTTTTTACACTTATGGACAAATACAAAGTGGAAGAAAAGCAGGGCATTTTTTTCCAAGGACAGATTTTTGACGCGTATGCCAAGTTTGAAAGCTTCATTGCGCAAGCAAAAAAAGAGATTGTCCTGATAGATGGGTATGTTGACCTTTCTGTTCTGGAGCGACTTGCCAAAAAGAAAAGTGGCGTTTTAGCGACAATTTACACAGATCCAAAGACTTTGATTACTGTTCAGGACATTCAGAAATTCAATGCACAATATCCGACTCTCACTCTGAAACATACAACAAAAATGCACGACAGATTTTTGATTATTGACGGAAAGACTTTGTATCACATTGGAGCATCTCTCAAAGATTTGGGCAAAAAATGCTTTGCGTTTGAAGTGTTTGACTCCGCTTTCATCGCAGATATTTTAGCAAAAGTGTAGAATGAACACACGGATTCGATTTTGCTAACGCAAAAAAAATATAGGAATTGATAATGAAATCATATAATAATGTTAGGCTTCAAACTATTTCTGAAAAAATCGGTAGTGGTATGACACCATTACGAACAAATACAGAATACTGGAATTCAAAAGATATTCCATGGGTAAAAACAGAATTACTTGGGCAATATATAATTTCAGAAACATCAGAATACATATCACAAAAAGCTTTTGAAGAGAATTCATTAACTCTTTTTCCCGCAAATACTCTTTCAATTGCAATGTATGGTGAAGGGAAAACAAGAGGTAATGTTTCAATATTTGGAATGCCGATGACTTCTAATCAGGCTTGTTGTAATTTAATAATTGATGAACAAAAAGCAGATTATAAATATGTTTATTATGCATTGAAGAATAATTATGATAATTTAAGAAATCTAGCCTCTGGTGTTAGAAATAACTTAAATGCTGATTTAATTAAAAACTTTGAAATTCCTCTTCCTGACCTACCCACACAAAAGAAAATCGCCGATGTACTTTCCTGCATTGACGACAAAATTGCCTTGAACAATAAAACAAACACCGAATTGGAAAACATGGCAAAAACCATCTACGACTATTGGTTTACCCAGTTCGACTTCCCAGACAAAAACGGCCACCCCTACAAAACCTCCGGCGGCCAGATGGTATACAACGAAACTCTCAAAAGAGAAATTCCTGCTGGATGGGGTAATTGTACTTTTAATTATTATATTGAACGAATAACAAACGGCTTAAATCCTCGCAAAAATTTTGTACTCGGAAATGGAAACAACTATTATGTCACAATTCGTTCTTTATTAGACAATGATATTGATTGGAATAACTGTGACAAATGCGATGATGAAGCTTTACAAAAAATTAATTCTAGATCTCAATTACAAATTGGAGATGTAATTTTTAGTGCAATCGGAACCATTGGTAGAACATATCGAATATATGAAGAGCCTAAAAACTGGAATATAAGTGAAACATCTTTTACAATTAGACCCAAAAAAGATATTCCACATGATTTCTTTTATTGTTTATTAAGAAGTCCAGAGTTTCAATTACAATCAGAACATAAAGCCATGGGTAGTACATTGAAATGTTTGGTAATGGATAGTTTTTGTGAAATTCCATGCATAAAAGTTGATTTGTCCATTGCAAATAAATTCTCGACTATAGTTGCTCCTATGTACAAACAGATTTATGATAATAACAAACAGAATAGAGAACTCACCAAACTTCGCGACTATCTTCTCCCACTCTTAATGAATGGCCAAATTGAGGTAAAGTGAATAGGAGTAGCTTAATTTGCAGTTAGGTAGCGATTTTTCACGCAAGATTTTTTTCTTGTCAGCCGGCTAGAAGTGTGCTATATTATGTTTAATTAGACCTTGCACGCCTCTTAACAATGCGCACCCAGCGAGGTTATTTTTTTAACCCTGCGCATAATCAAAGATTTTAACCTTTTTAACCTTGCGCATAATCAAAAATAGGCTTATACTATGCGTGTAATCAAAGAATAGTATATGTGTAACTGTGCGCATAATCAAAGGTGCCTATGATATTAAAACGAAAAATATACGACAAGTTGCTTGCCTGGAAAAAAGAATGCAACGGTTCAAAGGTTTTGCTTATTGAAGGTGCAAGACGAATAGGAAAATCCACTGTTTGCGAAGAATTTGCAAAGAATGAATATCAGAGTTATATCATCATTGATTTTGCAAAAAAAGATGCTACCGTAGAAAAATATTTTACAGAACATCTTAATGACCTTGATACTTTTTTTATGCTGCTTTCCACATATTATAAAAAAGAGCTTGTAAAAAGAAATTCCATCATCATCTTTGATGAAATTCAAATGTTCCCCCAGGCACGTGCGGCGTTGAAATATCTTGTAGCTGATGGTCGTTATGATTACATAGAAACAGGTTCTTTGATTTCGGTAAAAGAAAATATTCAGAATATTGTAATTCCTTCAGAAGAAAGAAGCCTGCGGATGTATCCACTTGATTTTGAAGAGTTTGCCTGGGCTTTGGGAGAAAATCTCTTAGTTGAATATATTAAAGATTGCTTTAAAAAACGTGAATCGCTTGAGCGGGGAATGCACAACAAGGCAATGCTTTTATTCAAGCAATATCTGCTTGTTGGTGGAATGCCAAAGCCTGTTGTTCTTTTTATTGAATCAGGAAAAAACTTTTCAACTGTAGATGCAGAAAAACGAGATATTCTAAGTCTTTACAGAAACGATATTATGAAAATTAAATCACAATATCGAAGCAAAGTCCTTGCGATTTTCGACCAGATTCCAGGCTTGCTTTCTCAACATGAAAAACGCGTTGTTTTTAAGGATATTCAAGAAGGTTCTTTTGCTGACCAGTATGAAGATACATTTTTCTGGCTCTCGGATTCAATGATTTCAAATGAATGTTTTATGTGCGGTGATCCGAATGTTGGTCTTTCTATAAATGAAGTCCGTTCATACATAAAATGCTATTTGGGTGATACAGGCTTATTGTTGAGTCATGCATTCGATGAAAACGAACTTCTGGAAGCAGATGTTTATAATCAGATTTTAAATGATAAGTTGTCTCTTAATAAAGGAATGCTTTTTGAAAATGCCATTGCCCAAATGCTTACTTCAAGCGGTCACAAGTTATATTTTTACACACATTACTCAGAAGAAAAACACCGCAACGATATTGAAACAGATTTTCTAATTTCAAATAACAGCAAACTAAAATACAAGCTTTTCCCAATCGAAGTAAAATCGAGTAAAAATTACACAACAACATCTTTACTTAGATTCAAGGAAAAATTTAAGCCGCGGATAGGAGAGTGTTATATTATTCATCCTAAAAATTTAAGTATAAAAGATGATGTTTTATGTATTCCGCCATACATGACAATTTGTTTATAAATGAGGAATTAAAAATGAACACAACACAGCTTAGTACTAATACAAAAAAGATGATTGATGATATCAAAACCGTATGTGCAAATTATGGTCTTGGTAATGCGGCAAGTGAATCAAAAATCATTACACAGGTTTTTCTCTATAAATTCTTAAACGATAAATTTCTCTATGAAGCAAAAAAGAAGAATCCAGATTTCCTAAACCTCAGTGATGATGAATATCAGATTTTGCTTTACAGCCTTGAAGCGAATGTTGCAAAGTTCAATAAGAATCAGCTTATTGCAAATTTGTATACTCACAAAGATGAAAAAGATTTTCATAATCTCTTTGATTCGACAATTACTTCTATTGCAGAAAGTAATGCGGCTATATTCAGCGTA
Organism: uncultured Treponema sp.; assembly: GCA_937915735.1. Classification (GTDB taxonomy): domain Bacteria; phylum Spirochaetota; class Spirochaetia; order Treponematales; family Treponemataceae; genus Treponema_D. The sequence goes on from CALGGS010000094.1 coordinate 11,460, forward strand.
AGCGCAGGCTCTCAGGATAAAATTAAACTCTTTGAAAACCTTAGTCAGTATGTAATTGAATCAGAAAAGAAAGATTCATTCTGCCGTGCAATGATGGACAAAATTGTAGACTTTAGTTTTGAAGAAGTTTTTGAACAGAAATACGATTTCTTTGCACAGATTTTTGAATATCTTATTAAAGACTACAACAAAGACTTTGGAAAATATGCAGAGTATTATACACCGAATGTAATTGCCAGAATAATTGCCCGTATTCTTGTAAAAGGAAAAGTAAGCAACGTAAAGATTTATGATCCGGCTGCAGGTTCCGGCACTTTGCTTCTTGCCCTAGCACATCAGATTGGTGAAAACAATTGTTCAATTTACAGTCAGGATATTTCACAAAAATCGAATGAGTTTTTGCGATTAAATCTTATTTTGAATAATCTTGTTCACTCTCTTCAAAACATTGTTCATGATGATACTCTTGTTACACCACGTCATTTGAATAAAGAAAAGAATGATATTGAACACTTTGATTACATTGTAAGTAATCCTCCTTTTAAAACAGACTTTAGTGAAACACGAGATACACTTGCCAGCGAAAACTATTCAAAACGATTCTGGGCCGGTGTTCCAAATATTCCAGCGACAAAGAAAGACAGTATGGCCATCTATCTGATGTTCATGCAGCACATCATCAAATCTTTGAATCAAAAAGGAAAGGCTGCCATTGTAGTTCCAACAGGATTCCTTACTGCTCAGTCAAAAATCGAAAAGACAATCCGCGAAGAGCTTTGTGTAAAAAATCACTGGCTTCGTGGTGTTGTAAGTATGCCTTCAAATATCTTTGCAACAACAGGAACAAATGTTTCCATCATCTTCATAGACAAAGAAAACAATTCGGACAAGGTTATGTTGATGGATGCCTCTAAACTTGGTGAAAAAGTAAAAGAAGACGGTAAAAACCAAAAGACAGTTCTTAAGCCTGAAGAAATAGAAATGATTGTAAACACCTTTAACAATTCAGAAGTAGTAGACGATTTCAGTATTCTGGTTTCTTATGAAGACCTGGCAAAGAAGAATTGCAGCTTTAGTGCAGGCCAGTACTTCGAAGTAAAGATTGAATATGTCGAGCTTACTCCAGAACAGTTCAAAGAAAAGATGGATGGCTTTAAGTCAAATCTTAATTCTTTCTTTGAAGAAGGGCATAGTTTGGAGAATGAGATTAAAACTCAATTAGATAAATTAGTTTTGTAAATAATTAACTCTTAATAGAATGACCTTATTCTACTATACACCTCTATCTTGACTAAAACCGACATTTTCTGATATAATAAATGCACTTCTTCACTGAAGTTCGGGCCATTAGCTCAGCGGTTAGAGCAGAGGACTCATAATCCTTTGGTCCTTGGTTCAAATCCAAGATGGCCCATGCTCCGAAGGAGCAAATGTCAATAACTTCCATCAGACCAAACGGTAGCGTAAGCGGACGTATGGCCCAGTATTTTCGCAACGAAGTGAGAAAATACACTTAAATCATTTCCTCTAGGCCAAACGAGCGAAGCGAAGTATGGCCCATATTTTTTTATAACGCCCTCCCTTTAAAATAATAAATCCTGCTTATTTTTATTTGACAAATCATTCATATCAACTTTACAATATATATATCGAGGAAGATTGATATGAAAAATTACAACAAAAATGCGGTCGCCCTGAATCCGCCAATGGGCTGGAACAGCTACGATTACTACAATGTCGGCGTAAACGAAGAGCAAGTGAAAAAAAACGCCGAATATATGGCAAAAAATCTTAAAAAATATGGCTGGGAATACATTGTTGTTGACGCTCAGTGGTCAGATCCGAACGCACTTGCTCTTGTCCCTGAGTGCCAGTATGTTCCGTTCACGCATTTTTGTCTGGACGAATATTCCCGTCAAATCCCTGATCCAGTGCGTTTTCCTTCAAGCTCAGGGGGGAAGGGCTTTAAGCAGCTTGCAGACTATGTTCATTCTCTTGGCCTGAAATTCGGAATCCATATAATGCGGGGAATTCCTCGTTTTGCGGCGGCAAATCATCTTCCAATTTTGTGCGCTGGTATTACGGCTGACAAAATCGCAAATCCTTTTAGTGTAAGCAAATGGAACGGTGACATGTACGGTGTCGATATGACTAAAAAGGGCGCTCAGGAATACTATGACAGTATTTTTTCTCTTTATGCAGAGTGGGGCGTTGATTTTGTAAAGGTTGATGATATTTGCAACACGAATATGTATCCTCAGAATCCGTATTCTGCAGAAAAAGAAATAGAGGCGATTTACAAGGCGATTGAAAAATCAGGTCGCCCGATGGTATTGAGTTTAAGTCCGGGACCTGCCGTAATTGAAAAGGCCTCCCATCTTCGAAAATACGCTAATATGTGGCGAATCACCGACGATTTTTGGGATGAGTGGCAGCTTTTAAAGGCGATGTTCGAGCGATGTGATGTCTGGCAGAGACAGGTCAGTGAAGGCTGCTGGCCTGACTGTGATATGCTTCCTTTGGGAATGCTTGGTAAAGGCTTTGCGGCTGAAAGGAAAAGCAGATTCACAAAAGACGAGCAGAAAACGATGATGACACTCTGGTGTATTTTTAAAAGCCCGCTGATGCTCGGTTCGGAGCTGACTCTTTTGGACGAAGAAACGAAATCGCTCATCACAAACGAGGAGGTTCTGTCACTTTTAAAGAACGGCTCAATTTCAGAGCAAGTAAGGCGGGATGAAAAATCCTGCGTCTGGAAAAGTGGGCAAACAATTGCGCTTTTTAATCTTTCTGATAAAGAAGAAAAGGTGAGCGTGACTTTTGAAGAGCTTGGAATGGAAGAAAGGGCTTATAAAATTCGGGATTTGTGGGAAAAACGCGACATTGAAAAAATAAGCGGTAAGAATGAACTTGCCGCTGTTATTCCTGCTCATGGAGCAAAATTACTGTCCGTAATATGCCCTTAAAATGATTCCCTGATCGTAATTTCCGAACCCTTTGCCGAAGATGTTCATTCCGCCGAGGTGTTCGGCATTTTCTTTTACGCCAAAAGAGACTCGAATTGAGTGATGCTCTTCAATTTTGAGGTCAGACAGTTTTACATCAGAGATTTTTTCGCCGTCAACAAAACTGCCTTCGTCCGTAACTGAAAAATGCTTTAAAAGACCATATTGGCTTCCTTCGAGCTTCCACCAAGCGGGAGTGAATTTTCCGCGCTTGTCTCCGTAGTCGCCAGGACAAGTCCAGGTTCCGACCTCAATCTTGTTAATCCAGATTGTTATGTCACTTGGCCAGTTCGGGTTTGTGCCCGGAGTTTCAGAAGAAAGCTCTGCGCTCACTTCGAGCCGTTTGAGAGTTCTTTCGTCATAAAGTGTATTGTTCGGAAATTTGTATTCGATAGAGCCAGATGTGCACCAAATAAGCCCGGCCTTCATTCTGTCTGGGTGAAGGAAAGAATTAGGCATGTCGAGCTGGCCGATGATTTTTTCGCTTGAGCAAAGCCCGCAAGGAGCCGTTACTTTGCAGTCGGTAAAAATTCCAAGCGGCATTTCAATTTCCATGCAGTCCTCTTCTGCCGGCTGCTGTTCCCCGAACTGAATGATGATTTCGTGAAAAGATGGCTTACAAAGCTTCTGAGTGCCTTTTCGAGCCTTGATATTCTGAGTTTCGATAAGACCTGCTTCTTCAAGAATAGAAATATGCGTGGCCACAGTCGACTGAGGAAAATTTAAGATTTCGGCTATTTCGTTGATGTTAAGGGGTTTTTGCTTGATGAGTGATAAAATCTCGATTCGAGGCTTTGAAGCGAGGGCCTTAATCTTTTCAATGTCTTCCAAAGGCTTGATGATAAGAACTGAGTCAGCATTTTCCATAGTTTTCTCTTTTGTACAAAATATGAGTGACATTCTAAGCATATACTCAGAATGACATTTTAATACTATATCAACTTTTCTTGATATAGTCCATATAAAAAAGAACTGGACGAGCAATGCAACATCCAGTTCTCAAATTACGAACAAGCGTTATTTTGCGTCAATTTCAAGAATTGAAAGAGAGAACGGTTTAGAAGGGTAGGTGAACTCTTCTGCAACGCCGTTGAAGGTTTCTTCAGTCGGAGCGACTTGTTTTGGAACACGGAAGCTGTTCTCATCGTCAGCGCCACCTGTAATCAAAGTAACCTTTGCACTTGAGCCAAGATTTTTTGCCCCCTTGAGGTTGACTTTGACATTCTGCGCTTCATTCGTGACATTTACAATTTTCATTATGATTTTTCCGTCATTTGTTCGTCCGACATGAGCGTAGAGCGGGTCAAAATTCTGAACATCTGTAAATTCGTGCATAAGCTTTCCGTCCAGATAGCATTTGTAGCTTTCGCCTTTGACTTCAATCTTGATTTTATACCATTTATTGTTAGCGAGTGTCATAGGCTTTGAGTCTCCGATAATGCTTCGTCCGCCCAAAGTGCCTTTTTCGATGCAGCTCTGAGTGTTTCCCCAGCCACCCATGTTCCACCAGTAAAGATTTTCGCCCTTTACGCCAAAACTGATGAGGAAGCCTTCCGCACCGCCTGTTTTCTGAGCCTGGAGCTCGTAGGTATAGTTCTGCATTCCTTCGATGTCGCTTTCATTGTCGAGAGCCATAAATGCCGGAGTTGCCATTGATTTCTGAACGATGTTGCCTTTTTCGATTTCCCATTCACCACGCTGGGTAGCTACGCTAAAGTCGTTCGTGTCTTTTACGCCGTTTGAAGAATAAATGACATTTCCGTTATCGTTGTTAGTGACCTTGATGTCCTTGAAGTTTGCTGTCGTTGCCCAAGAACCGATTCCGACAGTTCCCTCAATTCCCTTTTTCTTTGCATCAGGATTTACTGGCTGAGTCACGCTTGTTTTTACAGTGTAGTCGCTCTTGTGCGTCATAAACATCTGCTGAACATAGTAGTTTGGAGTGCCGTAAACCTGGCTGTTGTCAAACCAGATTGCATCCGGTTGCCACTGCACGAATCCGTCGCGTGCAAAAAGAGGAGCGTAGCTTGCAATTTCTATTACATCGCCGTTTCGCTCGATGCTTGTCATGTATGCTGCCTCAGTGAGAGCCGCAAAAAGTGAGTTTCGCCGTCCGTCTACCCAAGAAGCGTATTCACCGATGAATACCTTAGGCTCGTCCTTTCCGCGCGGGTAGAATTTCTGGTCATCATATCGTCCGCCGTTCGTCAGGAACCAAGTGTAGGGATTGTAGTAATGCTCATCAACTAAATCTGTGAGATTTTTTGTTTTTTTGTTTTTTTCCCACTGTTTAACCTGATTCCAAGCATTGTTGAAGTTAATGTCGTTGTAAGTAAAGCCAGAAGAAATAATCGTCTTGATGTTAGGATACTGTTTTTTTATGGCACTAGCGATGTACTGGAAGCGGGCAAGATAGTCTCCGCCGCAGTCTTCGTTACCAATGCCGATGTAGTTAAGCTTAAAAGGCTCCGGATGACCGGCCTCTGCACGAACTTTTCCCCATTTGCTTGTAGCAGGACCTGTAGCCCATTCAATCATATCGAGGGCATCCTGTGCATACCATTTGTATTCGCCTGTTGAAGATTTTTCACCGTCATGGCTCATACCAACGCTCAAAACGGGAATCGGTTCTGCTCCCAAATCCTCACAAAGTCTGAAATATTCATAGAATCCAATGCCATAAGACTGCTGATATGGAATGACTCCGCCCCAGAAGTTCGGGGTTTCTTTTCGCTCTTCAACAGGGCCGACAGTATTTTTCCACTGATAGCGGTCAGCAAGAAAATGACCGTGAACGATACAGCCGCCAGGGAAGCGGATAAAAGCAGGATGCATTGCTTCGAGCATTTCTGCCAAATCTTTGCGGAGTCCGTTCGGTTCATTTTTGTAGATGTCTGCCATAAAGAGAGAGACAAAATCTACATCGACCTTACCCGCCTGATCCGCATACAAAGAAATGCAGCCGTTAAAGGTGTTTGCGGCCGCCGTAAGGGAGAATTCGTATTTTTTCCATTCGCTTGTAATTCCGTCGATTTTGACAGAAGCTGTTTTTGCGTCGCTGTCATCCGCTCCGATTGTAATCGTCATACTGGTAACGCTTGCATCCTGAGAACGCAGGTAAACTGAACCGGGATAAGTTTTTCCGGCTTCAAAGTACATTCCCTTGTAGCCCTTGTTTGAAAAACCGTCGCCCGCCGCTTTTGCCGTAAATGTCGCATAAGTCGGGTTGTTTGCGTTCAATCCGCCTTTTTTTGAGGCTTTGAGTCGGCTTGCAGATTTTTCGCCGCTTTTGTTGATATGATCCTTCCAGCCAGTCGTCGCGCTGTTGTTGCTTGCGCCGAATTCGAATGAGCGGTTCTGTACCATTTCGCCGTACAAACCGCCATCAGCGGCATAGTTGATGTCTTCGTAGAAAATACCAAAAAGATTTTTGCTCACCTCCGTTTGGGGAGCGTTAAAATCAGCCGTTATGCTTGCTTGTTGTGCCACTGTAGCTCCCGAAAGCCCCGCGGCTGCAAGCAATGAAATGACCATTCTTTTATTTTTTTTCATGGCAACCTTTTTCTCCTTTTTTTATTATAAAAACTTTATATTTTTATAATGGGGCATAAAATTCTAGTTGTCAAGGAAAATATCAAAAAAAATGGATATATATCAAGAATTATCGTGATTATTCAGATTTTCAACTTATTACATCGAAAGGATTTTCTCTCTTTCCGACTTAATCTGACTTACATATTCTGAATAATCTGTGTCAGTGTGATTTCTTAAAAGCTCGGTCATTTTTTCGATTGGCTCTAAAAGCGGGGTAAGGGCAAGGTTTCCAACGACTCCTTTTAGGGCATGAACTGCCTCAAATGCCGCATTTAAATCCTTTGAAGCGACAATTTCGCCTAATTTTTCAAATCGCTCGTCTTTAAGACCGAGATTCACCATTTTAAGATAAAAATCTTCCTTGTTAAGGCAGCGAGTAAGTCCCTCGTCAACATTCGCACCGTATTCTCGTAAGCTTTCTACCGTAATCATAACCTGCTCCTCACGAATTAGATATGTCTTTTCTGACTTCGATGTCCTTTTGGATTAGAGCGTCAAAATCGTCCGCGGAAAGCGGCTTTGAAAAATAATATCCTTGAATCACATCACATTTTGCAAGCTTCAAGAGCTCCAGCTGTTCTTTTGTCTCGACGCCTTCCGCAATTACTGGCACATTCAAGAATTCTGCAATGCCAAGAATCAGCTCGATCATTTTCATTTCCTTGTTTCCGCGTTCAATGTTGTTGATAAAGCCTTTGTCAAGTTTTAGAGCGTCAATCGGAAGGGTAGTGAGCATATTTAAAGAAGAATAGCCTGAGCCAAAGTCGTCCATTTCAATTTTAAAGCCCTTGTTTCGGAGATTTTTTACAATCTCTATGATTTGCTGGGAATTTTCTGTATAGGCAGATTCTGTAACTTCAAGATAGTAGTCCGCAGAGGAAATTCCGTTTTCGTTTATGATTTTGCAGATGTAGTTTGTCATGTCGGGGTCGCTAAGGTCAACTCGGCTGACATTTACCGAAACTGGCATTGTAACGCCGAATTTTTCGCGCCATTTTTTCATTTGAGAAGCCGCCTCGCTCCAGACATAGCGGTCAAGCTTCTGAACCAGGCCGTTTTCCTCAAAAAGCGGAATAAAAAGGTCCGGTCGTATAAAGCCTAATTCCGGATGAATCCAGCGAATCAGTGCCTCTGCGCTTGAAAGAACAGGAACATCACCAACGATGTTATATTTTGGTTGATAATAAACCTTAAGCTGTTTTTCTTTTATAGCTGTTTCAAAATCCTGTAAAAGCCGTCCTCCGAAAAGAGCCTGCTGATGCATTTCCTCGTCATAAATTGCGAATGCTGTTCCCTGCTTGCTTCGTAATCCGTTGCAAGCCTGCAGAGCACGGTCAAATCTGGCCCTGAAAGAGATTTCGTGCTTTTTGTCGTAATAAATCCCGATTCTGAATCTGATTTCTTGAGGCTTTAACAGAGTGGAAAGCTGGTTTTGGATTTTGTTTAAGATTGAAAGATATTCCGCTCCGTGCCTCGTGTAGATATAAAAGGTGTCGGCATCGTATCGGCAGGCAATTCCGCCTTTTTCGTTTAGAACTTCACGAATTCCCTCAGCGATTTTTTTAAGAACCAAGTCGCCTGTTTCGTGCCCGTGAAGTTCGTTCAGAAGATGGAAGTGAGAGAAATCCACGACGATTGAGTCCATTTCGTAATCTGGATGACGCTTGTCAAAAATTTGACCGTATTCGTTAAAAAAATCTGAGGTATAAAGACTTGTTATGCTGTCGTTTTCTGTCGCCTGAATGATTGTCGTGTTCTCAAAAAGCTGGATTGAGTGCCAGACTCTAGCCAAAATGACTTCTGGCAAGTCGTAGGGCTTTGAAAGAAAGTCGGCGGCTCCTTTTTCAAGACTCTTGACTTCGGCAGATTTTTCGCTGGTAAGGACAATTACAGGAATTTTTTTTAGTTTTGCGTCTGCTTGAAGCTCTGAAAGAACTTGGTAGCCGTCCATTTCGGGCATTAAAAGGTCTAGCAAAACAAGTGAGAGACTGTCTGCGTTCGCCCGGATTTGAGAAAGAGCCTCAACTCCGTTTTTTGCATAAAGCAGTGAATATTTTTGCTCAAGGATTGCTCCGAGTATTTCTCTGTTTACATCTTCATCATCAACAACTAAAACTGTACGCTTAAAATCAGAATCTCTTCGTATCATTATAAAAGCCTCTGTAGGTTAATAACTCCCTATATTATAACTTATTTTAAGAAAAAAGGGAACTTTGAAAAAATCTTGAATTCGCCGTTTTTTTTCTATATATTTTGATTCGTGGAAGTTAAAGTTACCGCTCAAAATATTCCTGATTTTCCAAGAATTATGATAGCCGCCCCTTCGAGCGGGAGCGGAAAAACTACGATTACCTGCGCCTTGCTTGAGCTTTTAAAAGAAAAAGGCAGGAAGACGGTCTCTTTTAAGTGCGGCCCTGACTTTATTGATCCGATGTTTCATAAACAGGTTTTAGGCGTTCCTTCGGCAAATCTTGATTCCTTTTTTTGTGATGAAGGCAAGCTGCGCGAGATTTTTTTAGAGAACAGCGAGGGCAAGACTGCTGTAATTGAAGGCGTAATGGGGCTTTTTGACGGGCTAGGGGGAAAGTCTCTTAAAGCCTCCAGTTATGATATTGCGCAGATTACAAATACTCCGATTCTGCTTGTTGTGGATGCGGGCGGAATGAGCCGTTCCGTTCTTCCGCTTATAAAGGGCTTTTTAGATTACGACAAAAAAAATTCTCCGAGCAGAGAGTGCCTTATAAAGGGCGTTTTTCTGAACAAGGTTTCAGAAGGGCAGGCAAAGCTTTTAAAATCCTTGATTGAGGAAGAATTGGGCATAAAAGTTGCAGGGTATTTCTCAAAAAAATCTCAAAATGTATGGAAAAGTAGACATTTAGGGCTGCTTTTGCCATCAGAAATCGAAAATTTAAGAGAGCAAATCGCTGATTCTGCAAAAGAGCTTGAGAAGTCCCTGGATTTTTCGCTTTTAGAAGCGATTATGAATAACAAAGAAGAAGGAAGTGGAGAGTCCCCAAAGGAAAGGCCTTTCCCCAAAAGAAACTTTTTAGCTTCCGACTTTCAATTTTCAGTTTGCATCGCTGTTGCCCGTGACGAGGCCTTCTGCTTTTATTACGAGGAAAACCTAAGGCTTTTGGAAAAACTCGGTGCAAGACTCGTGTATTTTTCTCCCTTGCATGACAAGGCTCTTCCGGAAAGTGTTCAGGGGATTTTGATTGGAGGCGGCTACCCTGAGCTTTATGCGAAAGAGCTGGAAAACAACAAATCCATGAAAGAATCTATTCGCTCTGCCGTAGAAAATGGAGCGTCTTTAATGGCGGAGTGCGGCGGATTTATGTATCTTCAGGAAAAACTTATTAAGGATGATGAAGTTTTTGAAATGTGCGGAGTTTTAAAAGGTGAGTGCCGTTACACAGGGAAGCTCGTTCGCTTCGGATATGCCGAATTTACGCCGCTTGCATCTGAAAGCTTAGGAAGCTTTTTTCCCGACGGATTTTCGATTAGGGGGCACGAGTTCCACTATTTTGACAGCACGAACAATGGCTCAAGCTTTCATGCGCAAAAGCCGATTTCTAAAAAATCCTGGGATTGTATGATTTTTACGCCGAAAATGCTCGCAGGCTTTCCTCATTTATACTACGAGTCTGCTCCAGAAATAGTGAGCTGGTTCGTAAACTCGTGCAGAAAATAGATTTTTATGATATAATAAATTTATGAAAATTTTAATTCGACCACATGATATTGGAAAAGGAAGCAGTGACTGGCTCGGGACGAACGCCCACGACTGGGGCTTTGACGGAGTTCAGCTTGCAATCGCTAAGGCTGTTGAAGGTCAGAATGGAAACCCGGGCACTTTAACGCCGGAAGTAATCTCTGAAATTCGAAATGGCTTCAACTCGCACGGTGTTGAGATTCCTCTTTTGGGAGCGTATTTTAATCCTGTTCACTCAAACAAGGAAAAAGTGAAGGCCGGAGCCGAAAAATATGCCGACCATCTCCGTCATGCCGCTGAATTCGGGGCGAAATTCGTTGCCAGCGAAACCGGAAGCTACAATGACGACAAATGGACTTACAATCCAAAAAATCAAACGGAAGAGGCTTTTCAGGAAGTAAAAAAAATCTTCGCGCCTATGCCGCAAATAGCAAAAGAAAGCGGTGTCTGCATGGCTCTTGAAGGGGCGTGGGGTCACTGTATGTATAAGCCTGAAATGCTAAAGCGGCTTGCAGACGAAATTGACCCTAATCAGGAAAACTTCCGCTTCATCGTAGACATTTACAACTATCTGTATGTTGGAAATCACGAGGAGCGGGCAAAAATCTTTGAAACTTGCCTTAAGCTTTTCAAAGGAAAAATATGTGGCTTCCACCTAAAGGATTATGTCGTAAACGGTGACGAACTTGAAATCGTTCCGCTTGGAAGCGGCCTTATGGGCTGGAAAGACTTTTTACCAGTTATTAAGCAGGAATGTCCTGACGCTTATCTTATTTTTGAAGGCGTAAAGGATGTCCCGAACAGCTTAAAGTTCGTAAAAAGCCTTGTTGACTAAAGCTTTTTTATTTCTTCTGCGGAAAGCCCGGTGACTTCTGAAACCTCTTCGGCTGTCATTCCGCGTTCAAGCAGCTTTTTTGCAGTCGCTCGTTTTTCAGCGAGCACTGCATCTTCTGCCGAGGCTTCTGGCGTAGCAGTGTCTGCACTTTCTTTTTCTGCAGGCTTTTTAATTTTTATCGTGCTTGGCTTAAAAGCCGTTTCGTCTGGAAGCTCTCCTCCAAGAACGAAATCTGACAAAAAGCGGTTTATGAGCTGATTTTCAAGCTCCGGGAAAAAAGAAAGTACCTCATTTTTGTCCCATCGGTCTGTTTTTATGAGTGGAGCATAGTCCTCTGAAACGGCTTTGTATTCCTTGTTGATGATTTTATTTCCGTTTGAGTCAGTTCCGAAAACGCTCATAATGAGTCGGGCGCTGATTCCCTTGTTATGGACGCCTTCCTTTGCATACATTTTCTGAAATCTGAAATTTACATACAAAACGCTGCCTGCGCCGCTTTCCCTACAGGTCATTCTGTTTTTTTTGCCGTTTGACGAGGTGATTGCATCGTAACCGGCAGCAGGAACTGTGTTTCCAAGATAATCTGCGAAATTTTTGCCAGCGTCCTTGTAAATGCTTAAGTCGCTGTTTGATGTCGGGTCAATTACAGAAAGACCGGCCGCCCTTAGCTTTTGAGAGAAAAGCTCGCTTGCTTCGTCAATTCGCTGTTGAACTGTTTCCTGCTCAGGATTTTTTTTGTTAATCAGGCGGTTTACTGCTCCGCTGATAATTCCGTCCTCGACGCTTTCTTTGCCTGTTTTTTCGTCATACCAGGGTACGCTGGGATTTGAATAAATCGTCATGATTGCGACTGGTGAATACTCATTCAGATTTGCCGGGACAGAAGAGCAGCCGTATAAAAAGGGGAGGGCTGCAAATAAAGTAAAAAGCAGTTTTTTCATTTCACATTTAAAACATAATGAAATGAAGTAAGTTACAAGAGAGATAAAAAATGCGGTAGGCAATTTAGCAGAATAAAGATACAATGAATAAACTGGGGGCTAAAATCAAAAATTCTTTTTTTCTCTTTAAATCTGCAAAAACTCCAGAAATAGGCTTTACAACGGGAACTTGCGCGGCGGCGGCGAGCGTTGCGGCGGCAAGAATGTTGGTCACTCAGAAAACCGTTCCTTATGTGATTCTTACAACGCCAAAGGGTATAAAAGTTTTTATTGAAATCGAAAATCAAAAAATTACTAAGACTTTTGCCTCATGCTCTGTCAGAAAAATCTCTGGAGACGATCCTGATGTCACGGACGGAATCGAAATTTTTTCAAAGGTATCTTTCTTTGAAAAGTCACGCTGTCATTTCGAGCCTGCCGGAAAATCTATCATAATCACTGGCGGAAAGGGTGTAGGGCGTGTTACTTTACCTGGTCTTGATCAAAAGGTCGGAGAATATGCGATAAATTCTGTCCCCAGAAAAATGATTCTAGAGGGAGTTGAAAAAGAGAGCGATAAATCTATTCTTGTCGAAATTTCAGTTCCTGAAGGCGAGGAAATTGCTAAAAAGACCTTTAACCCGAAACTTGGAATCGTCGGCGGAATCTCGATTCTTGGGACTAGCGGAATTGTTGAGCCGATGAGTGAGCAAGCGCTTTTGGACACAATAAAGGTTGAAATTAATGTCAGGAAATCCCAAGGCTTTAGGATTTTAACGATGGTTCCTGGAAACTACGGCTCTGATTTCTTAAAATCTGAATTCGGGATAAGTGTAGAAACTGCAGTGCATTGCTCGAATTTTGTCTACGATGCCCTGAAAATGGCGGAAGAGGCGGGCTTCAGGAAAATTCTTTTTTGCGGGCATATCGGAAAGCTTATAAAAGTCGCCCGCGGAAGGAAAAATACCCACTCAAAGTTCGGTGACGGACGAATGGAAGGACTCTTTGAGTGTGCCAAGGATTTTTTCCCGAATGAAAGCCTTGAAAATCTAAAAAAAGAGCTTGAAGGCTGCATTTCGACGGAGCAGGCGATAAAGGTTTTGGATATCTTCGACAAAAAGTCAGAAGGCAAAGAAGAAAATCACAATCGAAGGGCTAAAATCATGCGGGAAGTGGCGAAAAGAATTCAGAAGCAGATGACAGACTGGACGGACGGAAAAATTGAAATTGAAGTTATAATATTTACTAAAGAGAGTGGATTACTGTCACATTTTCCGTCTCTCTCATTTTGTAGTCAGAATCTTCGTCAATCATCTTGAGCATAATTTTTGCGAAGGCGGGATCAAACTGAGTTCCGACGCCTCGTTCGATTTCTGAACGGACATGCTCCTGTGGAAGCGGAGAACGGTAGCTTCGTTTTGAGGTCATTGCATCATAAGAGTCGGCGACAGCAATAATTCGGGCAATTTCCGGAATGTCAGTGCCTTTTAAGCCCAAGGGATAGCCCCTTCCGTCAAAACGCTCGTGATGATAATGAGCCCCGACACTGATATAAGGCGACTGAATGATATTCGCAAGAATTTGCCGGCCGACACTGGGATGCTTTTTCATTTCGGAATATTCTTCATCGGTAAGCTTTCCGTTTTTGTTGATGATTGTGTCAGAAACTCCGATTTTACCGACATCGTGCAACAGGGCGGCAAAATAAACCTCTTCACATTCCCTCTCTGATTTTCCGAAACGCCTTGCTATTTCCCTTGAATATTCTGCGACACGAGTTGAGTGACCGTGGGTGTACTTGTCCTTTGCGTCGATTGCGCTTGCCAAAGCTTCTGCCGTCTGAATGAACATTAAGTTGAGGCTTTTTTGCTCTTCTTTTAAAAGCTCGATTTCGCGTTTGTTTGCTTTTTCGATAGTATCATTTAAATCAAGAATTACAAAAACATAAAAAAGAACCGCGTCTCCTACAAGGGTCATGTTCGTAAGGGAAAGTCCATAAGTAAAAATCTGAACTGCCGTGGCAATAACAGGCAGAATCGTAAAAAGAAGCAGGGAAATCGCAATGTTCCGGTTAATCTTTTTAAAATGCTGAATTACGAGCGAGAATTGCAGTACAAGCATTGTAAAAGGAATTATGTATGTGAAAAGAAAGCCATTTGAGCGTTTGTAGCGATTAAATTCGTCAAAGGTGTATAAAAATCCCGTAAATTGTGATGAAATAAGGATAATTAAGTCCAAAAAGAACAGATATTGGGTAATCTGAAGCCGTTTTGGAATTTTGACAAGCTTTCCGTCCGACATAAAAAAGTCAATTAGATAAAGGGTTAAAGAAAAAAGCAGAAAAAGGGAAAGAAAAAAGACAGAAAAGTTGCTGATTCTGACCATCCAGTAGCCGAGAGTTGAAACATTCCCGCGGTAGATGTAAGCAAAGCGGTCAGCAATAAGAAGCAGCATAGCACTGGATTCAAGGAGCAAAAGGGCAGTCCGCCGTCTTTTTGGCAAAGTTCTTGTGAAAAGGACAAAAATCACAAGCATGCCGCAGATGCCGCTCATAATTAACATAATGTTAAGTTGATGCTGCCTAAGAAATTCCATAGGCAAATTATAATGGAAATCTTAATTTTTGTAAAACTAGGGAGGAAAAATTATGCAGAAAAGAGGGGCTGTCCAATAAGAATGAAATGTCATTGCCGTGCTTGACCGGGCAATCTCTTGTATTGCAATTAAATGACACTTTTTGAACTTATTAGTCATTCCCCAGATTGTTACTTTTCTTCGGTTTTATCTTCTTTTCTTGCTGGAGAAAGAAGCAAGTTTGTTACGATTCCAAGGATAAGGGCGCAGGCAACAGTTCTGATTTCGACCTGTCCGAATTTTACAACCATTCCGCCAACACCAGTAATTAAGATTACGCTCGCAACGAAAAGATTTGAGTTTTTGTTCAAATCTACCTGCTGGAACATTTTAAGACCTGAGACAGCGATAAAACCGTACAAGGCAACGCAAACGCCACCCATTACGCAGGAAGGGATTGTCTCCAAAAAAGCGACTAGCGGAGTAATCAAGCTGAATATGATACAAAGAATCGCGCAGCCCCAAATTGAGATTGTCGAAGCGTTCCGTGTGATTGCCACACAGCCGATTGACTCGCCGTAAGTTGTGTTCGGACATCCGCCAAAAAGAGTTGAAACCATGGTTCCAACACCGTCTCCAAGGAGCGTTCTTGTAAGGCCCGGCTCTTCAAGAAGATTAACCCCTACGATTGACGACAAGTTTTTATGGTCAGCCAAATGCTCTGCAAAAACTACAAAAGCGACCGGGACATAAGCTGCAAAAATCGTAAGAAGATAAGTTCCCGTGACTCCCTTTAAGCCTTCGATTCCGCCAAGAGCAAAGGTGAATTTTGGAAGAGAGAGATAGCTTGAAAACTTAGAAAAATCCAGAGCTGTGAGGGCAGAGTAGTTGATTACGATTAAAGACGGGTTATTTGTCGCATATCCGATAACCGCAAAAATTGAAGCGACAATGTAGCCTGCCAGGATTCCCTGAATGAAGGGAATGAGTTTTCCGAGCTTGTTTCCGTAAACTGAGCAAAGCATTGTGACAAAAAGAGTTACGAGACCGCAGATTAGGGCAACATAAGAACTTCCGCCTTCAACGCTGGTTTTCATTAAGTCGCCGATTGCATTTCCGGAAAGGGAAAGGCCTATGATTGCGACCGTAGGACCGATGATTACAGGAGGCATGAGACGGTCAATCCATAAAACTCCGCATTTTTTTACAGCAATGGCAATGATGATATAGACTAGTCCTGCCATAAGAGCGCCGATGATTAAGCCCCAGTAGCCGACAGTAACGCTGGCAGCTCCGCCAAAGGCAGAGAACATTGAGCCGATGAAGGCGAAAGAGCTTCCCAAGAAGACAGGGCTTGCGCTTTTAGTAAAAAGAAGATAGATGAAGGTTCCGACACCAGCTCCAAAGAGTGCCGCTGAAGCCGTAAGGCCATTGCCGACAATTGCCGGAACTGCGATAGTCGCCGCCATAATAGCCAGAAGCTGCTGAACGGCAAACAAAAACACCTTTCCAAGAGAAGGACGGTCCTTAATGTTGTAAACTAATTCCATTTTTTAACTCCTAATTATAATAGACACGGATTAACGCAGATGAACGCGGATTTTGTATTATTAATCTGTGTCTGTCTGTGTAATCTGTGTTTTTTTAATTTGTATTATCCCAAAACCGTGCGTTCGATTTCGAACATCTGGCTTCGGTAAAGTGCTGAAATATTGTGACCGTAATCCGCCAAAAGCTGGATTATGTTCCTTGGATGCTCCTTCGTGTCACAGCCGTTGAGTCTGTCTCCCGCGTCTCCCAAGCCTGGCATAATGTAGGCCTTTTCGTTCATAACCGGATCCATCCAGAGAGTGTAGCAAGTAAGATTTTGAAGAGCGCGTGTTACACGAATTGAGCCTTTTAAGGTTGAAATAGTGTTGAAAAATGCAATTGATTTTGGTTTTACGCCCTGTTCTTGTAAATATTTCACGACGGTGACGAGCGAGCCGCCAGTTGCGTTCATAGGGTCAGCGAAAATCAAATCCTTTCCGTTAAGCTGCTCCAAGTTGAAGAAGGATTTGTCGAGGTCAAGAATGTATTCCATATTGCTCTCGTTTTTCGTGTCGTTTCTGCTGATTTTAAAGAGAGCGAAAGGCGTTAAGTATGAGTCAGATGAATATTCTTCGATTTCCTTAGACACAATCATGCTGGGAAGAAGGGCGCCGCGGAGCATTACGCACATTACCGTATTGTGAATTTTGTGGTCGATGTCAGGAATTTTGTGGACCGCATAGTTCTGAACAGGAAAATTTACCGGAGTTTTTACGATAATATGACCTTTCTGGTCTGTTTTTTGATTGATGTAAGCCATACGGAAAAGCATTTCGTAAGCCCGCTGGCTGTAGTACATGAATTCCTGATGGTCAGTGCGTTCGTCCCGAAGCTTTGAGATTACACGGCTTGCCTCTGCCTGAGCCTGCTGCTCGGTTTCGAAAGAATAAACCTTGATTCGCTCGTGCTTCTGACAGATTTTGTGCATTTCGTGCCCGAGTCTGTCATATCCTTCGATGATTTTTTCTTTGTTTACAGGATCGAAGGATTTCATAGTTTCGTGGAACATTTCGTCAAGATTTTTAAGATCGGCTAAATCTTCGTTCGTCAGGTAGCCGTCCAAATCTTCTGCTTTAAGAATAATTTTGTTGCTCATAGCTTCATTTTAGCACCATTGTTTCTTTTCCGCAAACTCTGTTGTCAAAAAGGCATAAAAAAAAACACCAGCACTCTTTGCGGAATAGTAGACTCGAACTACTGACCCCCACGATGTCAACGTGATGCTCTAACCAACTGAGCTAACCCCGCAGACAGTGCTGATGTTGATGAAGATTATATATCATTTTGCTTGGGCTTGTCTATAGCAAAACTGAAAAAATCGCAAATTTAGAGTGTTTTTCCTTCAATTTCGGCAAGTTTTTTGGCAACCTGGGCGAGCTTTTCGTTTGAACGCACGGAAGAAGCTAAAATCTTTGAGCAAATGGAGGTGTCAGCGAAGAGATTTGCCTTGTAAGAGCGTTCTCTGCTGTTTATGTATTTTTGGATTTTTTCACCTTCATTTCTAATGGTTTCGAGAAGATTTTTGTATTTTTCTTCTGCCTGAGAGCGCAGGCTTACAAGCTTTTCGGAATCTCCGGGAACGAATTCTTCGTCTGTCATCTTAATTTCAAAGGAATATTCATTTTTGCAGTCGCCGTCCTTCCAGACAGCCTTTCCAATTCCGTCTTCCTCGATAATTTTTAGGTCAAGGACAAAATATTTGTCGCGGTAGTGGTCATTTTTTTCGACTCGTTCTTTAAATTCGTCAAAATATGCCCCTTGCCCGTTTTCATAGGATTTAAAGCTTTTTGAAACGAAATATGGCGTTATGTAGTCATAAGAACGGATTTCCTTCGGGTTTAAGAGCCTGTAGGCAATAGTCCCGTCAGACATTTCGACAGGAAAAGGCTTCGCTTGCCGTATGTAGCCAAAAAGCTCCGGAGCTTTTACTTTTTCTCCTGACTCTGAATCTACAAAGAAGCTTTTTTCGATGAAATTTGAGTAATCTTGAATTAAATCTTCGATGTGGGAGATATTTTTTTCGAAAGGATGTGAATTTGAGATTATTGCGTCCTGAACGATTTTTTTACTTTCTTCGAAACTGAACGCTTTGTTCCACAGGCAGAACGGAATTATCTGGCAGTCCATTAAGTCTACAGATTTTCGTCCGTTTAAAAAGGCTGAGCTTTTTAAAATCCAGGCAATTCTTGACCATCTGTCATCTGAAATGTAAGGGATTTTTTTAGTCTTTCCGCTCATTTTTCGTCTGAGGCAAAGAATAACTTCCTGAACTTCGCTTGAAATCTTTATTTCGTTTATAGCTTTTGCCCATTCACCAAGCTCTTCATCTGAAATGGCTTCTTCTGCCTTTGAAATGTCGTCGCTTGCTTTTTTGTCGGAAATCAGCTTTAAAAATGTTTTTTCGTCCTGAATTGGATTTATGGAAAGTCTTAGCAATGCTTTTTCAAATTCTTCGCTTTCAGGGATTTCGTTTGCAGTCGAGATTAGTTTTTTTCGGGTGAGTTTTGTCGCATTCTGGAAAGCAAAGTTCACACGCTGTTTTACAAGATTTTTTCCGATTCCGTGAGGTCCTAAGATAAGGAGAGTTTCGCCAGAAATTCCTGCGAGTAGGGCAAGGCTAAGGGCTTCATCGCGCTCTTTTAGTCCTTTTGTGATATGCGCTATGATATTTTTGATTCTCTTGTGAAGCGAAGATTTCTTTTCCATAACTATAAGTGTAAAGCGAATTTAAGAAAATTTCTATAAAAATGTGAAAGAGATTCTGTGCCACGCCCAGAATGTTCATAGGAGACAGTATAGCAGAAAATGAGTGAGATAGAAATGTGGCAATAAAAAGGTCCCCTTAGCTCATCTTTCCGATGTCTTCGGCGATGGCAATTAAAAGTTTTTTTTGTGCGGCGGGCAATTTCTTAAAAATATGGAGCAATTCCCTTGATTCTTTGTCGTCTTCGTGAGGAAATGAATTTTTATCGCCCATAATCAGATATTCAACACTCGTGTTCAGGACTTTCGCAAGTTTAACAGCGGCATCGGCGGAGGGCATACAGGCCTGACCGCTTACATAACTGATTATAGTCCGATGTGAAATGCCTGTTTGTGATGAAAGTTCTTTGTAAGACAAGCCCGAAAATGCGATTTCTTCTCTTAATCGTTCCCTAAAGTCCATATTTATAGGAAAAATTAGCAAAATACTGTTATTTTGTAATTGATTTTTACAGTTATTTGGAATACTATTTTAAAATAGAACATTATACTGTATGAATATAAGCAAAATCTGACAGTATGATGTTAAAACCCGACAACTGTCACTTTTCCGGGCGAATTGCTTGTGCGATAATTTTCCAGTTAAACAAATAGGGAGGCTTTTTATGAAAGCGAAATTTTTGAGACTGTTTTCGATTTTAGCCGTGTGCGGACTTTTCTTTGGTTTTTCGGCTTGTCAGGCGGAAGGTGGGGATGAAGAGTCATCTTCTAAGAAAACCGAAGAAACAAAGACCGATGAAACTAAAACAGATGATACACAAACTGGCAAATACAAAATTACTTATATGCTTAGCTATGAAAACACTGTTCCTTCAACCTCAACATACAAGACAATTTACTTTGACGAGCCATACACCATCACAGAAGATGATCTTGTTATTCCTGAGCCAAAATCCTACATGACAGGTGAAGAATGGGTTTTTGATGGCTGGTGGAATCAGAGTTCTTTTATATCGACAAAACTTACTCTTGGTGAAACTATTGACACAAGTATAACATTGAGCGGATTTTGGCGAACGAGATATTCTCGTAATTTATCTTATTATTCACAATATGATTCTGAACATTGTCCGGAAAATGCTACTGTAAAGGAAAACGAAGTTCTTACCGAAGAAAATCTCCCGGAGCTTTCATGCGAAGGGCATATTTTTAAAGGCTGGTGGACAACTATTTATTCAGACGGCGAGAGTAAGGAAATTCCTGTTACGCCAGGCTATCGAATTCCTATTTCAGGAAATGGGTACATCTATCTCACTGCAAAATGGGATCAAACTGTATCTTTCTCCACAGAGTATGGAACTGCCCCCGAAGCGATTTCTGGATTTTATGGTTCATTTACACAACTTGCAGAAACTCTCTCTGCCGGTAACTACATTCTTACAGATGATGAAGGTGTGCGGGACTTCCTAGGTTGGAAGTATAATGGCAGGCTCCTTAACTTGGAAGCGGAAGAAAATTGGTCTTATTCCGGAAACTTAGAGGACGACATTACAGTAACTGCTCAGTGGCAGAAAAAGAAGTGTACGATTACTTTTGTAACGGAACACGGAACTGCCCCAGAGCCAGTTGTAGTTGATGGTGGAACTTCAATGGACAAAATATACGAAATTTATAACGATGAAAAATATAAACTGACTGCCGAAGGCTATGATTTTTATGGATGGAGCTATAATTCTCCATCCATAAGATATAAGGGTGATTATGTAATTTGTGACGATATGCAGGTAAGTGCAGGTTGGTGGCCAAAATCATATACTGTCACTTTTGAAGCAAATGGGCCGACTAAAGGGAAAAATTCAAGCACAGATACATATTACTATGATAGTCTTATTGGATGGGCAGACTCTTCATATAGTAGCAGTTTGCCTAAATATGATGATTGTGAACTCATTTCTTCTTCTATTTGTTCTGATGGAAATAGCGAAGTTTCGCTTTATGCAGTCTGGGTAAATGACTGTGCTGCGCAAATCTGGACAATGACAGCCAGCGGAACTATAAAGCCTGAATTTGACTTGACGCAAGCGATGCTTGATGAAATTGGTGATGCTCTGAGATATCTTTATGAAACGAGACCTGATATAAAAGTATCTTTAGATTTGTCTGCACAAACACAAATTACAAAGATAAGTTCTGCATTTTCTGGGTGTGCAAATCTTACAAGCATAAACTTTCCAGATTCCGTAACAGAGATAGATTCTTCTGCATTTAAGGGTTGTACAAGTCTTATTGATGTCTTGATTCCAAACGCTGTTAACAAAATTGGATGGGGAGCGTTTAGAAATTGTACAAGTCTTACAAGCATAAATATTCCAGATTCCGTAACAGAGATAGATTCTTATGCATTTTCTGGCTGTACAAGTCTTACAAGCATAAATATTCCAGATTCCGTAATGAAGATAGGTTCTTATGCATTTTTTGACTGTACAAGTCTTACAAGCATAAACATTCCAGATTCCGTAACAGAGATAGATACTTATGCATTTTATGGTTGTTCTTCGCTTGAAAGTATAACAATAGCTTCTCTTGGAAATAGATATTATTTTTATGAGATTTTTGGAAAAAATGAAGATGTACCAGTATCTTTAAAAAGCGTTATGGTTAATTCAGATAAAATACCCTGGTTTCGGGAGTGTTCTTCTATTGAGTCAATTGTTATCAACGGAAATCCCGCAGAGATAGATCCTTATAAATTTTCTGGCTGTACAAGTCTTAAATGCATAAACATTCCAGATTCCGTAACAAAGATAGGTGAAGGTGCATTTTATGACTGTACAAGTCTTACAAGCATAAACATTCCAGCTTCCGTAACAGAGATAGATTCTTATGTATTTTATGGTTGTACAAATCTGAAAGAAAGCTATATAGAAATTTTGGATACACTAAGTCTTTGGCGAGTCGAAAAACAAATGATCTATTATTCACCAGAAGATCCTAATCATGGTATAACCAAAACAAATATTGGCAACCTCACTGCAAAGAACTTGCTTTACTATGTTGGTAAAGACTATTCGTCTGAGAATTTTGTCTACACCTTATATAAAAACAACTAAGGGAAGAATTTTGACAAAATTTTGTTTGACTGTTATAAGATGTTGTAATATAGTTTTAAATATAAAACATTATACTGTTGTAATTTTCATTTCTGCCAGTATAATGCAAAAATTAGGAGGAATCTATTTATGAAAAAAACTTTATACGCCTTGCAAGGAACTGCTGACTTGGGAAAAAGTGAGACCTTGAATATTCTTATTGATTTGCTTACATCTGTGGCATATACATACACGATTGAAAAGTATAACGAATACACAAATGACCGAAAGGCTGTATTTAAAATCGGTGACAGCAAAATTTGTGTGTATACAGCGGGTGATAATGAAGAAGAATCTAAAAAGGCGGTAGAATTTTTCAAAAAGAACAAGGCAAATCTTGCTTTTACTGCCTGTCACAACACAAGCTCTACAAGTCGGGCTGTTTTGAAGGATTTTTCAAATGAAAATGGCTATGAATTCCTTATAGAACAGAAACAGGATGATTGGCAGGAAAGCAGACTGATTGCGATGAAATTTTTTATCCAAATCATGCAAAATTGTAATAATCAGTAATAAAAAACCGACAAGTGTCACTTTTTTCTGCTGCCGAATTGTGCGATAATTTTTGCACATGGAGCAGATTATGGAATCATTAAGTATACATAAGAAAATTGCGGTTTTGCGGAAAATGCGCGGACTGAAACGCTCGCAGTTTGCCGAGATTCTTGGCGTGAGCGATGATGCGATTCGCACATGGGAAAAAGGCTCGCACACCCCAGATTCATTTCACCTTCTTGCCCTTGCAGATGCCCTAAATGTTTCCCTTGATGTATTCAGAGACGATGCTACGACTTTGGACTTGCCCCGTCCTGATTTTGGCAGTGCGGCGGCTGAATCCCCAAAAAATGAAGAAACTGCTTTTGATGGCGTTCCCCTTCGTTTTGGCAGCAGTGAGCCTGACTCAAAACAAAAAGAAATCCTTGATTTTTGCTCTGCTTACCTTGAGACTCTCGACGATTCATTTTTTATCAAAGGTGCAGGGCAGAATTCTGAATATGGAACCGGACGATATTTTTGGGAAAGACAGATTGATATGCTCCTGTTTATCGGTTTTGTACCTAGTTTTGAAAAAAATCATCCCGAATATGCTTTTTCAATCAGCGTGAACACGGAAAATCCTCTCGATGCCGAAGACCTTTCTGGATTCAATGCATTGCAAATCAGAGAAAGCGAATATGAAAACTGGATTTATCTTCCTATAAAGTGCCCTTTGCGAAAAGACGGTGCCTTTTATCCCAAGAAACTTCGTGAAGCCTGTGACAAGGCCCTGGTAGATGCAATGAAAATCGCCCGCAAGTCTCTGGAAAGGACAATGGAGCGGTTCATTTCACAAAAGGCTGCTGAGAATCAGACGAAATACGGAAAATTCGCCCACTAGCCAGTAGTTTTACTTTAGCCCCGCCTTAATCTCCTCCAGAGCACGCAAATCGCTGATTGCATCTTCAAGCGGGGAGACAAGCTCGCTTTGACCGTCTAAAAAATCCACTGCGTTCTGGATCATGCCTGAAAAGTAGCCGGTCTTTTTGGGTAGCTTGAGTTTTTGTCTGGTGAGGGAGTAAAAGCCCGTGTAGAGTTTTGATTCCTTGCGAAGAAAGAGTTCTGCAAAGCCGTTTCCGATGCAGATTTTACCCAGTGTACCCAGGATTTCGATTCTGAATTCAAAGAATTTACTGCGGCCGCTCATTTTGATTGTGACTTCGGGGATTGTGCCGAAAGAAGTGACTACCGATTGGTAATGAGCGGAAAAATTTCGCACGATTCCTTTTTCGTCCTTAAAAACGCCTGTGACGAGAGGATTTTTCAGGATTTGGCAAGGACTTTCTTTGCTTGAAGCTGAATCTGTCTTTTTGTCTGAAAATTGCTGTTTTTCTTCCGAACGGTCGTTAGTTTTATCATCTTTGGCAAGATTCCCGCCCAGCAAAAACTGAATTATGTCCACCAAATGGGTTCCGTCGTGCAAAAGTGAGTAAGTTCCGTCTTTTTCGAACTCTTCGCCATAAATGCGGAGGCCTGAGTCCAGCTCTCCGATTACCGATTGTATGTCTCCAATTTGCCCTATCATTTTAACTACCGAAAGATAGTCTTTTGCAAATCGCCGTTCGTGGTTTACCATTACGGGAACGCCGCACTCCTGAGCTTTGGCACGGATTTTTTCGGCTTCTTCTGAGTTGAGGGCGACCGGCTTTTCCAGAATCACCAGCTTGGGCTTATATTCAATGGCCCTGATACATTCTTCGAGATGGTTATCTTCGTTTACCGCCACAGTGATTATGTCGAGGCAGGTGACATTTTCGTAGAGTTCCTTACTTGTCGGAAAAACGAGAGAGAAATCTTTTTTGGAATGGTGTTTTTTTACGAATTTCTGCCAGCGCGTAAGATTTTCTTCGTTGCTGTCGGCGGCGGCAATCAGATTGATTCGCTTGTTGCCTAAAAGTGCCATTGTGTGGCTTGCGGGCTGCTCCCTTTTTTTGTCAAATCCCAGCGTGAATCCGATTCTGCCTGTGCCGACGATGGCGGCGATGTAACGATTTTGTCTCATGCTTAAATTATATTAGATGAAAGGGCAATGTGCTACTCTTTTTGACTTATGCAAAGCAATTTAAAAGGGAGAGGATGCTTGCGTGCGTTAGGGATAGTAGCCACGCCGAAGGCGGCCACCGCAGGGAGCTTGCGACCGAGGAGGCTGGAGCGTCAGCGGAATGGCGGATAGCCCGACCTGTAGTGATGGGATTCCCGCGTCCTGGCGCGGGAAGGACAGAACGAAAGGTAACGCCCAAACGAAAATAGCGGACGACCTGGAAGCGATTAAACTGTGACGGCGATGTGGCGATAATCATAGAATGGAGAGATGATTCCTACAACTGTAGGAAAACCCGCCCGATGTCGGGGAACGGCCAGGCGATGTGGGGCGGGAGATTTTTTTTTTGAAGAAAGAGAATGTGAGAAATGAAAAAAGACAAACTTATGGAAATTCCGAAAGAAAAACCAGAACCTAGCAAAAAATCTATCGTTGTTATTTTTGTCTTTCTTGCACTTGTCGTGATTTCATGCTTGATTACAGAAAACCTAAGACTAAGACGAATCTTAGTCGCTTGTCTCGCTTTCGTTGCCATTGTTATAGCACTCATTGACTTTTTATGGGATTTTCTTCCGACAAAGGCACGGAAAGAGCGTGTTGTGTCAGAAATACAAGGTGTGTATTACTGGCTGCAGAATTACGGCTATCAGTTTGAAAACAGTTTTTACTTAAACCATAATATACAAGTTGAATATAGTGCCGAAAATCTTCCATCAGTGAGCATTTTTTGGAACAATAAGGAAAAGAGCATAGCACTATGCCTGTTTGGAAAAGAACTTGACGAACAAAGTGCTGAATGGTTAAACATTCGTTACATCGGTAGAGAATGGTATGGCATTGATTGGCAGTCAGATGAATTTTGTGAATTAACTTTTGAGCAGTACTGTGAGAAGGTATTTTCTGCACTTGGAATAAAAAGGTGTGATGAAAGCGATGAGCGTTAGGAATTGTAGGGGCGCGAAGCGTTCCGAACGAAGTGAATACGGCGACTTTGCTGGTTAAGTGAAATTTCACTGAAAAATCCTGTCAATAAAGCGGAATTTAATGCAAATTTCGCAAAAAAGTGGTATACTGTGCGTAGATTTTATGAAACGGAGGCGTTTATGCTTGCGGTAAAAGGATATATCGACGGAAACACAGTTGTCGCCCTTGATGACGGCTTGCGGGATTTCAGCGGAAGCGAGATTTTAATCCGCCTTGTAGACAATCCCAACGCCAAAACAACGCTTGCATCGGGAAGCGAGCGGCGGAATGCCCTCAAAGCGATTCAAGGAGTGCTAAAAGGTAGCCGTCCGATGACCGTCGCCGAAATCCGCGAGGAACGGCTGAAGGAACGGTACAGTTTATGCAAATATGGAAAATCAAGCAAGTAAACCTTTTAAACGCAGGGCAATCCGCACGGTATGGAACGAGCAGGAAGAGGAATGGTATTTTTCTGTCGTTGATGTTGTGGGGGTGCTGACGGAAAGTGAAAATCTCTATCCTTACCAGTCTGTATCTGTTATATTTTGAATATGAATATTGCAAATCTTATTTCTGATGTTCCCAAAGACGAACTTGTGGATTTTCTTTGTGAGCTTGCTGAAAAAAATGAATCTGTCGCTTCAATGCTTGTCGCCCGCTTTGCAAATATCGACGGCAAGGCTGAGCTTTCTGGTATAAAAACAGAGGTGAATCAGATTATCCGTGGAAACGGTGACCGCCATGGCTTCATCAGCTATCACGCTTCCTACCGCTTTGAAAAAGAAATGTACTCGTATATGCAGAATATTTTTCCGTCGCTCATTTCTGCGGGAAAGAACTGGACTGCTTTTGAAGCCCTGTGTTTCATCTTCTTAAAACTATCTGAGCCGATTGATATTGATGATTCCAACGGAACAATCGGTAATATTTCCTGCGACATTATGAACTTTTGGGAACAAACGATAAATTCCATGACGGACGCTGAGCGAAAAAAAGCCCGTTCATGGTTCGAGAAAAATATGCACAATGAAAAAATCATTGACTATATGCAGGAATATCTTTTTGACGCATATATAGATTTTTTCACTGATGAGGAATCGCTTCATGCTCAGATAAAGTTTATTGACTTCTTTTTGGAAGACACTGACGGCGACTCTGCCCGCGACATTTTTTCAGTCCGATATGAATGTGAACGCTATGCAGAGGCCCGGATTCACTGCATGGAGAAGCTGAATCTTCCCGAAAGCGAAATTCTCTCTTTTACAGAAAAGTATCTTGAATTCGATAATATTTGCTATCTCGCGGTAGAAAAATGCCTTGCCTCTAAGGATTATGAAAAGGCGGAAAAGCTCCTTGATAATCTGATTCTTGCAAATCAAAACCTGCCGGGAATCGTTCACAAGGCAAAAGAAAAATTGCTTGAAATCTATAAGTCTACAGAAAATAAAGAAAAAATTGCTCAAACCCTTCGCTGGCTTTTGCTAAACGAGAGACGTTTTGAAATCGACTTGTATAATGAATATAAATCACATTTTTCCAAAAAAGACTGGTCTGAGGAAGTAGAAAAACTGATTTCAGAAAAAGAGAATTCGGAATTTGCCGAAGCGATTTTCGTTGAAGAAAAAATATATGACCGTCTGTTCTTGTCAGTGAAAAAATCCCACGAGCGTTGGAAAAGTTTTTATAAACTGGAAGAGTACAGAGAGATTTTGTCTAAGAACTATGCAAGAGAACTTGTGCAAATGTTCAAAGAAAGTCTTGAAAGCAGTGTGAAGCAAGCAAGTTCCCGCCCCCAGTACGCAGAACTTGCGGAGCATTTAGAAAACCTTGCAAAAATTCCTGGTGGAAAAGAAGTCGCCGTATCAGTCCGCGAAGAATGGCTTCTTGCTTACAAAAACCGCCCGGCGATGAAGGATGAGCTGAGCAGGGCGAGATTGTAAATGGAGATATAAGTATACTTTCAACAAACGATTATTATGCCTGCACCTGCTCGAACATTTTTCTTTGCCAGGAAAGACAGTTCTTGGCGGCGAGATGTCACCTTATCTATATAAGTTTTTCCCAAAATGCGCTATACTTTCCCTATGATTCAAATCTTCGGCACAAACAAAAACTTTGACTGCAAGGCGTCCCAGCGTTTCTTTAAGGAACGACGCATTCCATTTCAGTTCATTGACCTTAAAGAAAAAGAAATGTCCTCTGGCGAGTTTGACTCCGTGGTATCGTCCCTTGCAAAATCTGAGGGAAGCCGGGCGGCGGCAATCGAGGCCCTGACCGACACAAAATCAAAAGATTACGCCAGCATCGCCTACCTTGACGACAGCGAAAAAGAAGAAAAACTTTTTGAAAACCAGGCTAAACTCTTAAAACAGCCAGTCTGCCGAAACGGAAAAACCGAGGCCACCGTTGGCATGGCGCAGAAAGCCTGGGAAGGCTGGAAGTAAAGGGCAGGAAGAATCATAGATGCAAAAAATTGGAATGGAAAAAGAAAACATTGTCGGCATAGTTGCAAACAGTTTGCTTTTAGGAGGTTGCGTTTGCGCTTTGATTGCGATGTGTCTTTTGCAGGCCGGAATAATTCCCATTATAATTTCCGCTTTTTTCATCCTGTTGTTCTTATTCGGCATCATAGTTGAAAGCCGGGAATCCATTCTTTATGACGAGTCTCATTTTGAAGTAAGAAGTTTTGCTGGAAAAGAAAAAATCGACTACGGGGATATCGTTAAAATTTCCCGCGTGTATATCCGGCTGACGGCAAGGGCTGGCGGGCATTGGCGTTATTATGTTTACATTAAAGCAGATGACGAAATTAAAAAAGTAATAGTTCCCTTTCCTCAGTTTATAGAAAACGTTCACTTACAGGATTTGTTTTCAAAAATCAAATTTGCAAATTCCCAAGTCCAATGGTCTCTGCCTGTAAACATTCAGAGTAATCGTTAAAACTATCTTATAGAATATAAACCGAATATGCTTCAATCAGCTTTTCCAGTGACCATGCGGCATTTGCGGGGCTGGTGCTGGGAAGGCATTGGCTTGTTAGATTGAAGCGTTCTTCGTAAGTGTCGGCACAGTGCTTCTGCCAGAGGGCAAAGGCGGTCTTTCCCGTGCAGAAAACGCGGCGGATTCTGCTCTGCTCAAAAATCTCCGTAAAATCATTGGGCGTGGCGTTTTTAATGCTTGCGTCCGCCGCCCCCTCAATCTCGCAGGAGGCAAGCACATCCCAAAGGGCGATATGATGGCGAATTAGAAAATCCCGCCTTTCTTTAATCGCTGCGGCAAGGTCGGCTCTTTCCTGCCTGGCCGCCTGTGTCGTGAGAAATCCTCTGTTCGTGTAGGTCAGCTTCTCTCCAAAGATCGCGGGTAGCACCCGCCAGAACCTGTTCTGTCCGTGCATGTAGAAAAATCCCGCATTCCGGCTGGCGGGGGAGGGCATGGTTCCAAGCAAAAGAATCTGGCTTTCACTGTTCCACACTGGCGGAATGGGGTGTGTGATTTTTTCGGCAAGAGAGGATGTGCTCATTGGAAAAGTATAGCAGAAAAATCAGCGAAAAGAAACGATGCTTTGTATGGGGATTTTGTGGGTTTTATATCATTTGAGACTTCCCCTTGAAAAATCAGTAATCTGCGATATAATTTAAGCAAATTTTTTTTGCAAAAGAGGCCGTGTATGAAAAAATATTTTCTTTTTATAGCATCGATTTTGTTTGTTTTGTCACTGAATTCCTGTTCAAATTTTATATCAAATAATTCAGATACTGGCCTTTCGGTAACGCTTCCTTCGGCTCAGGTTAAAAATCGCTCTAATGCAAGGGCCGGAGAAACTGGTCTTGCCGAAAAATGGTATGATTCGGTTACAAAATACGAAGTTTATGTCGAAAAGCGATTCTCAGAACTGGAAAGTGAAGAGCTGGATGAAAATCGAGAGTCAAATTTTTTCCAAAAAGAAGGAAAACCTGGCGAAACAATTACTTTTACGGATATAGGCTCTGGTACTTATAGCATAATTGTCATCGCATACGAAGAAGAATCTCCCATTGGAAGTGGCGAAAGCGAGGCTACGGTCATTGACGGAAAAAGAACAGCCGTTACGATAAAAATCTCAAAATATGATGACGAGGAGGAGTCCGACGAAATCTTATATGGCGGCTCTGTTACTGTTACGCTTTCTTCTTCATCATCATCAAAGACTTTTTCTTCCCTTTCACAGGCATTAGTTTATGCAGGGCAAAATCCTGCGGAAACTGGAGCGAACACAATTACCTTAAACGGAAATGTCTGTGCAAATCTCCTTGACTACTCTGCAGAATCTTCTGAAACTGTCAGGCCTTGGTTTATTTCAAATAACCTCATTATAGACCTGAATCACCATGTTTTATGTTGGTCGGAATTCAACTCAAATGAACTTAATACTTATGAAAATCCGCTTTTTCAGGTTGCCAACGATGCGACATTGTTAATCAAAAACGGAATTATCACGAGCGAAAGCGGATTTAAGCATCAGAATATATTGATTGGAACTATGTCAGGAACCGTTTCAGAGGACGAGGTTTCAAGCGGTACTATTGCCCTCAGTAATGTCACTATAAAAGATGTTACGGCTCCTTTCATTTTGTACGCAAAAGATTCTAAATATTCAGGTGAGGGCGAAACGACAAAAGGTCTTTATCTTGATTCTGTTACTATTTCTGATTGTGTCTCAAAAAAAGTTGCTTTGGCAAGTGGTGAATTTGGCGGGGATACTGTTTCGCTTGAAGGCTCTAGCTTTTATGCTTTAAATACGACCATATCTGAATGTCTTGCAGAAGATTATGCTTCTGTTATTATAGCAAACAGTTCCGATGGGGCTTTTGTTGGCGGAAAAATATCCCTGACAGAAGATCCAAGTGAAATTTTAGGTTCTTCATATGAAAAACAGTATGCACTCGTAATTGCGGGACTAAATGCCAATTCGGGAGGAAGCTCTCTGTTTGTTTCTTCTTCAACAATTTTTACAAATACCACCTACTATTATGAACCTGTTGTCGTTTATGCTGGCTATTCTCAGTTAAATCTTGCTGACGGCTTTACTTTTGTAAAATTTGACGAAAATGACTTTGTACCGGTGCAGCTCGCTTCAGATGATAGTGAAACAATTTATGCCGATGATGCGAGTCTTGGTCTTACAAGAAGTGCCAATATAATTGCGGCGTCAAAAACAAGTTCTATAGACAAAGACTCTACTGAAACAGCCCTTCAATTGGGGATTTATAGACTTGCCACTGATGCCACTGGAAATTCGACAGAAAAGGTTTATGTTGGTTCTCTTTACATCAACGGAAATTCGTCAATTTATGGAGTTGTAAATCTTGCCTATAAGTCAAACATTGGGCAGACAGGCGCATTTTCAAGTGACACTAACGAGACAATAAAAATCGATTTCGGAGAATACATTTCTAATTATGAAAATGCTTCCAGCGTAAATTATCCGATTTATTGGGCCGCAGGAACAGAAAATACTGAGGATGAAAGCTCTTGTGTGACAACATCAAAATTCGAGGTTTACAATGCAGATGGTTACTCAATTCAGAGAACCAATAATGTTGTCGCTGGAACGGATAATGCTTTGATTGATGCAATAAATCATATCTACGCTCCACTTACAACGGGCGAGTAATGAAGCAGATTTTTGTTTTTGCCGGAACGAGCGAGGGACGCGAAATTTGTGAACGCTTGTCACGGCGGGGAATTTCTTGCACGGTGAGCGTTGCGACTGAATACGGAGAAAAGCTTCTTCCAAAATCAGAAAAGATTGAAATCTTACAGGGCCGCTTGAATCACGGGCAAATGGTCTCTCTTTTTTCTAAAAAAGCTTATGATTTTGTGATTGATGCAACTCATCCCTTTGCGACTGAAGTTTCAAAAGAAATTAAAAAGGCGTGTTTGCTGGCAAAAAAACGCTACATTAGATTTGCGCGTGAGTGTGGGGAAGGGACTCTTCGCTATTCTCAGGATGACGGGGCTGTTTTTTTCCGGGATATATCTTCCTGTGGTGACTGGCTTGAAAATCAGGAGGGAGGAATTTTTGTTTCGACCGGAAGCAAGGAGTTGTCACTTCTTTGCGAGAAGATTTCTGATAAAGCGCGGCTTTTTGTGCGGGTTTTGCCGTCAGTCGAAAGTCTGAAAATCTGTGAAAAATGTGGAATTATTCAAAAACAAATTATCGCAATGCAAGGCCCTTTTTCTGAAAAAACGAATGAAGTTCAGTTTGAAGAGAGCGGGGCAAAAATATTAGTAACGAAGGAAAGCGGCAGGGCTGGCGGATATTTTGAAAAAATCGAGGCTGCAAAAAAGCTCGGAATGAAGATTGCAGTGATTGAAAATCCAGAAAAAGAGATTCTTCACTACGCTCAGAATGACAGTCCTCTTGTGTGTTCGGGTGAAGAAGCTCTTATTTTTCACTCGGTTGACGAGTTGATTGAAAGAATCGTTTAAGGGAAGGGGATGACCAATAAGTATGAGTCATTGCCGTGCTAGACACGGCAATCTCTTGTATTGTAATAAAATAGATTTTCGGGTCAAGCCCGAAAATGACACTTTTTGAACTTATTGGACAGC
>CALGGS010000095.1 GCA_937915735.1 uncultured Treponema sp.
CGGCCACAGTCGCGTCCTGTCCTTCGGGAACGATTCCCTTTGTCTGGATTGTGCCTGAACTCATGTAGAGGTCATGAACTGCGGCACGGTTGTCAGTGTCCTGGCTCGTTCGCTCAGCGATGATGTCTTTTGCTCCGGCGATTGCGTCTTTTGCGCTCTCAACATTGAGGGCGGCATCCTCGTTGTCAGTTTTGATGTATTTTTCGGCCTCAGCCTCAACGGCCGCATCGTCATTTTCGCCAGTGATAAAGTCTGCCAGTGGCTCAAGACCTTTTTCGGCTGCCACCATACCTCTTGTCTTCTTTTTCTTTTTGAATGGTGCCCACAAGTCCTCAAGCTCTGTGAGTGTTTTTGCGTTCATTGCGGCATTGTAAAGGCTTTCTGTGAGTTTTCCCTGACCAAAAATGCCACGCACGATTTCGAGGCGGCGTTCTTCAAGATTTTTATATGATTTGAACAAGTGGTCGCAATCTGTGACCTGGACTTCGTTCAAGTTGTCATGCTTTTCTTTGCGGTAACGAGAAATGAAAGGGATTGTACAGCCTTCATTCACCAAACTGATAACTGCGCTGACCTGGCTAACGCGAATGTTAAGCTCTTCAGCGATTCTTTTCATGATTTCGACTTCGTTCACTACGAGGGCGTCGATTGATTCCTGTGTAAATTCCATAGTGAAAGTATTCTAGCGAAAAACAAGGCAAGTTTCAAATGAAAAATGTGCTAGTGAAAGATAAAAAAAAACAATATAATGTATAGCCAAAGGAAAAATAAAAATTGAAAAAAAATCTTACAAAAATATTAGCCCTGCTTTTTACATCTCTGATTTTATTTTCTTGTGCTAATTCAACGCCTCTCGTAATCTGGACTGACAGGCCTGAAATAGTTTCTTATGTAGAATTTTTTAATGTCGCTCAAAACAAAAGCAAGGCTGTTGTCGTCTATAAAGAAAAATTAGCCTTGTCATTTCCGCCCGCAAAAGACGAAAAAGCGCCTGATATTGTAATCGGCTCTTTTTTGAAAAATTCACGGGTCAAAAAAAATTTCTCATCCCTTGACGGAGTTTTTAACAGAAGGGGGATAAATCCTTCTTCAATTTATGCGCCTCTTCTCGAATACGGTAAGGTCAACGGACGGCAATATCTTATTCCTGTCAGCTTTAATTTACCTACGATGATTTTTTCTCACAAAAATCAAAATCTTGTCGGCGAAGAATTATTTATAGATTCAGATAAAATCCGTGATTCTGCAGGGAATTTTAATCAAAAAAATGCGAACGAAGTCTTTGTGAAAATGGGATTCGCGCCGTCATGGAATTCAGCCTTTTTGTTTCATATTGCGAAGATGAATGAGGCAGAATTTTGTGAAAAAGGAAATGCCTTCTCCTGGAATTCAGATAAGCTTTCAAAAACGATTGATTACTTAAAAAGCTGGTCTGTCGAAAAAAACGGCGGGACAGGTACTGAGCAGGATTTTTCTTTTAAATATCTTTATGCTCCCCCTCATAAGCTCATTGATTCTGACAGATGCCTGTTCGCCTATACAAAAAGCGATGATTTTTTTGACATTCCCAGCGAGCAGACCGAAAATATCTCGTTCCGCTATCTTTCAAAGGACTCAAAAATTTTCGTGAACGATGACATTACAGCCCTGGCAGTTTACAGAAAAACAAAAAATACTCATTTGGCGTATGATTTCATTAACTGGTTTTTTACTGAAAGCACTCAGAAAAATTTGCTGGAGCGCTCTATGAGAATGAATCTTGACACTCAGACCTTTGGAATTTGTGCAGGCTTTTCTTCGCTAAAAAGCGTAAATGAACGGGTTTTCCCGGCTTATTACAAAACTTTGCTAGGAAAAATGCCGGATGAAAATTCCCTTGTAGCGCCACTTTCTCTTCCCAATCGTTGGGAAAGCCTTAAGGAGCGGGTTATTTTGCCTTATCTTCTGGATGCGACTAACACGGACTCGACTGCCAGCGTAAAATCCATTGATGAGAGAATTTCTCTTTGGAAAAATCAGTTCAATTAGAGATAGCCTTCTGTTATTGCTAGTGAGCCGCGGCAAAGCCTTTGAGACTTTTTCTTAAAAGAATCGCAAGAGTTCCAATCAGCAAAATTAAGACGAAGGAAAGGGCGTTAATGACGGGACTTACTCCGTGACGAATCATATTGTACACATAAATCGGTAAAGTCTCAACATTTCCGTTTACGAGCGAGGTGATTACGAAATCTTCGATTGACATTGTGACACTCATCATAAAGCCCGACATAATTCCCGGCATAATCGCAGGAAGAATCACCTTGAAAAGCGTTTGCTTTTCGTCCGCTCCCAAATCGTAGCTTGCCTCGATAATCGAATAGTCAAATTCATCGACTCTGGCCGAAACCATAAGGTAAACAAATGGCAAACAGAAGGTCGTATGTGCGATAATGATTGTGATGAGTCCCAAATTCATGTGAATTCCGCTTAGGAAAATCAAGAGCGAGACACCCATAATGACTTCCGGCAAAACCATAGGTAAAAAGCTGACTGACTGAATGTAGCTTCGGCCGAAAAATTTGTACCAGCTGTTTCCTATTGCCGCCAGACTCCCCAAAACTGTAGAAATCAACGCTGAAACCAAGGCAACGACTGCACTGTAGAAAAGAGAGAGCCAAAGACGCCCTGATTTTAAGAAAAGCTCCTCGTACCAGACTAATGAAATGCCCGTAAAATTCGAGCCTTTTGAAGCGTTAAAGGAGTAGAAAACAATCACGAAAAGAGGCAGAAACAAAAACAAAAGAGCGATTACAAGCACAGTGTTTGAAAAAGAAAACCTTCTGCCGCGTTTTTTCCAGTCCCGTTTTGCGTGTTTATTCGACTCTGTTTTTGCGTGAGGGTTTCGTTTTAAGATTGCGAGAATGACTGATACGAGAAAATCCATATTCTATTCCTTTTTCATTTTTTTGAGGCTTGCTTCTTTTTTGTCGGAAGAAATCATAAGTAATATTGCGGCCATACTTACGACAGTAAGAACGACGCTGAAAGCGCTCGCCAGCGGTAGGTTTCTGGCTTTTTGAATCTGATCCATAATGATGTTTCCGAGCATATAGCTTTCGGTTGAGCCTAAAAGTTGCGGAACTGTGTAATTTCCGAAAATCGGGATAAATGTGAAGATAAGAGCGCTGATAATTCCGCTTTTAATGCCGGGAATCATAACCCTGAAAATAGAGCCTGATTTTGTCGCTCCCAAATCGCGGGCAGCCTCAAGAAGAGTGAAGTCGAATCTGTCTACGGAAGTGAAAATCGGTAGAATCGCATAGGGAAGATACATATAAATGCTTACCAGAATGACCGCAAATTTCGTGAACATAAATTTGTGGGGAACAAAAACTCCGTTCTCGTTTCGGGTCACGAAAAAGCTGAATTTGGCGAAAAACTCGCAAAGATTGTTCAATGTGCCGTCCTCGCCCAAAATCGTCATCCACGCAAAGATTCGGATGAGGGAATTCGTAAGGAAGGGAACGATTACCAAAATCAGAAGAAAGGTCTGGTGGCGGCTTCTTGCAATCGCATATCCGCAGGGAAGAGCGATTAGGATTGAGATAGCCGTGGCAATAACGGTCATCCAGAGCGTACGCAAAAAAATCTTTCCGTAAGCCGGAGTGAACATCTGCTTGTATGCGTCGAGAGAAAATTCATGAATGACTCCGCCGAACATATCGCGTTTCATAAAAGAATAAGCGATGATGATTGCCAGCGGAACGATAAAAAAGAGCGAGAACCAAAGTCCCATGGGGTATGAATAAAAAGGCCCTGGATTTTTTTTGCGCATAGTTTTTCCTCTTCGGAGAGTATAGCATTGTGATTGCTGTTTAACAATAATTAGTGAGAGATTTTTGAGTTTAATATTTTCCCTGATTTCGATATAATTTTTTCTATGTTCAGTGATACACATTTTCATTTTCATCATCTTATAGAGCGGGGCTTGGACGGAGCGGGGATTTTAAAAGCTCTTGTTGAGAGAAACACTTTTTTTGGTCTTGATATTGGAACCAAGTGCGATGATTTGCTCCGCCGTCATGTCCAGATGCAGGAGACTGTTTTTAAGCTGTCGGAAGAGGATAGAAAAGCCTGTGATGAAATGCTTTATTACTCAGCCGGAATTTGGCCTGATGTCGAAGAAATAAAAAATCGCTTTGAGGCAATGAAAAAACTTGAAGAATCAATCGAAGTTTTTGCCGATAAAACTCATTTCGCCGCAATAGGGGAGTGCGGCCTTGACCATCACTGGAACCCGGGCGGAGCAGACGGAAGGTGCGAGGATGATTTTGATAAGGCGCTTTACGAGGGGGAGAGGGAGCTTTTTGAAATGCAGCTTGAGCTTGCTAGAAAAATGTCTCTTCCTGTCGTAATTCACAGTCGCGATGCTTTTTCTGACACCATAGACTGCCTTAAAAATATCGGCTACCACAATGGAATCATTCACTGCTATTCTTACGGAAAGGATGAGGCACGGCAATTTCTGGATTTAGGTTGGTATATTGCTTTCGGCGGCGCTACTACTTACACAAAAAAGTCAAAAATGGAAGAGATGACAGGACTTTTGCGCTTCGTTCCCGATGACCGCATTTTAATGGAAACTGATTCTCCCTATCTTGCGCCAGTTCCCTTTCGGGGACAGACTAATACTCCTGTTTTAATTGAGCATTGCTATAATTTTGTCGCAAATGCAAGGGGCATGTTAGCGAGCGAGCTGAGCCTCCTTGTCGACAAAAATATCAAGAGACTTTTCAGGGGCGTAAGATGAAAAAATATTTCCTTGCGATTTTTGTGCTTCTGATTTTTCAGAATCTTTTTGCTTTCGGAAAGAAAGATTCGTCGGCTGACGAAAATCAAACCGAAACTGCCGCTTCTGCAGAAAACAATAACGAAGAAAAGCCGGATGAATTCATAAAAATCGACCTTTTTCTGGATACTAAGGGCGAAAATCCTAAAAATCACTTTGCCTGGAAAAATAAATCTGCCTCGTACAAGGATTATTTCGATGCAGTTTCCGGGGCTTCTAAGGTTCACAGTACTAAGAATTTCAGGGATACGGTACTGGAGGCCCAGGACAAGGCCTTGAAAGCACCGAAGGGACTCAGAAATCTCTGCCTTTTTGCAGTTTCAGGGCCGGAAATGCTTAGGCGGGATGATTTTAAAATCGAGAGGGACGCGCTCAATGACAAAAAAATCACTATTACATTTACGCACAGGGAAATCTCGTACAGGATTGAGAGTGACGAAAACGGAGATATTCTGGTTCCGGAGAATTTTTTTATAAAAGTTCCTGAAGACAGGCAGACTGAAATTCCTGAAAATTCGGCCGAAAATCCCCCGGAAAGTAAAAACACTGATAATTCGCCGGAAAATCCGCCTGCCACTCCAAAGAGCGAGGTTCCGGTTGAAAATTCAGAGGAAAAAAATGACGGATTTTCGCAAGACAAACCTTCTGACTCGGTAAAAATGATTTATAAGGGAAAATTAAAGTCGGAATTCAGTGCTGACGGTATCTTTACGCTAAATGGAACGATAAAAGTTGTCTATTCTCGTTGAATATTTCTCTAAAAACCGCTAATATAGCCCTATCGAATTTTTTTGGAGATTCAAATGCCTTATTCAGAACCAACCAATCTTGGTGTTGTTGCTTGTCCGGGTGGCGCAGTTTTTGCTGATGAAGTTATCGCTCATCTTCGCCACATGTATAAACATCGTTTCGCATTAAAGAGCGATGTCATTTCAAAAAGATACAATCTTGAAAAAGAAAAATTAGTTCAAGACATCAACTTCCGTAACGACCTTGCCACTTCAGATTTGGTCGTTCGTGGTTCTACCGATAAATATCGTCCGCCAGTTTTCAAAATCAACACTCAGTTCACTTGGTTTGCAAACGGCGAGGTAAAGGCTGAGCTTCTGGACTGCGTGCGTGGAAAAGACATTTACATTTTTCAGGATGCAGAAAACCATGAGCCAATCCCGATGAATGGCGGAAAAAATATGGTCACTTTTTCCGTAAATGACCATGTTATGACTCTTCTTGTAACGATTGACGCCGTTCAGCAGGCCGGAGCAAAATCAATTACTCTCGTTTTGCCTGCTTTCCCATATAGCCGGCAGCACAAAAAGAAGAGCCGCGAGGGCTTGACAGCATCGCTTTTGTGCCACATCTACGAAATGAAGCATGTAACCCGTGTCATTACCCTCGACATTCACAGCCGCGAAATCGTAAACGCTTTCAATACGACATATCTCGACAACCTTCACGCTTCTTACCAGATTATCCGTGAGCTTGCGAAAGTCGTAAATCTTTCAGGACCTAACAAAGAGGATTTGGTTGTAGTTTCTCCTGACACTGGAGCTATTGACCGAAATAAATTCTATGCGACGGGACTAAAAGTTCCTTTGGCAATGATTTACAAGGAGCGCGATTATTCTGTCGTAACTCAGGACGCAAAAAACACCAACATCAAGAGCGTAAAGCTTTTGGGGGATGTTCAGGGAAAAGTCGCTTTCCTTGCTGACGATATGCTTGGAACTGGCGGAACTTTGCTTAAGGCTATGGAGTTCCTTCACAATAACGGAGCAACAAAGGTTATCGCCGCAATTTCCTTGCCCTTCTTCACTGGAAACGCAGTTGAACTTTTTGACCAGGCATACAAAAACGGTCTTTTCTACCGTGTAATCGGAACGAACGCAGTCTATCACCCTGATTTAAAAGACAAGGAATGGTTCATCTCAACGAATGTTACGGGGCTTTTCGCAAATGTCATCACGCGAATCCATCACGACCAGTCTTTGAGCGATTTGCTCGATAACCGCACGATTATTGACAAGCTCATAAAGAAGGACAACGACAAAGCCGAAAAAACAGACGAAAAGGCTGAGTAATCAGAAAATTCTCTCCTGTCATTTACGCCGCATCCATGCGGCGCATTTTGTTTTTATGACCGATACCATTCTTTGCGTTGACATTGGAACGACTTCTCTAAAGGCCGCTTTTTTGCCTGATAATCTTAAAAAAAAGCCGGTTTTTGTCTCGCGGCAGTATTTTTCCAAAAAAGCAGTGAGCGAAAATCGTGTGGCAGAGGAATATCTTCCGTCTCTTTCACGCGCAGTTTCAGAGCTAAAAGAAAAAAATCCAGATTATGCGGTCGAGGCTGTTTGTGTGAGCGGAAACGGTCCTACGGTGATTTCTGACGACGGAACGACACTTTTGCACAATCAGTTTTTTGAGAATTTAAGCAAAGAAAAAAATTCTGCCTTGAAAAATACAAAATCTCTTTTTATTCCAAGATTTTCCGGCTTCAAGCAGAATTTTTCTTTCAGCTGGAGCGAAACTGAACATATTTTCGGTGCCCCGGAGTTTTTGCTCTACGCTCTTACCGGAAAAGCCGTCTCAATCTTACCCGAAGAGCGGTTTTTAAGCGCATATTGGTCGGAAGAAGAGCTTGAATTATGTGGATTTGGCAAAAATGAAATAGAAAAACTTCCGCCATTTGTAAGCTCTGGCTCTTTTGTCGGAAAACTGAGCGAAAAGGCTGCCCTTGAAACGGGACTTTTTGAAGGAACCTTTGTTTTTGCCGGCTCGCCGGATTTCGTTGCCGCTTTGATTGGAACCGGGACTGTTTTGCCAGGTCGCCTTTGTGACAGGGCTGGAAGCTC
Source organism: uncultured Treponema sp. (assembly GCA_937915735.1). GTDB lineage: Bacteria > Spirochaetota > Spirochaetia > Treponematales > Treponemataceae > Treponema_D. The sequence continues at coordinate 7,684 of CALGGS010000095.1, forward strand.
GGAAGGCCTTAATCTCTGCACATCAAAGCCGATTTTTGCAAAGGATTTAAGGACAATGCCGAGTCCAATCCCAGGACTCTGGAACCTCTCTTATTTACTGCGGAATTGTGAGAATTGCACAGATTCCAAGGATTATTTTTCAGAGCTTATGCGCGGAGTCGAACTTTTGCGACAGGCTGCCCTTTCTAACGGGGAGTTTTTTCCTGATTTTATGACTATTACCGGCGGCCAGGCCTTAAATGATGAGTTAATCGCCGGAAAAGAAAGGGCGACCGGCCTTAAAATCAAAAAAATGCCGACCAGTGACGCCGAGCTCATCGGTGATTTGATTCTGGCCCGTGTCGCCCTGGGGGATTACGACGACATTACGGAAGCGGTTTTTGCAATTATTGGGTAAAAACGATAAAATAAATCAATGCAGACTTTTAATCTTCCAAAGAATCCTAAGGTTCTGATTTTTGACATTGACTCGACTCTTTACACTTGCCCTGAATATGCCCACGAGCAGATTGACAGCCAGATTCGCCATTGGGCGCGTCTAAATGGCTATTCGGCGGACGGGGCGAGAAATATGATTAGCGATTTCCGCAGAAAGTGGGCCAGTGAGCATAATGGTCAGAAAATTTCCCTCGGGAATCTTTTTAAGTTTTTCGGGGTTTCGATTGAAACGAGCATTGAGTGGCGAAAAAGGCTTTTTAATCCTGCGGACTATCTGAAGCGGGATGAGAATTTAATTTCAGCCCTGGCAAGTCTTTCCAAAAAATTCTATATGATTTGCGTGACAAACAATCCTGTTGAGCCGGCGAGAAAAACGCTGGAAGTAATAGGAATTTCAGAATTTTTCCCAAAAATTATCGGACTAGACACTTGCTTTGCCTCAAAACCCTCAAAAAAAATCCTGGATACGGCTCTTCTTGAAGCCAAGGCTTATTTTAAGGGCAAGGGACAGCCTGAAGAGGCTGAAAAACTTTCGTATTCTGACTGTATTTCAATCGGTGACAGGTACGACATTGACTTGTCCCTTCCAATTGAGCTTGGAATGGGAGGCATTTTGGTGAGCGGAGCTGAAGAAGTTTGTGATTTGAAATTTTAAAATTTGGAAGAAAAAAGGGTTGAAGGGAAAAAAGAAACCTTTTCAAGGTTGCGTTTTGCCCTTCTTTTTTTTACCCCCGTTTCCAGGTCGGTCCCTGTGGCGTGTCTATAATCGTAATTCCGCGTCCTGAGAGAATATTCCTGATTTCGTCGGCTCTGGCAAAGTTCTTTGCCTTTTTAGCTTCTGTTCGTTCAAGAACGAGCGCGTTGATTTCGTCAGCTTCGGCATCGCCTGAGTGGTCGTCAACCTGGCTCTTTGCTTCTTCTTCCTGCTTTTTTGCGATTTTGAGCGCGTTTTCAAGCACGGAAAGGGAAAGAACTTTTTCCATTACGAAAATATCAGCCAAAGCCTCGCTTGCTTTCTGACCTTTTCCGTTTGAGGCTTTTTGAAGGGCAGAAAGGGCAACCGGAGTCGCCAAATCGTTTTCAAGACCTTCCCTAAAGCGCTTTAGGTTTTCGCTTTCTTCTTTTGAAGAGGCGATTTTACTTAAAAGCTCTGGGAAATTTTCTTCTGTAAGTGAAAGGTTTTCTTCGGCCTTTGCTTTTTTTACGAGCTTTGCGACTCGTTCGTTAAGCGCTGCCCGTCCGTTTTTTGCGCTTTCCATTCCGTCCAGCGAGAAAATCAATGGCTTTCGGTAGTGACCTCCGAGCAGAAAAAATCTGTAGTCCAGCGGCTCGTAGCCCTTGCTTTTTAAGGAAAATCCTTTTGATTCGGGTAAATCAGTCTGCAGCGTAATAAAATGCCCTGATGATTTAGACATTTTTCCGCCTTCAAGAATCAAGAATTCGTTGTGGAGCCAGTATTTTACCCAAGGGCCTTCTTTTCGCTCTTCTTCAGAAAAACTTCCTTCGCTCTGGGCAATTTCGTTCGTATGGTGAACCGGAATATGGTCGATTCCGCCTGTGTGAATGTCGATATGCTTTCCGAGGTACTTCATGCTCATTGCCGAGCACTCGATATGCCAGCCAGGATATCCCCGTCCCCATGGAGAGTCCCATGTCATCGCCTGATTTTCAAATTTTGATTTTGTAAACCAAAGAACAAAGTCGCCAGGGTTCCGCTTGTTTTCGTCAACGACAACTACATTTCGCTTTCCTTTTCCTGCGACAAGCTTTTCAAGGTCAAGATTTGCAAGCTTTCCGTAGTCCGGGTAAGTAGAAATGTCGTAGTAGAGGTTTCCGCCAGCCATGTAGGTGTGACCGTTTGCCTCCAGCTTTTTTATAAGCTCAATCATCTCGCCTATATGCTCGGTTGCCTTACAGATTACATCAGGATGACGGATGTTTAGGGCGTCGATGTCCGACATAAAAGCATCAGTGTAGAATTTTGCGACTTCCAGAACGCTCATGCGCCGCTCTTCCGCCGTTTTGAGCATTTTGTCGTCTCCGTCATCTCCGTCGCCAGTTAAATGACCTACATCTGTGATGTTCATTACATGCTTAATGTCGTAGCCAAGATAAGAGAGTGTTTTGTCGAGAATATCGAGAAAAACATAAGCGCGAAGGTTTCCGATATGAGCGTAATTGTAAACGGTCGGACCACAGCCATAAAAACCGACGAAATTTTCGTGAACCGGTTTGAAGTCCTGCATTGTGCGTCCCATTGTGTTAAAAAGTCGTAACATTATTCTATCCTGTAAAATTTTTAGTGATGGAAAAGACGGATTCCTGTGAAAGCCATTACGATGCCGTATTTGTTGCAAGTTTCGATTACATTGTCGTCACGGACGCTTCCGCCTGGCTGTGCGATTACGCTGACTCCGCTCTTGTGGGCGCGCTCAATGTTGTCGCCGAAGGGGAAGAAGGCATCGCTTCCGAGAGCAACATCTGTGTTTTTAGAAAGCCATTCCCGCTTTTCCTCGCGGGTGAATACACTTGGCTTTTCAGCGAAGATTGTCTGCCATTTGCCCTCTGCAAGAACATCCTCGTACTCGTCGCCAATGTAAACATCAATGGCGTTGTCCCGGTCTGCCCGCTTGATTCCCTCAACGAATTTGAGGCCCAGGACTTTCGGTGACTGTCGGAGCCACCAGTTGTCTGCCTTCTGGCCTGCAAGACGGGTACAGTGGATTCGGCTCTGCTGGCCGGCTCCGATACCGATTGCCTGACCGTCTTTTACATAGCAGACTGAGTTTGACTGGGTGTATTTGAGGACAATCTGCGCGATAAGGAGATTGTGCTTTTCGTCTTCTGTGAGGGTCTTTTTCTCTGTGACGATGTTTGAGAGAGTTGACTCGTCGAGCTTTAAGAAGTTGTGACCCTGCTCGAATTTAACGCCGAAAACCTGCTTGACTTCTGTTTCTGGCGGAACATAATTCGGGTCAATCTGCAGGATGCAGTATCCGCCCTTCTTTTTTGCCTTTAAAAGCTCAAGGGCATCATCGTCATAGCCCGGAGCAATGATTCCGTCACTGACTTCCTTTGCGATAAGCTGGGCTGTGGCCTTGTCACACTTGTCGCTCAAAGAGATGAAGTCGCCGAAAGAGCTCATTCGGTCAGCACCTCGGGCGCGGGCATAAGCACAGGCCAGTGGAGTGAGCTGGATTGAATCGTCCACAAAGTAGATTTTTTTGAGAGTGTCGCTCAAAGGTTTTCCGATTGCGGCTCCGGCAGGGCTTACATGCTTAAAACTTGTGGCTGCAGGAAGACCTGTCGCTTCTTTTAGTTCTTTTACAAGCTGCCAGCCGTTCAAGGCGTCCAGCAAATTGATATAGCCTGGTTTTCCATTAACAACTGTGATTGGCAATTCGCCATCGTCCATGTAAACGCGAGCCGGCTTTTGGTTCGGGTTACAACCGTATTTAAGTTCAAGTTCTTTCATACCGTAAGAATAGCGAAAAAACGCAATGTTTTCAATTAGAGTGGAGCATAGCCCTGTATTCTGATATAATCCTCTCTATGTTTAAGAATCATGCTTTTTCAGGCCTTGTTTTTGCATCTCTTTCCGTGTTTTTGTGGGGAATCACTTTTGTATCCACGAAATATTTGCTTCGTTCCTTTTCTGCTTACGAAATCCTTATTCTTCGATTTTTGCTGGCCTATGCGGCCCTGTGGATTTTGCGACCTAAATCTCTTCATCTTGAAGATAAAAAAAACGAAATCTATTTTGCCCTTGCGGGATTTTCCGGAGTTACGGCTTATCAGTTTATGGAAAATATGGCCATATCTTATACCAGCGCTTCAAATGTCAGCATTATCGTTTCTATTTGTCCGATTTTTGCCGCTATTTTTACCCAAATTTTTTTGAAGGAAAAGCATCTGACGATTTATTTTAATATCGGATTCCTGCTCGCAATTTTTGGTGTTGCCCTGGTAAGCTTTAACGGGGTAGTTGAATTTCATTTGAATCCAAAGGGTGATTTTCTTGCCTTTCTCGCTTCACTTTGCTGGGGAATTTATTCGCTGTGCGTTTCAAAAATAAACTCTCTGGAACTTGATTTCATTCAGGCAACGAGGCGGGTCTTTTTTTGGGCTCTGATTTTTATGATTCCAATCGGTCTTTTCTCGATTATGACTTTAGGAACATTTCCTGTATCTACTCCAGATTTTAAAATTCCGGGAATTTCTCTGCTTTTAGACTCAGAATTTAATCACTTTCGTTTTTCAAATCCCCTGAACTGGCTGAATCTGTGTTTTCTGGGACTTGGTGCAAGCGCATTCTGTTTTGTGGCCTGGAATATTGCCTGTGAGCGGCTTGGAACAGTCCGTGCGACAGTCGGAATCTATCTGATTCCCGTCGTAACTATTGTCTTTGCATTTTTCGCGCTGGGAGAAAAAATCTCTTTTATGGGCGCTGTTGGTGCTGTCCTTACGATTTCAGGTCTTTTTGTAAGCGAAATAAAACTAAAAGAAAATCAGGCTCGGTCTTAATAATCTAGGATATCTTCGCTTTTTTCCCTTGATTCACTCATATTCCGCCATTTTTTGCCTTCGTTTTCACGAATCAGGTTGAAAATTTCGTTTTCTAAAGCTGAGTTGTCGCCTTTTTCTTCGTTTACTGCCTGCATTTCTGCCTCTGCAGATTTTGCCCGCTTTTGCACAAGCTCTCTTTGGCAAAGCTCAAGATTTATTTTTGCATCAAGATTTTTTGAGTCTGAAAGGACTGCCCTTTTAAAATTTTTTGTCGCCTTCTTGTAATCGCCTTTTCTTGCAAAGATTATTCCCGTATTGTAAAAAGCCCTGCTCCGAAAGTCAGCTGGCAAAGCTTTATTTTCCAGATTCAGCTCTGAAAGACGGTCAAGGGCGGCATCAAGCTCGCCGAGTGAAATGTAAGTTGCGCTTAAATCGAAAAGAGCGTACTGGTGGGAGAGAGAGTCTTTTTCCGTGCTGTTTATGACATTTAAAAAATCTGCCGTTGCCTCAGCGTATTTTCCTTCGTAATGCGAGAATGTGCCTTCAAGAATCTGTTTTTTTTCTGATGAGCAGCCAAAAAGGGTGAAAAGCAAGATGTGAAGAATGAAAATTAAACACAATGCCCTAAAGCCGTCATTTTGACTTTGCCTGAAAAGTCCCGTCATTTAATTTTACCTCCCGCACCTGTTCCGAGCATAAAAAATATCATCGCAAGGAAAATAAAAAGAGTGTGCCTGCTTACATTCTGCGCTTCATAAAAAATATATTTTTCTTCAGATTCTGAGTCTTTTACTTGCTTCATAAGCCTTAAAGCTGAGCCGTTTTGCCTTGAATCAAGATAGAGAATCTGTGCCCTTGAAAAAGAGGGGGCTTGAAAGGCTCCGTTTATTTTTTCAGCCATTTCCCTCAGGTTTTGTGAGCGAAGCGAGGTCTTTACCTTCGTTTTTCCGTCTCCGGCTGTGACTTCCGTTTCGCTTTCCTTTCCAAAACCTATTATCGTAACGGCAATTCCTTCTTTTGCCGCCTTTTCTAAAGATTTAAAAAGAGCCTTGTCGGTTTCATCTCCATCCGTAAAAAGCCAGATATATTGAGCTTTTGCTGAATTTTCCGGAAGACCTTCCAGTGCTGCCTCAATTCCCTTTGAAAGAGAGCTTCCCCGTGAAGTCATAAGCTGTGGCGAGAGATTTTCGATTAGATTTATGATTGCAGCCCTGTCCTCAGTCTCAGACAGCGCCGTAAAACCGCTTCCTTTTGCAAGAACGACAGAAAAAGATGAGTCAGTAAAAGTTTCTACGAGTTTTTTCGAATAAATTTTTGCCGCCTCTAGTCTTGAAAGATTTTTCGCCGCATCTAAAGCGAGCATTGAGTATGAGATGTCAAAAACAAGGGTGATGTTGCTTCCTGATTTTTGAACTGGAATCTTTTTTGTTCCAAATGATATTTCTGACAGGGCGAGAACCATACAAACCCAAAAGAGAGAGAAAAAAAATGTCCGTAATCTTATTGCTTTTCCTGCCTTTGAAGAAAGCTTCGCAATTCCCCTTGATTTTTTTGCGACAATAAAAACTGCCGGCAAGACAAGGAGAATCAGAAAAAGATATTGCGCTTTTCCGACTGAAAAAGAAAATAAATCCGTCATCATAGAAGCTCCGAGAGAATTATTCGCTTTAGCGCGAAGGCAGTAAAAAATAAAAGCATCGCAATTGCCAGAAAAAATCCGTAACATTCCGTGTCTCGCGAACGATAGTAAAAGCTCTGAGTTTCCTCTTCATTCTGTGAGATTTCTGAAAGCGAAGAAGAAAGCTCATTGAGATTCTCTATTCCAAAATATTTTCCGTTTGCTATACCTGCGATTTTCTGCAATGGCTCCGCGTTAAAATCAGACTCATAAAAGCCTGAACGAATTTTTCCGCTTTTTTTGTCGATGTATTCAATCGGAACGCTTCCTTTTGTTCCGATTCCCAGCGCGTAAATTGTGATTCCCTTTTCATTTGCCAAATTTGCCGCTGTTTCTATGTGAATTTCCCCCGCGTTGTTCTCTCCATCAGTAATCAAAACTATACACTTTTTTGGTGCGGCCGAGCTTACGAGATGATAAATTGCCGTCGTAAGGCCAATCCCGATTGCAGAACCCTCTCCGAATTCCCCGACACTTAAGGCATCAAGACGATTAAGGAAAAAATTTTTGTCTTTTGTGGGAGGCACAATTAGTGCGGCTTCGCTTGCCATTGCCACAAGACCAAAGCTGGAGCCGTTTTCTGAAGATATGAGACTTTTTATTCCCTGCCTGCTCGCTTCGATTCTTGTGGTGCTTCCGTTCACAAGGGCTATGTCACGGCTTGCCATTGACGGGCTTGTGTCAAGGACAAAAAGAATGTCGCTTCCTCTGGAAGTAAAAATCTTTTCCTGATGACGAATCACTGGATTTGAAAAAGATATCGTAAGAAAAATGAAGCCTGAGATTAAAAGAAAATTTGCGAAGACAGAAAGAATTTTTCTGATTTTGTCCTCGTATACAAAGGTCTTTCCGCCCCAGTCAGAGATTGTAAGCGAAAAACTGTGGTGCCTGAAAAGGCCTGTTTTTTTCAGTGCATAAAAAATCGGTAAGACGAGGAGAAAAATAAAGGCAAAAGGATTCTCAAAGTGAAGCATCGCTTTCCTCCCTGTCAAAATCCTCGATTAGCGTGAGAGAGCTGTTTATGATTTTCGTGCGCTCCTCCTGCATAAAGGAGGCGTTTTCTGAAAACCTGATGAAATCTAAACGCATAAAAATTGAAATCAGATTATCGATTGTCTCTGACTGATGTGAAGAAAAATCCGTGCCGCACAAATCCGCAAAAATTCCGTACAGGCTGCTTGTAGTAGCCGAAGAAAAATCGTGGCCGAAGCGGACATTTAAAAAATCCCTCAGAATATGCTGCAGCACCTCTGAAAAATTCTTGTCATCTGAAATTTTATCAGAGTCCTTTTGAAGAGAAAGAATTTTTTTGAGCGTTTTCCGTGAATTTTTTTTGAGTGAGTAAAGATACAGGAGATTGCTGATAAAGCTTGAAAGGCGCTGAATATGAAGAAAGGCATAAATAAGTGCGGAAAGCAAGATGAATGTGATGATTCCGAAAAGAACGAGAAGGCCTGTCGTTCCCGGAAGAACTAGAGGCGCTTTTTCGGGAAGAAAGTCTCGTATTCCTGTCTTTGTGACCAAGGAATTCACTTCGATTGGAGAAAGAGCGATTGTAAAGCCTGGACTTTCCATTTTAGAAGTGACAGGCTCACAATTCTGAACGAAGGTCTTTATGTTAAAGCGTGGAAATTCCAAAAAGCCGGTTTTCCAGGGAACAATGGTGAGGGTCAGTATGTATTCTCCCCCGTTTTTTTGCAAAAATCCGTCCGTTACGGAAAAATCCTCTTCATATCGGCTTAAAAAATCCGAATTTTCTTTTAAATGTATGATGAACTGTGTGTTTTTATCGTTTTCCGTAAAAAATAAATCTTCTGCTGATTTAAAAATATAGCGGATTTCAACCCTTTCCCCTGTGCAGACCTTTTTTGGAAGGACTATTTGCGTGTTTTCGGCAAAAATCTGAAAGAGAAAAATAGGCTGAATTACGAAAAGAAAAAAAATCTTTTTTTTGAACAGATTCTTCATTTAGAATTTCTTGGGATTCCCTTTATTTTATCATTTTTTCTGTAGTATGTCTAAGAAAACACTGAATAAATCTGATTGCAGATTTTTCAGTGTTAACTATAATGTCGCTAATTGTCCGCAACACAAAGAGTTGCGGCAATTTGACGGGAAGTGCGGATTAATCGCCTCAAGTGTTAATCAGCACTTCCCTAAAATTTTGACTTAAAAAATCTTGATAGAACCTGGACGCTGTCATCCTCTGTAGAAAGAATTACCGGATAGCCGCCGTGCTTTGTGCAGAAATCCTTAAAGGCTTCTCTCCTGTTTATTTCTGCCTCCTGCCACTCATTCTGAAAGCCTTTAGAATTTGTGGGAAAAAGACTGGTTTTTTTGCTCTCGTTGTCAAAAAATGGCACCGTCCCGATTTCTGGAATTTTTTCGTCTTCAGGTGAGGTAATTTTTAAAGCGACGACATCGTTTTTTTGTGCGAGCCTGGCAAAGGGCTTTTCCCAGCCTGAGACTCTGAAATCTGAAAGGATAAAAACAAGGGAGCGCTTTTTCAGCAGCTTTTCAGCCCCGATAATCGCATTTGTAAGGGCGGAGCCGTTTACTTTTTCTTCGTTTGGCAGAGAGTCAATTTTGTCGAGTCTTGAAAAAATCGTCATCGCCTTGCTTTTTCCGGCTTTTGGCTCTGCCGAGAACTGAATCTTTCCGTCAAAAAATACGGCGCCTACCTGACTTGAATTGTGCTCTGAGGCTAAAAGGAGAAGCATTGCCGTTTCCTGTGCCTGAGAAAGCTTTGATTTTGACGAAAAATGCGCTTTCATTGAAGATGAGCAGTCGAGTATAAAAAAGACAGAAAGCTCCTTTTCTTCTTCGTATTGCTTTATAAAGGCTCTTCCCATTCTGGCCGTGACATTCCAGTCTATGGCCCGCACATTGTCGAAAGGCTGGTATTCCCGTACATCGCTGAATTCGATTCCCTGTCCCCGGTAAAGAGATTTAAAAGCTCCGTTCCGAAGGTTTTCCGCCAGTGATATTGCGGCGAGATGAAGAGAAGACGCCCTTTTTGCAAGAAGATTTGTGTTCATTTTTTTTTGCTTTTATGGTAACGGAAGCAGCTCAAGAATTTTCTGGATTAAATCATCGCTTGTAACAGAGTCTGCCGCCGCTTCATAAGAAAGGACTATCCTGTGCCGCAAAACTGACGGAGCGCTTTCTTTTATGTCTTCAGGAAGAACAAAATCTCGCCCGGAAAAAAGTGCCCTGGCTTTTGCGCATTGTAAAAGTGCGATTCCGGCGCGGGGAGACGCCCCGAATGAAATGTATCGTGAAATATCGTCCTTTTTCTGGCTTGTTCTGACGGCTATGTTCTGAACCTGTTTTTTTTCCGGAAGGGGGCGGGTTGCCGCTACAATTGAGACTATGTATTCCACGAGCTTTTCATCGCAGTTTATTTTTGTAAGAAGAGCCTGCATTTCCTTTAAACTTTGCCCTGAAAGGAGCTTTTGCACCGGAATTTCGTTTGCGTGTCCCGCAGTCTTTACGATTTCGATTTCTTCCTTTGCACTTGGATAAGGAACGATAATTTTTAGCAAAAAACGGTCAAGCTCTGCTTCTGGAAGATTATATGTTCCTTCCTGCTCAATCGGATTTTGGGTTGCAAGAACGAGAAAAGGTGAGGGGAGAGAGTGGGTTTCTTCCCCGATAGTGACTTGCTTTTCTGCCATAGCTTCGAGAAGCGCGGACTGAACCTTTGCGCCAGAGCGGTTTATTTCGTCCGCAAGAAGGATATTCGTAAAAACAGGTCCCTTCCTGACGGAAAAACTGGCAGAATTCTGCTCGTAAATTAAAGTTCCGCTGACATCGGCAGGAAGTAAATCTGGCGTAAACTGAATCCGCTTAAAATCAAGGCCTGAAATTTCTGCGAAGGTTTTTACTGCGAGAGTTTTTGCTAATCCTGGAACTCCTTCAAGAAGTATATGTCCTCCGCAGACAAGTGCCGTCAAAATTCCGTCAAGCACCTCTTCTTGACCGATAATTCTTTTTGCTGCCTCAGCTTTTATTTGCGATATAAGATTTTTGATTTCGTTCATATAAAGAGATTATAGCAAATGAATTTAGAAATGTCACATATCTTAAATGCCATGCGGGGCCTTCCTTATATTTATGCAGAAAATTTGCAAAATCAAGGCTTTTAATGAATATTTATGCAAAATTTTGAAGATTCTAGATTGACACTGAATATTTCTCTGTAATAAAATATCGCCATTATGTTAAGTCCATTGGCACAAGAATTGAATGAAACTCTCAAAGGCACGGTTGCCGGAGAACTTTTGTCGGATTTGGGAACTCGCATTTTCTTCCCTCGGGGAATTATTTCCCAGGGTGGCGAGGCTAAACAGTTTGGAAAAGTCGCGAATGCCACAATCGGCACTACGATTATCGACGGAAAACCGGCCGCTCTTCCTTCAATCAAGCAGTTCGCGCCGGAGCTTTCAAACGGCGAGCTTGTCGCTTATGCTCCTACGGCGGGAAATCCTGACTTGCGCTCAAAATGGAAGGAGCTTATGCTCAAAAAAAATCCCGGACTTGTAGGAAAGCCGACTTCAAATCCAGTCGTAGTTCCAGGTCTTACGGCCGGCATTTCTTATCTTGCTGACCTTTTTGTAGATGAAAAACATCCTCTTCTGGCGGCAAATCCTTCTTGGGACAATTATGCTCTCGTTGTCGAAACTCGCCGCGGCTCAGAGCTTCACACTTTCAATATGTTCAAGGATAACGGCTTTGACATCGACTCTTTTAAGGCTGCTCTCGAAAACGAAGCAAAATCTGGCTCTGTCCGTGTCTTGCTCAATTTTCCGCAGAATCCAAGCGGCTACTCTCCGACAAACGAGGAGGCGAAAAAAATCGTTCAGGCTGTAAAAGAGCTTGCCGAAAAAGGAACGAAAATCATCGTTTGGGATGATGACGCTTATTTTGGCCTCAACTACGAAAAAGACATCTATCCTCAGTCACTTTTTGCAGAATTCGCAGATTTGCACGAGAATGTTCTTGCTGTAAAAATCGACGGACCTACAAAAGAGGATTTCGTATGGGGCTTTAGATGCGGTTTCCTTACTTTCGCTGGAAAGGGCGTAAGTTCGGAGCAATATCTTGCTCTAGAAAAAAAACTTATGGGCTTGATTCGCTCTTCTGTGAGCTGCTCTTCAACTCCAAGCCAGTCAATGTCTTTAAAAGCTTTCTCAAATCCAAAGATTGAAGAAGAAAAGAAAGTCTTCCGTGACATTCTTGAAAAACGCTATAAAAAAGTCCGCTCCTTCGTGGATACGCACAAGTCTTCGGTTTTGACGGCCCTTCCTTTTAACTCCGGATATTTTATGAGCTTTAAGACAAAATGCAATGCCGAAGAATTACGGCAGAAAATCCTGCACGAAAGACAGATTGGAACGATTTCAATCGACGAGTCAACTCTCCGCGTGGCATTCAGCTCAGTCGAAGAGGGCAAAATCGATGAAGTTTACACTGCAATCTACGAAAGTGCAGAGTCAATGAATAAATAATCTTTTTTAGCCGCAGATTGCGTAGCTGTCACAGATGAATAATCAGCTGTAACAGCTATGTTTTATTCAGTTACAAGACTGCCTCGGAATGTGTTTCCCTGAAGGCTTTCTATTTTTACTTTTACGAATTGACCGATTAGCATTTTGTCGGCTTTGAAGGCAACTCGCTCATTTTGCTCGGTTTTTCCTAAAAGCTCGGTCTCGTCGTTCCTTGAAACTATGTCGCATAAAACCTCGATTGTTTCTCCGAGTCTTTTTTGCATTACCTCTGTCGTATGCTTTCCCTGAAGCTCAATTACCTTTGCAAGGCGCGCCTTTTTTTCTTCGAGAGGAATCTGATTTTCGTATCTTGCTGCCGGAGTTCCTTCACGAGGATTGTAGTAGTACATAAAGCTGGACTCGAATTTTACCTCTTCCATAAGGGAAAGAATGTCCTTGAACTGCCCGTCCGTTTCTCCTGGGAAACCGACCATTAAGTCCGTGATAATCTGACATTCAGGGAGATTCTGCTTTAATTTTCTTGAAAGCTCTATGAATTCTTCCCGCGTATTTTTCCGGTTCATTCTCTTTAAGATTTCGTTGTTTCCGTGCTGGGCTGCGATATGAAAGCCCCTGCAAATCTGACGGTGATTTTTGATAACCTCAATCAGCTCGTCTGAAAAATCATTGGGGTTACTGGACTCAAAGCGAATCCATTTGATTGGAGATTTTGTTTCTTCGATGTGCCTGCAGATTTTTGTGAGAAGTTTCGGAAAATTCGTTTCTAGACCCTTTTCGTCCTTTTCACCACGGTAGGCGTTTACATTCTGCCCTAAAAGCGTGATTTCCTTTACATTTGCCCGGCTCAAAAAGTCGATTTCGGCTAAAATCTGGTCTACCCTGCGGCTCACCTCACGCCCCCGGACATAAGGAACAATACAGTAAGTGCAGAAATTGTTGCAGCCGTGCATAATCGGAACGAAGGTTGAGAAGGCTCCCTGCTCATAAGAAACAGGGGCAAAAGTATAGGTTTCTTCATCCTTGATTTTAAAAGGCTTGTTTCCGTTTTCGACAGCCTGAATGATTTCGCCGAATTTGTATTTTCCAAAGGTTCCGACTACATAATCAACGACAGGATACATTTTTTTGAGGTCATCGAGAAGACGCTGGGCCATACAGCCCATAACGACGAGAGTGAGAGGAATCTTTCCGTTTTTTTCTTGAAAGCGCGCGGCAATTTTCATATCCTCAAGGCGGAATTTCTCTTTGCTTTCGCCCATTCTGATTTTCTTTACGCCCTCAAAGTAGCCAAGGCGGCCTAAAATTCTCTGTTCCGCCGTTCCTCGCACCGAGCAAGTATTTATGATTACGAGATTTGCTTCTTCCGGATGCTCTGCTTTTTCCCAGGAGCGGGAGATTAAAAGCTGCTCGACACTCGCGCTTTCGGCGATGTTCATTTCACAGCCGTAAGTTTCAAAAAAATACTTCATTAAAATCCTCAAAATTTAAGTCTTATTGTTGTTTAGGGCTTTCTTTTGCACCTTCAAGCATTTCAATGCTGTCGCCTGAGGCAGGCTTTTCCTCAAATAATTTTTTGCATGAGGTTTTGATTGTATCGTAGAATCCGCTTGTGATTTTGATTTCGCTTCCGTTTACTTCACGCACATAAAAAACGAGATTAAGGCTTTTTACCTGAGTGACGCGTTTGTTTTCGGCAGTATATGCCTCATCTACCTGAACATTGTCATCTTCCTTGTAAAAGCGACGCCAGGTTCCAAGCTGCATCTTAAAAAAATCTACGGCAGTTTCATGGGACATTCCCTGGGGAATAATTTTTGTGATTCTTCCTAAGATTTCTTCATCGGAATTTTCGCTTGGACGAGCCTTTTTAAGATCTCCCCGGTTCCAAGATTCTTCAGTTTTGTTTGTCGTTACGTGAAACATATTTTCCTCTTAGTAAGATAATAATACAAATTGCGATAAAAATAAATGCTGCGCCAAGCATTACCGGAATTAAAAAATTCTCCGCATTTAATTCTGTTAAGACCGTGTGAAGATTTATGAAAGCAAAGACCGCAAACACGGCGAAGGCCAGCAGCTTGAAAAAACTGTCCGGGGTTTTTCCGTGAAGAACGAAGGCGAGAATTAAGCCAAGCATATCCGCCGCAAAAAATCCCAGCGAAGCGGCAAGATAGAGCCAGAATAGGGCTGAATTCAAGCCGTTTGTTGCCCCGAAGGTGATTGCCGAAAGCTGAGTTTTGTCGCCAAGCTCGGCAATAAAAAATATGCAGAAGACCGCAAGAAAAGCCAGCGAGATTTTAGATTCTCCGCCTTCTTCTTCTCCGCTTTCTTTTTTTAATGATGAGAGCGAAAAGTAAAAGAAAGCCAGGGTCGCAATCACCTTTACAATCCAGAGATTAGATTTTAAGAATTCGTTTAGAAGACCGCCCGCCGCAACCGAAATACCGTTCAGAATCAGAATTGCGCTGAGAGTTCCGGTTACAATGTCACGGAGTCTGTATTTTGAAGTGAGGGCAAAAAGCATAAGCTGAGTCTTGTCCCCCATTTCTGCCACAAAAAAAGTGAACAGAACGCTGATAAAATATGAAAACGAAATCATTTTTTTTGTACCTCTTTTTTTCGCTTTTATTTTTTCATTAAATCCGCAAGAGTTACGCTGTCCAAATAGCCTTCGATTAGTTCATCTAACTTTGACCACATATTGACTGTCCTGCATTTTTCTTTTTTAGGGCATAAGGGAGCGCCTTTTTCAAGGCAGGCAACGGGGGCGAGTGTTCCTTCTGTAAGGCGCAGAATCTCCCCGACCTTGTATTCTTCCGGTGAACGGTTGAGCTTGTAGCCGCCACTCTTTCCGTGAACGGCATCTACGAATCCGTTTTTTGAAAGAAGAGTCATAATCGATTCTATGTATTTTTGGGATATTTCCTGCCTTTCAGCGACCTCTTTGAGAGGAATCCTTTCGTCCTCGGAATGTTCCGCAATATCAGTAAGAACCCTGAGCGCATAACGGCCCCTTGTAGAAACTATCATCTTTTACCTCTCTTATTTTACTATAATTCCGCTTCCGACGACTACATTGTCATTGTAAAGAACCAATGACTGCCCCGGAGTTACGGCGTATTGCTCTTCATCGAAGGTGACCCTCCAGGCCTGTCCCTTGTACTCCGTTTTGTCTGATTCATCCGGCGTATAGCGCTCGATTTTACCGATTGCTGTCCTGCTCCTGAGCCTTATCTTGCAAGAGGCTTCAAAAGTCTCCCTTGGCTCTACACCTGCCGGCCAGACAAAATCATCTGCTATGAGGCTTGCAGAATTTAACTCAGATTTTTCGGCAAGAACGATTTGATTTTTTTCGGCATCAATTTTTTTGACATAGTATGGAACGGGCCCCGCAACTCCAAGTCCGCGCCTTTGTCCGATTGTGTAGTGCTCGATTCCCTTGTGCCGGCCAATGACTTTTCCCTGCGTGTTCACGAAATCCCCCGGAACGGAAGGCTTGTCTCCAAAAAGTGCGTCGATGTATTTTATGTCGATGAAATCCTGACTTTCCTTTCGAGCCGCCGCTTTCAGGTTCGCTTTTTTTGCAAGCTCAATCACATCTGATTTTTTTATATTTGAGAGGGGAAATCTGACTTTTTCCAAAATTTCTGACGGAACCCGGCACAAAAAATATGTCTGGTCCTTTGACTCATCGCTTGCGCAGGAAATCATATTCGGTCTTTTTTCAGTTCCCCAAAGTCCTTCTTCTGGACGGACAATTGCGGCGTAGTGTCCTGTGCAGAAATAATCAAATTTTATGTTCAGCTTTTTTACGCCCGCCAAAAGGGCGCCGAATTTTATGAAGCGGTTGCATCGGATGCAAGGGTTCGGCGTCTTTCCGCTTCTGTATTCAGCGGTAAAATAGTCCAGGACCTCCCTGTTGTAGTCAGAGCTTACATCAATAACATGATATTCAATTCCGTGCTCCTCGCAAAATTTCGTACATTCATCTATATTTTCTTGCTCGTCAGGCCCGTAGCATGCTTCGTGAAAGGCCTTTTCTGCTTCGACGGCAGGAATGTGACCGTCCCAAAGAGACATTGTAACTCCGATTACATTGCAGCCCTTTTCTTTCAGAAGGAGGGCAGTTAAGGTTGAGTCGACTCCGCCAGACATACCTACGACAACAGTTGAGCCGCTTTCCGGCAAGGGTAATTGTGTATATTTCATACTATGTATTATATTTGATTTTACCTAGTAACACAATGGGAAGCAAAATTGCACCAGCCCTTCCTCCAGTGCCAGACGGGTTTTGCCAGCTTGTAGCTGAAGGGCTGAGTTTTCTCGAAGTCTGGAAGCCATTCCGTGTCAGCGCACAAATCCTGATAAAAGAGATAGTCAAAATCGTAGGCTTCTATTAAATCTCGCAAGTCCTTGTCCTCGTTTTCGCTTACGAGACGATTTTCGATTACGCTGAGAGATTTTTTCCGTTTAGTAAGATTTTCCTCGCTGTCCTTGAAGGGAACAGGCGTGTACTGGCTCATAAGTGAGATTATTGCCTTTGTGTCAGCGTTTTCCTTCAGCCACTCTAAAACATCTGCCGTTTCAAAAAATCTTCCCGGTAAAAAAAGGTGACGGATAATCACTCCCTGCAGGATTTTTTCTTTTTCGACTCCGTCTTTTTTTATGCTCGTAAACTTCAGGGGATTGTGTTCTATCATCCATAAAATTGCTTTTTTTGCTTTTTCAGGATAATCCCTTGCGTCACAAAGAGAGCTTGAAAGCTCGCCGCTTAAAGTTTTTAAATCCGGAAGATAGATTGTTACTAGCCCGTTTAGCATTTTCAGGGCTTCAACTTCGTCATAGCCGCTTGAATTCCAGCAGACAGGAATCTTAAGGCCTCTTTTTAGCGCTTCCTCCAGTCCCTGAGCAATCGCAAAGGTGTGATGGCTTCCTGTTACGAGATTAATGTTTTCAGCGCCAGCCTCTTCAAGCCTGAGACAAATTTCTGCAAATTCTTCTTTTGAAACAGCTTTTCCCATTCCCTGCTGGCTAATCTGGTAGTTCTGGCAGAAGGCACAGCGTAAATTGCAGCCAGTCAGAAAAATCGTTCCGCTTCCGCCGTGAACCGTAATCAAAGGCTCCTCTCCAAAATGAAGGCAGGCGACAGCTATGCGGATGTCTGATGGCTCTTTGCAAAATCCGAGAGAAGAATATCGGTTTACCCCGCATTTTCGCGGGCAAAGAAGGCAGTTCTCGTAAAAATCTTTCATAAGTCAGCGTCTGCTTAAGACAAGGCCCCGTTCTGTAAAATCAAATTCATCATATTCTGCAATGAGTCTAAATCAAGGTTTTCTGCCTCATCGTCAACAAAATCCCTCAGGGTTTCCCAGTCATCGCTTGTAAGGGAAGAAAAATCTGCCTCTTCGTCACTGTCGCAAAAATTCTGGAAAGCCTTAATCTTTTCGATGTTCTCTTCTGAAGGCTCGTTTTCTAAATCCTGTGAGCCAAAAACATAAGTGTTGAGCCAGTAGTCGCTTATGGAAACTGCAAGTGAGCCAAGATTCCGGTTGTTGTTGGCAAAAAGCTGAGAAATTTGAGTGCAGGCGCGTTTTGCATCGTAATGCCCGCCATTATTCGCCCTGTCGTGTTTTATAGTCCGTTGAATATCAGATAAAAATTTGTCGATTGTTGTCATAAAAATTATTATAGCGAAGAAAGCTGAAAGTTGCAAAGAAGTTCATCTTTTGAAAAAGTAAAACGAGTCAGACCTGGAATAAAATTCTTCTAAAAAATCTTCTCTCTTACATTGAGTAAAATCCTTAAATCATCTATAATTATTCCCAAATTTTATTTTTAGTTATCATATCCGTTGGAGGAATTATGACAATCGCTGAAATGCTTAATCAGAGTATTATCCTTACTCTGCTTGGTATGTGTGTTGTTTTCAGCTTCCTCGTTA
>CALGGS010000096.1 GCA_937915735.1 uncultured Treponema sp.
TTCAGCGATTGCCCTGTTGAAATTTTCGATAATGTAGCGGTGATTTTCTTCGGCATGTTTTATAGACAGGTCGTAAAAATTGATTCCCGAAGTGCGGCTGTCCTTGATGTTGTCGCAGGCGAGTTTTGCCCTGTCGCAAGCCATGTTGATGCTTACATCTTCTGTCTTGTAAGGATAAACGCTGATATGAGTGAAAATTTCCTTGCCCGAAAATGCGATTCTAAAGTCCTCGAGAAATTTCTGCGCTTTTTCTTCGATACAGACTTCATCGGCAATCACAGAAAAATGAACTCCGCCCAATCGGCAGCAGCTTTCATTTTCAAAATGTTTTGCGAGGATTGATGCAAAAGATTTGAGAAATTCATTTCCGCCTGTAAAACCGAATTTTTGGTTGTAGGTTCTCATTCCGTGGAGAGTGATAAACAGAATTACAGCCTGGCTGCCGTTCTTGACAATTTCTTCTTTTTTTGCGGTCACTAATTCAAAAAAAGAGGTCATCGTGGGTAATCCAGTCAGAAAATCAAAATCATTCGCATTCATAAATTTAATTATACAATTATATTGAAATAAAGTAAAAATAAATCGAAAGAAAATGAAAAAATATATATTACCTATTGACATACTAGGTAATATAAAATTATAATGTTTTTATAAGAAACGCGAACACATTCTTAAAATTAGTGCAATTCTTGTCTAAAAAGGAGAAAAATATGGCAGACATTAAACAAAGTGCATTGGAGCTGATTGGAAAAACACCACTCCTTCAGCTTAACGGTTACTCAAAGGTTTCTGGAATCAAAAATGCGACAATTCTCGCAAAACTTGAGTATTTGAATCCGGCCGGAAGCGTAAAGGACAGAATTGCCCTCGCTATGATTGAGGATGCCGAGGCAAAAGGCCTTTTGCAGCCTGGCGCTACAATCATTGAGCCGACTTCCGGAAACACGGGAATAGGGCTTGCGGCAGTTGCGGCGGCGAAGGGTTACAAGGCAATCCTTACATTGCCGGACACGATGAGCGTTGAGAGACGCAATCTTTTGAAGGCTTATGGTGCTGAGCTTGTTTTGACTGAAGGTGCAAAGGGAATGAAAGGAGCAATTGCCAAGGCAGAAGAGCTTAAGGCAACGACTCCAAACTCAATCATTCCTGGTCAGTTTGTAAACCCTGCAAATCCAAAAAAACACAAGGAAACGACTGGTCCTGAAATTTGGGAGCAGACAGACGGAAAAGTTGACATTTTTGTCGCTGGTGTAGGAACAGGGGGAACCTTGACAGGCGTCGGTGAGTTCTTAAAAGAAAAAAATCCAAATGTAAAAGTAGTTGCGGTTGAGCCAGCTACCAGCCCGGTTCTTTCAAAAGGAACTCCTGGTGCCCACAAAATTCAGGGAATCGGTGCGGGCTTCGTTCCAGATGTCCTTAACACAAAGGTTTATGACGAAATCATCCCAATCGAAAATGACGACGCATTCACAGAGGGCAGGACTTTTGCCCGAAGCGAAGGAATTTTGGTCGGAATCTCAAGCGGAGCGGCATTAAAGGCTGCGAAAATACTTGCAGAGCGCCCTGAAAACAAGGGAAAGACAATCGTAGTTCTTCTTCCAGATTCAGGCGACCGATATTTAAGCACACCGCTTTTTAGCGATAACTAAGAATAAAAAAAAGGAAAAGAGGACGAAAATGTACAAAATTTCAACTCGTGGTCAGTATGCCCTTCTGATTATGGAGGATTTGGCAGAAAACGGAAATGAAAATTATGTGCCGCTTCGTCTTCTTTCTCACAGAAGGAATTTGTCCGTAAAATATCTGGAGCAAATTCTTTCTAAACTTGTCTCTTCAAATCTCGTTGAGGGAACCCGGGGAATAAACGGCGGGTACAGGTTGACTCGCAAGGCAGACGAGTATACCGTAGGCGAGATTTTGCGCATAATGGAAGGCGATTTATCTCCAAGAGCCGAAAATGACGGAAATACGGTTGAGTCAATCGGAACAGAAGAATTTTGG
Source organism: uncultured Treponema sp. (assembly GCA_937915735.1). GTDB lineage: Bacteria > Spirochaetota > Spirochaetia > Treponematales > Treponemataceae > Treponema_D. Next base: position 2,002 of record CALGGS010000096.1, read on the forward strand.
AAGAATTTTGAGATTACCGTAAATAATTTCGTTGATTCCGTAACTCTCGAAAGCCTGGCCAAAAAATCTCAGGAATTCACGGGCTACGAATATATGATATAAGCATTGCTTTAATGCGGATGCCCTTTCTCTTGCTACTAAAACTTATTTTTTATATCATCACAATATGAACATTACTCTTGAAAATCTTAAAAAGACATATATTTCGTTTTCTGACGGCGAAAAACACGAAATCAAGGCGGTTGACGGCGTTTCCCTTGAAATCCCTGAGAACACGATTTTTGGAATCATCGGAAAGAGCGGGGCAGGAAAAAGCTCCCTCGTCCGTCTCGTGAGTATGCTTGAGAAGCCTGATTCAGGCTCAGTTTTTTATGGCTCAAGGCGCGTTGACAATCTTTCAAAAAAAGAGCTGATTTTTGAGCGGCGGAAAATCGGTATGATTTTTCAGAATTTCAATCTTTTTTCTTCAAGAACGGCTGGAAAAAATGTCGCCTATCCGCTTGAAATTGCAGGCTGGCCAAAAACAAAAATCAAGTCGAAGGTAAGGGAAATGCTCTCGCTCGTAGGGCTGAGCGACCGTGAAAATGCGCCAATCAGCCAGCTCTCCGGCGGTCAGAAGCAGAGGGTTGCCATTGCCAGGGCACTTGCGACGGAGCCTGCTATTCTTTTTTGTGATGAGGCTACGAGCGCGCTTGACCCGAACACTACCCGACAAATATTATCGCTCATAAAAGAAATCCAGAAAAAAATGAATCTTACCGTCGTGATGATTACGCATCAAATGGAAGTCGTTCGCGATGCCTGTGAATATGTCGCCGTAATCGAAGAAGGGCGAGTTGTCGAGAAGGGAAAAGTCAAAGAAATCTTTACGAACCCGAAGACAGAAACGACCAGGGATTTTATCAAGAATATCGCAAGCGAAAATCATTCGGCTGAGAGCCACTCAGATTCTGACAATATTGTAAAATGGAGCGAAAAAAAGGGAAGTTATCTTTTGCATTTTGTCGGACAAGCTACAGGAGAGCCGATTTTGAGCCGGGTTTCAAAGGAATTTGATGTGAGCTTTAATATTCTGGCTGCGGGGGTCACGAAGCTTCCGGACGAAAAAGTCGGCTACATGGAATGTGACATTCTTGGGGAAGACGCGACTGTCGAAAATGCAATCGCCTGGCTCGTTCAGAATAATGTGAAAGTTCAGAAGAGGTAAAATTATGGAACAGATTTTGATTTTAGTGGGCGAGTCTACGCTTGAAACGCTTTTGATGGTCTTTTTTTCAACGGTTTTTGCGATTTTAATTGGCTTTCCCCTTGGAGTTTTGCTTAACATTACGAATACTTTTGGCATTACGCCGCGGCCAGTCTTTAATCTTGTTTTGAGCCGAATCATCGATGTGCTCCGCTCATTTCCCTTCGTCATTTTGATGATTGTGCTTTTGCCGCTTACCCGCCTTATTCTGGGAACGGCGATTGGAACTGGAGCGACAATCATTCCTCTTTCTATTGCGGCAGCTCCTTTTGTCGCCCGGATTACGGAAACTGCCTTAAACGAGGTTGATTCTGGAGTGGTTCAGGCGGCGCGGAGCATGGGCTCAACGAACTGGCAGATAATTTACAAAGTCCTGATTCCAGAGAGTATGCCGTCAGTTGTTTCGGGAATAACTCTCACCATCATAAATCTTGTAAGCTATTCTGCGATGGCCGGTACTTTGGGCGGTGGCGGACTGGGAGACCTTGCAATCCGTTACGGCTATCAGCGTTTCCGCACCGATGTAATGATTGCTTCTGTCATCGTAATCATTTTGCTTGTAGCCTTGATTCAGTTTGCCGGCACGAAAATTGCAAACAGAATGATGGCAAAGCGGTAGGGATTGTAGGGGCGGCGTAGCCGTTGCGAAGCAATGAAGCGATAGCGGAACCCCGAAAAGCCCGCCCCCCGACGAATGTCGGGGACCGCCCTATTGACAAAAAATTTTCATAGGAGTAATATAAACCTACTTAGTAACTAGGTAATAAAAACAAATAGGAGTTCTTTATGAAAAAAATTATTTCACTTGCGGCTGTTGCCGTTTTAGCTTCTGCGCTTTTTGCGGAAGTCACTCTCAAGGTTGGGGCTACACCGGAGCCTCATGCGGCAATTTTGAATCTTGTAAAAGAAGATTTGAAAGCGAATGGAATTGACTTGCAGGTCGTTGAATTCACTGACTATGTAACGCCAAATGATGCTGTTGAGGCGGGAGACATTGACGCAAACTATTTCCAGCACATTCCTTATCTTGAGTCTTTCAATAAAGAAAAAAAATATCATCTTGTAAATGCGGCGGGAATTCATGTCGAGCCGTTTGCGCTTTATTCAAATAAAATCAAAAAACTTGACGACCTTAAAAAGAAGGCGACTGTCGCAATTCCAAATGACCCGACAAACGAAGGCCGGGCTCTTCTTCTTTTGCAGGAGGCAGGCTTAATCACTCTCAAAAAGGGAAGTGGAATCACGGCTACTCCCCTCGACATCGAAAAAAATCCAAAAAAGCTTAAGTTCAAGGAAATCGAGGCTGCTTCCCTTCCAAGAGTTTTGGGCGATGTAGATGCTGCTGTCATCAACGGAAACTATGCAATTCCTGCGGGCCTTTCTGCTAAAAAAGACGGACTTTTTGTTGAAGGCTCTTCTTCTCCTTATGTAAATGTTATCGCCGTAAAGGCTGGTAACGAAAACAAACCTGAAATTAAAGCCTTGATAGAAGCTGTAAAGAGCGAGAAAGTCAAGAATTATATTTCAGAAAAATATCCGAACGGCGAAGTTGTAGTCGTGTTCTAAACAGAATGGTAAATCAGTTTTCAAGGACACAGCTTTTGCTGGGAAAAGAGGCGATGGAGATTCTTCGCGATTCTCATGTCGCCGTCTTTGGAGTTGGCGGAGTCGGAGGCTTTACGGTTGAAGCTCTCGCCCGCTGTGGAATCGGCCACATAGACATAATTGACGACGACAAGGTTTCTCTTACGAACTTAAACCGCCAGATTATCGCCCTTCATTCGACAATCGGAAAATACAAGGTTGATGTTATGAAGGAGCGGATTT
>CALGGS010000097.1 GCA_937915735.1 uncultured Treponema sp.
GAGCAAAGCGAGCACGGCAACGAAAGTGCTCGGCGGAACTCCGGCTGATTGGCGCATTATAAAAAATAGTGTTTGTAATGATTCTTTTTGCCGATAATAAGAAAGAATATAGAGCTGTATATTTTAACTTTTATTGAAAACGGGTAAAAATTCGTTATAATGGATAAATCAAACTTAATGGTATTTTCGGTGCGAAGATTTTTCTGTACATTTTTTATGATTTTTAGTTTTTCTCTTTTTTCGTTTGCTCAGGAAGCTGCGGAACCGGAAGAAGAAATAGAAGAAGTTGATTTGAGTCAGGATTATCTTGCTAAGTCTTCGACGCCTGTAAATGCGCTCGCATGGACGCATGACGGAAAATATTTTGCGACCAGCTGGAACAGCTCGATTATTTTGTGGAATGCCGCAACAAACACAATCGCCGCCATTTATTCTAACTTCGTCGAGCAAAATGCCAATCCCTTTGTCAATGCAACATCAATTCAATTTACAACAGATGGCCGTTATATGCTAACCGTTCGTGACGATAACACAGTAATGATTCATAGTGTTGACAGCCAGACTGACTCTACCCTCATTTCAGGTACCGGCTCGTTTATACCGGACGCCGTTTATGCAGGAGACTCAAGAATCCTCATTTCACTTGACGGCGTAAATCTCTATGAAAGCTTCAGGCAAGGAAATGAATATATAGTCGAAGAAAAGCTGGATTTGGCAAATGGGGTCTGGGGACTTAGCACGACGCCTTCCGGCCAGAGGATTTTAGTTACGAGCGAATCAGGCTCTATTTTCCTCATTGACACAACATCTTGGGAAGTTCTTGATGAATATTCTGGGTATACACTCACAAGAATTAAGCCGAAAGTTGCTCCCGATGGAGTCCATTTTGTTGCAGCTCAAGACCAAAATACATTGATAATTTCATCGACTGCGGATGAATCTGACACATACGCGCTGTATGATCCAGCAGGTTTCTCGTATATTGCGGATTTTTCTAGCGATTCTTCTAAAATTGTAGCAGGTGTCAATACAGGTTGTGTAAAAATATATGATATTGCGACCGGCACAGAAGAAAAAAGTTTTAAACTTATGTATGGAGACAGTGCCAAAAGCTTAGCCTTTAGTCCTAATGACGAATTTGTAATCATAGGAACAGAACAAGGCTACATTTACCGTTGGATTTTAAGTGGCGAGCCTTTCGTTCCTGATTATGGAGATTATCATGAGTTGGAATACGAGAATGGCGTTACCGGGGAAAACCGTTTTGGAAATGTTCTCTTGCTGAGTCTGGGATTCAGTGGTATGAATTCTAATTACTATATTGGGAATTTCGGCCTTGAAATCGGTTACCGGCATTTTATAAACACTTTGCTTTATTTTGGCGGAGATGCTTATGTTGCCGCAGGTATACCTGGCACCGACTTTCCGTATAAGTATTATGTATCGGACGGAATGTTGAACTCCCCATATTTATATACATTTGCACTTGCCCCTTGCTTTGGCATAAATTACTATCACAAGCCTTATGACTTACGAGCCTTCGCAGAAATCGAGACTGGAATAAATGTCCGAAGCCTTTATGATAACAGTTTCAAGAACGGACATTCATCAGGACCTTATTTTGGCTTCTACGGACAGGCATTAATCGGACTCCAGTGGCATTGGACCAGGCTGTCTGGTGGAGTCAGGTACGACACAAATTTAAAACTAGTTCCAGTCGCCAGATTTGGAATCGCAATTCCAACAAGATTTTTCAGAAAAAAAAGTTCTTAACAACTTCGTAATAAAAATACTTATTAGTTATGACAGAACAGTTATTCTACAGTTAAGGAGAATTCTTTTGAGTAAAAATACTGTTCGTTATAGCTGCCTGAGACTTGCAATGTAAATGTTCCGTTGAATAAAAAGGGAATTGTATAACTGACAAGAGTATTCGAGCCTACATCAGTATTGTATGAGACTTGCGAGCCGTTCACATAAAAATCATATCTGGTAAAAACCGAATTCGGACTCGAGTTTCTGTCAATCGTTATTGTCACATAACCTGTTGAGACAGAGCCTCCACTTGAAAGTGCAGTGCCGGTTCCATAAAGAGAACTGTTTGCCGTGCTGCCATAGGTTACATACATAGCTGAATCATCAAAATAAATTGCAGGAGATAATTCGATATCATATTCAGCATAGAAAGTTTGATTTGTAAAACTTGAAACAGAAGTCACAGCTGCAGAGCTTCCGTTTTTAACCCATTTCGTCCACCCCTGAGATAATGAGCCGTAATAACAGACAGGCCAGCCTCCCTGAGCAGAGAATGACGAATCGTCCGGATCCACGATTGTTGCCGGCAGCATCAGTGAGGTTGCAGTTCCTGTGTAAATCTTGTACTCGATATAAGTCTGACCTGTAAAAGCATTGCCAAGACTTGTAATCAATTTTCCATTTTCGAGCGCATAAGAAAGGGTGAAAGTATTTACCCGCATATAGGGGTTTGAATCTCCAGGCTCTGCAAAACCTGTCATAGAGCCGAAAGCTGCATCCTCTGCGATGTCAGACGATTCACTTCTTATACACGCAGCAGATGAGCCATAAGTATTCACGGCATAAATCTCGAAATCATAAAGCTTTCCTGTAGCGAGTTTAACGACAATCTCTTCGCTGGAATAGAAAAGATTTCCGCTTACATATCCAACACCGTCAACAGAAAAGGTCTTTGAAGAGTAGAAATTAGAATAATCAGTGGTTGAGGCATTTAAAATCGTTCTTGTGCCCGTAGTTGCCGAATCTGAATCATATTCGCGAATGACAAGCTGAAAATATTCTTCATTATTTGAAACATCATCCCACCTGACAACTGCATTATATGAGTCTGCCGTAAGAGTTGAATCATCCCTGTAAACTACAAGATTTTCAGGCGCATCTGGGATAGTTGCTATTATGTGAGGAATCGTAACGGTCTGAGTCGTGCAACGGCCTGGCTCAACAATAAAGCCTGCCGAGAAAAATCCGATTTTGGAGGCTGTACTGTTTGCAATTTGATAAAAATACATTGTCATAATGTAAGCGCCAGGGGCAATAGTGCTTTCTTCAATAAGGTAGCCAGAGCCATCAATAAAAGAGTCTAAATCTGTTTCTGTCGTTATTACAGCAAGCTCCTTTACGATTTCAAGCGTAGTAGCCTTACAAAGATTGATATGAATTTCTCCAACCATATCATCAAAAAAACTTGCATAGTTACTATCATAGTCCAATGCAATTTCACAACTGCCTGGAGTCGTAAGCCCTTCACTTGAAAGTGTAAACGCAACCGAAGCATACTGGCTCGTATCTACGCTCGCACTTCCCTTTAAGACTTCATTTGTCATATCACTGTCAGAATATGCATGTAATGTAAAAATCCAAAAGGATTTTGTGATATCGGAAATAGTTCCTTCACCAGAACTATTTATTGAAATTTCTTGTGAGATAGTGTTTGAAGGATTTGTCGTATCCATACCTTCGATTAAGAACTTTGAGATTCCGGAAATACTGTATGTGCTTGGGGCAATTATAAGTCTTGCGTTATCGTTAGCAGCAACAGAGCAAGAGTTATAAAAATCATAGTTATTTATGATAACAGACAAGGGCGAATCCTTTGAATTCTTTGAATAGTAGGAATCCTCGAGTGCTGAAGAACAAGAAAATAACATCTCGGCAAAAGCAATAACAAAGGTAAAGCAAAAAAACTTTACGATGAGTTCATAAAGAGAGATTATTTTTTTATTTTTCAACGAAAAATTTTTATTCATTTAAGTTTCCAAAAAGGAATGGCTGCCATCCTAAAAATGAATTTGGGATGACAGTTGACATTCCTTTTACAAGTTAAAACTAGTTGCCTTTTGTAATGTAGAAGCTTGCGCTTGCGTATTCACCGCCAGCTGTAAATGCATCTACGCGAATGCATGTTGAGCTACCACTAGCAAGTCTATCGGTAGAGAAGTTAGAGAAGTTGAGCGATGAAGTAGAATAAGCTTTCTGCTCAATTGGATACTCTCCAACATACAATACATAATAACCACCATCGAACAGAGGGTCTGTCGCAACTGTTACAGTTACATACTGAGCAGGACTTCCGAAAGGAATTGTAATAGTACCATTTTTGCAGCTGTTAGTAGCCATTGGTGTAGTTGCTTCGGTTCCGTAGTAAGCGGTCAAATTGTCGTCTTTAAATGACTCATGTGCAAGGGCTGTGATAGTTGCGCTATTAATCGTAATGTCACCAGATGTAGTTCCGTAAATTGCAATAACTTGGAAGTTAGCAAAAAATGCTGTGTTGTAGGTCTGCGCAGTAGGAGAAAGAGAAGTTGCATCTGAAGAAAGTACCCACTTAGACCAGTCTGTACCATTTCTTAAGAGCGTATTGTCAGAAGCAGTTGCAGTATCAGAATCTGTAATTTCGAGCAACGGAATAAATTTGTCCGCATCAGTTGAGCCATTGGTTTTTAGAGTATATGGCGTATAGCTTATATAGGTTTTCTTAGACGACTGAGCAGTTCCCGCCAAAGATAAAGTACCACCATCAAGATAATATGTAATTTTTACAAGGCTGATGTGTACATTTGCTCCAGCTGCGCCGATGTCATAACCAGTAACTTTTTTACCGTCAAAATCATCAAGCAGTGTTTTTGTAGATGTTGGAGCTGTTATTGCACTATCCTTTTCCAATGATGCTGAAGAAGCAGAGTCTGCAACACGAGCGACCGTAGCAGATTTACCAATTCCATTTACAGCACGAATCTGAGCATCGTACATAACTCCTGTGCGAAGTCTCAGGACAAGCTCCTGACTTCCAGAGAACAAGCTACCAGAAACATACTTAACAGTGTCTGTAGAATTTGTAAGAGTGAGAATTGAACCCCAGTCATAAAGTTTCATTACCGTTGTGTTTGTAATTGTTGCATCTTCAGGAAAGGTAGCCCAATCTTCGCTAGTTGTCGTAAATGTTCTGAGAACAAGTTCGAAGCCTTCTTCATTGTTAGAGTTATCTGTCCAGGCAAAGCGGACATCATAGTAATCGCCGTCAATGCTGTCATCAAGTCTTTGTGCAAAGAGGCCAGATGGCGCAAGCGGTAAACTTTGGATAATATCGTCATCAAGTTCGAGCGTACCAGACGTCACCCGGCCAGGTTCAATTACAAGACCTGTAGACGCATAAGCAAGCTGTGTAGAACCATTCCAAACACGAACGGCAAATACATAGCTTCCAGGATTTACGTTTGTAGTATTTGCGACATAATAATCGTCTGCGGTATGAATTGCATCAGCAGCATCAGAACCAACAGAAGTTGCCGCGGCAGCATCAGATGAAGCTCCTGTCGCTGTCAATACATTACCTGTTATTGGGTCATACAATCCCCAGTCAAAGCTGTATGTATTTGCCTTCCATGCAGAGCCTGTATATTTGATTATAATTGAATATGAACCAAGAGTATCAATATCGTAAGAAGAAAGGGTGAAAGAAACTGTCGTTTCACCTGCACTTTTCATATTACAGACGCTTGTACCACGCAATAGCGGCTTATCAGTAGTCGCATCGCCATAAGCAGTCATCGTAAATGTCCAATCATCGTATGGAACATCTGCCATTTTAGCAGTTCCAGCTTTTACAGCTGCTGGTGTCAAATCTTCAGATGTGAAAGAGAGACCCGTTTTGCTTGTTCCTGTTACGAGATAATGGTTAATTTCAGTACCATCGACTTTAAGAGTTGTAGGAGCAATTGCGGCACGGCTAGAAATCTCATTAAGAGATACGCCTATAGTACCTTTTTTTATAGAGTCATCAGAAGAAATAGAGCCGTTTATAAGGCCACTACATCCTGCCAAAACAAGCACCATTGCAAGAGACAAAAGCCCTGCAATTTTTTTAATGTGATTTACCATTGTATACCTCCAATAGCTATCAAATTTTGCTTTTTTACAAAAATCTGTTCAATCAAACTGATTATTCAGATTTTCCTAATATATATACAGTTTTGCTGTATCCTTTAAGTAACTGCCGTCTGGCTTTTGAACGGTCAGCGTCAGCTCATAGTGAGCCCATTGCTTTAGGTCTGAATCTGGGATATACAGAACCAAAAGCCTTGATTTACCCAAATTGTACGAAGTGTCCTCATCAATGCCACAGGCATTTTCTCCTATAACGGCATCCCATGAGTAAACAGAACCTCCTGTAGGAGCAGACAAGCACAAAGTGGTTCGATAGGGAACAGGATACTGGTTTGCCAGCATCTCATCCGCAACAACATTGTCTACGGTATAAGCCACCTCCTCATCTTCGGAATAAAATCCTTGATTATAATCCTCTATCATTGAGTCCAAGTCGTTTGAGCACCCAAAAATGAGAGAAATTATTAGTATAGTTAAAAGCGAAATCAGTTTTTTGCTGATTCGTCTTTTTAAGCTAAAAACATTCTGCACCATATTAAATAAATTTTGCCTTGTGAAGGATTTGATAAAAAGACTCGTCCAACCGGTGGCAAATTGTTCAATAGTAATAGTAGAATGCAAAAATAAGGCAGAAAAAGAGTTCTGGCTATGGCTCAACATGACATTTCACTCAATTTCTGGCATTTTATTTGCATTTTACTTCCATTCCCACCCAAGTTAAACGCATATAAAAGCTATTTAAAGATAACGCATTTTCAGTAAATTTCAAGAAAAATTGCGGTCTTTGACAGGAAAAACAATGTCAAGACATATCAAGACAGAGTTTTCCGATTATGTTTATCGGCATAAACAGGACAAAACTTTAGTAAGATTTTAGAGAGAAGATTCTTTAAGGTTCTTCGTATCTGCTTAGAATTGACGAATTACTCAAAGACAGGGTAGCACTCAAAGCCGGCATTACGAAGCTCATCGCCAATCGTACCTTTTGAGTTTTCTTTTACTACCACAATGTAATATTTTGTTCCGCTCGGGCGAACTTCCGTCGTAATTTCAGATGCAAAGCCCTTTGCCTTTACCCGCTCCGCGAGAGCTTTTGCGTTTGACTCTTCACGGAAAAGCCCCAGCTGCTGGCGGACAACTTTTTCGCTAATGGGAGAAGGTGTCGTCACAATGTTCGCAAGTTCGCCCTCATTTTTGATTTCCGGCAAGTCAACTCCGTTTCGGGGCACAAAATACCAGAATGGAGTCGGCAAAGTCTGGATTTCTCCCGTTACAATCGCCGTCTCCATGCTTTTAGGATAATTTTTTTTGAGGCTTTCGGAAAATTGACCTTCACCCGTTAAATGCCACAGGGTCAAAAGAACTGATGGACGAACGGCCTTCATTGAGTCCAGCGTTGCGTAAGTGCGAAGGAGGGCTACGCTTTCTTTTGTCTCGCCCTCGTTTTTAGCCTTGCAAAGTGCGCTCCACTGCTCATAAAGCTTTACATAAGCTGTGATTTTTTCATTTTTTGACGAGCGAACTGCAGAATTAAGATAGCTCTGCGCGCTAGCGTAATCTCCTGCACACAATGCGCAGCGAACTGCATCGACGACAAGCTCCTCACTATTCTTGTTCGGGACTCCGGACAAGACATTTTCCGCACTTCCCTGAATTGAGGCCGCCTCAGCGTAGGTTTTCTGAGCCTCGGCGTAAGAGCCTTGCTGCTCCAAGATTGCCGCCAAAAAAGCGTACACTGCCCTTTTTTCTGCATTTTTAGAAAGAGAAGCGACATTTTTTTTTAGATAAGAGATTGATTCGTCTACGGAAGATTTTTTTGACGCCGCCTCGACAAGTGATTTTGCCGTAAGAACCGGCTTTTGCGTGCTTTGAGAAAAAGAAGTGAAAGCGAGAAAATAAAAGCAAAGGACAAAAAGGAGTTTTTTCATAAATTCCGAATTATTTTAAAGTTTCTTCGATAAGTGCCGCAAGCTTCACCAAATCCAAAGGTTTTTTGATAAAGCTTTTTACCCCAAGCTCCATTACATTTTTTTCGACCTCATCATTTTCGAGAGCCGTTACGACTATGATTTCGGGTTTTCCAAAGCGGTCACTTTCAAAAATTCGTTTACAAAGGTCAAAACCGTCGATTCCAGGCAAGTCCAGGTCAAGGATTACGATTCCAGGCTGTTTTTCTGTCATTAAAGAACCGGCCTCAAAGCCGTCGAATGCCTGATAAACCGCAAGCTCATTAACTTTTTTTAGCATAAATTTTGCTACGACTGAATTTAAGCCCCTGTCATCATCTACTATTAAAAGACTTCTTGGAAGATACTCGCCACCACTCAAAGCCGCACGCAGTTCTGACGGAATCTGGATGTTCCGTTTTTTCATAAATTCTGCCAAGTCACTTGGATAAACACGGAACTGACCACCGGGAGTGTTGAATGCTTTGAGATGATTGTTTTTAATCCAGTTAATTGCCGTTTGATTTACGACTCCGCAAAGCTTTGCAACTTCGAGCGCGGAATACATAATCGGCTTGTTTTCACTCTGTGCCATCAAGAGCCTCTTTATATTTTTTAAATGTCTTCTGTATTATTGAATAAGAAAAACCCCTGTCGGCAAGTGATTTGAAAAGTTTCTGTTGGTCTTTCTTTTTTGAGGAAAGTTTGAGGAAGGCTTCTTCACACAAACTCTCTTCTTTATCATCTATAAAATACTCCATAATCGCATTTTCTGCAATGTTTTTCTTTACACCGCGACGAGTTAATTCTAGTAAAATTCTTATTTTTCCCTGTGGTTTAAAAGCCTCGTGATTTCGTATCCACATTGAGGCATAACGAGCGTCATCAAGATATTTTTTGCTTTCAAGATAATCGAGCGCTGTTTTTACGGTTTCTTCGTCAAATTCTTTCTGGAGAAGTTTTTTTTCAAGGGTCGCCCTGCATTGCTCCGCGCGTGCAAGAGAACGGGCAGCGGCAGTAATAGCGAGCTGAACTGCGGGATTATTTATCTCCATAATGATTCTTGCACTGATAAATTCTTACACAGTCACCTTCAATTTTATAGATAAGCCTATTTTTTTCATCTATTTCGCGACTCCACAAGCCCGAAAGGCTGTCTTTTAAAGGTTCAGGATGCCCAATTCCGTCATTGCCATTTCGTTTTATATCCGCAATTAATTTATTAATTTTTTTAAGAGTTTTTTTATCTTCACCTTGCCAATAAATAAATTGCTCCCACGCATCATCTACGAATTGAATGTTCATTTTGCCATTGCCTCCAATTCTTCCATTGTTTTTGTGACAAAATGTAACTTTCCTTCATCATCAAGCCGTTTGAGTTCTTCGAGATGTCTGATATTTTCTTCGTTGTAAAAATCATCTTTGGGTGTTTTTTTGACCGAAAGATGTGCGGAAGGCGAAAGTTTTATAAGGCTTTTGATTACATCCACGAGATTTTTGTTTGCGTTCTGAATTGTTATTGTTGCCGTCATAATTTTCTCCTTATTTCCTTATAATACAATATAATTTTGGATTCTTTCGTAGTATAGCATAATTTTTGGAAAAGTAAAAGTTTCGTTTTTTTAAACAAAAAAAACGCCCGCAAAAAAAGGCGAGCGTTGTATAACGAAATCGGGGAAGTCCCTGAAATTATCGTTTTGAGAACTGGAAGCGTCGGCGAGCACCACGCTGACCGTACTTCTTTCGTT
>CALGGS010000098.1 GCA_937915735.1 uncultured Treponema sp.
GTGCTGTAAAATCAATGCGAAGATTTCTTGAAAATGCGGGGGTAAAAAATGATGAACTATAAAGGCTTTATTGGTATCGTAGAATATGATGACGAGGCTCGTATCTTTTCGGGGGAAGTAATTAATACAAAAACTGTTATTACTTTTCAAGGAACTACAGTGGATGAAGTTGAAAATGAATTTCACGCTTCTGTAGACGATTACTTGGAATGGTGCAAAGAAGATGGCGTCGAGCCAGAAAAGCCATATTCTGGCAAATTCAATGTACGGCTTACGCCTTTGTTCCATAGTCAGGTCGCTGTTGCGGCAAAAAAACTTAATATGTCTTTGAATAGTTTTGTAGAAAAATCCTTGCACGATGAAATCAAAACTATGCAGCTGTCATATTAAAAAGGAAAAATCATGTCCGAGAAATCCACCGAAGTGAACTACAAGAAGAATTTCTGCGAAAGGTATTTTGACAAGGGATGCTGGGATTTAGATGTCCTGAACCAAGTAGACGTTCTTCTAAAAGACAAAAAAGAAAACATCCTTCTCTACATTGAGTCCAAATACGTCATTTCAAATGAAACTTTGCACAGGCAGGCTCTTGCCCAGGTGATTCTTACCAACAAAAAGCAGAAGTCCGTCTTGAATCGGGTCGCCCTCATTTATCAGGACAGCGCAAAAAACGATGTTCTTGAGCTTATCGACTGCAGCGACAATTCGGTCATGTACAACAACGACATAAACTGGAATTCGGAAAAGGCGAGCCTTCCCACAAAAGACGCGGTTGACAGAATCAATGACCGCATAAAAGGCAGAGTCACCGTTTATGTAAATGACGAAATCAAGGAATTTTACAAAAAGCTCAAAAACGGGCTGGATGTAGAGATTGACATCACCGAAAACAATTTCAATGTGGTCTACAACCAGTGGAAAAACGAAATCCACTTCAAAGAGAAAATCGAGGACGAGCAGGATTTAATCAACCTTTTTCTTGTGGACATTCTGAACGGAACGAAATACAAAAAATCTATTTTCACCGACATAGAGGAAAATACTTTATTTGGCACGGTGAAGATTGGAGAAAAAGAAGAAGATACAGAACAAGATTTAATCCGCGAGGGAACCAATTTAAGCCATTACGAAATAATCTACTCAAACGAAAAAATACGGATTCTGTACGAGGGAAAAGAAAATTCCGTTTTCTACACAATCGCCGACAGCGAAAAATACGCGTTCTTCTGGAAAAAATACAAGCGTCCGCCCGAAAAAAACGAATTCCTGAAAATCCTTGAGCGGAGCGCGACCCTTTATTCAGAAAAATACCGGAAGGACACCGGTGGAGAGTACACGCCCACTTGCTTCGTCGAAAAACAGAACGAGATTTTGCGGGCCAATTACAATCTTGACGAATTCATCGTGTGCGACCCGTGCGCCGGCGTGGGGAACCTTGAGAACCAGTTCGGAAAGGATTTCAAGCAGTACTGCTACCTTTCCACGCTGGAGCCGATGGACGTTGACATCTGCAAAATCAAGGGATTTGAGAACGCCGTTCAGTTCGATTACCTCAAAAACGCCGGGCAGCCGAAGTGGAAATACAAGGGAACGCCGCTCGACATAAACGAAATTTGCCGCCGCGAGAACCGCAAGCTGATGATTGTGATGAACCCGCCGTATCAGAAAAAAGCGGGATTTAAGAATAACCTTGCAATAGAATTTTTTAATAAAGTGCTTAGTCTAAATCCTCAAGTCATCGTATTTTATTACATGACAGAAAGTTTTTTGCGAGATGAAATTGAACATTATAAAAAGTCTGGCTATAAAATTGTTTCTCATATTTTTAGCAATGCAAAAACAACTTTTATGCTTTCAGAATGGCCTATTTCTCAAATTATTTTTGACAAAGAAAAAGGAATTGATATTAACGATAATGAAATAACAGCAGAAAGATATGAATTGCAAAACGGCAGATTCAATTTTATAAATTCATACACCTATAACGACAACCGGCCTGGATTGATTTATAAAATCAATGACAAAATTATTGAAAATGAAACTGGATTAGTGTTAGGAAATTATAGTTATATGACAGCTGGTTACAGCATAAATTTAACGAATAAAACAAATTCTACTAAAAACCATATCACACAAAATAATATTTATTACTGTTTGTTATCAAAAGGATTGATTTTTAACACTCATAATCATTATTTTGAAAGAAATCAGTATGTTCATAAGGGAGAGGTTTCTGAAATTTCAGACGAGCTGAAAAATGATGCTATAATGATGGCTTTGTTTTATAAAAATTGCGCCTTTACAAACAAAGGGCAGAAAAATTACATCATGCCTTTCACTGCGGAAGAACTCGGCTGCAATAAAAATGATTTGAACGTTTTGTTCCCGGAGCAAACGG
>CALGGS010000099.1 GCA_937915735.1 uncultured Treponema sp.
CGCTTGCGCTCGGTCGGAATGACAGTCGTTTTCAAAACTCGACATTTGGGCTAAATTACCTTCAAGAGTATTGCATTCTAACAATGATTCCATAGAACATAGACAAAACGGGCATATCAAATCTCCTCTTGCAATACGATTATATTACGGCTTTTTATTTGCACTGCAAAAAACTCCCCCGCACCGCAAGAACGCGGCGCGGGGGAACTGTTGCCGTGCATTTGCTCCGCACGGCAGGGAGAGGTTAGACTAAAAGATTACAGCGGATTTGTAAGTGAAATGCTGTAAAGATAGCCTGTAACAGTTGCTTTGATTGCAACATAGCCTGTAGTTACATCATCTGAAGTAACAGTATAAGTAGTTTCGTTTGCACTAGCAGCAGTTCCTGCAACTGTGTAGTTATACTGGCCGGGATATGACACAACCGTAAGTGTGCTTCCGGCATTCTTTACCGGAACTTTGATTACCGTGTTTGCATTGAACTGCGCGTAGCCAGCATTATTGTATGCCAGTTTGCCGCCGGTAGATTCAACAGTGAGGGCAACGCCGTCGATATTGCTTGCAACAGTGCCGGTTGTTGTTCCCTGAATATTTGTCTCAGTAATTGATGAAGGAGAGCTGTTCTGCCAGTCCCACACTGCGTTATACTCGACCTTTACATAGGCAATCGGATTCTGCTCAGAAGAGCCTGCGCGGGCAACCTTCCAAGAGTCAGCACCAGAAAGGCGGTATACATAAGTCGGATAAGTATCAGAAGATGTAGAAATGAGCGTTGCTGTTTCTCCACCATCGCTTGTAATAGAAAGCTCGTTGGCAGTTTTTCCACCGTTTCCGATGATAAATGTAGCAGTTGCGGCGGCAGTCGTGCTGAAATTCAATTCTCCTGAGCCATTGAGTTTCAAACCGTTCTTCGTGGTAATTGACACACCAGAAAGATTAGTGAATGTTGACTCAGCTGACATACTCTTATAAGCACTTGAGCCGAATGAGAAGACATCTGCATTGACCATGCCATCTTCTGCATCAAGGGTGTTGTCTGTGGTGTACCATTCAGCGACAGACCAGCTGGCTTCTGAGGGGGAGCAATCGATGCTGCCGGTAATGCCAGAGCCGTCCCGGGCAGTGGCGGTGATGGTCACGTTTCCAGCATTAAGGAAGGTAACTTTTCCAGTGTATTCATCGACAGTGGCAGTTTCTTCGTCTCCAGAAGTCCACTTCACATCGCTGTTAGTAGCGTTTGAAGGAATGATTGTTGCTGTAAGGGCAAGTTTTACGCCAACAGTATGGGTGTCTGAGTCGCCTGTTACGGCAATTGCAGAAACCGGAACATACTCGATTGAGTCATCATAGGTGACGACAATCTTTGTAATGTAGCTGGCAGTTGAAGCAGTAATTACCACAGAAGTTGCGTTTTCATCATAGACTACATAGTCTTTTTCAATTGTAGAGCCGGTGCTTCCGTTGTTGAAGTCATAGACCGCTTCACCCTGGCCACCGGCCTTGATTGTGCCGTAGCCAGAGTAATAACCGTATACAGCCACGGTAGCCTTTCCACTAACAGGAATAGTAATGGTATTTGCAGCAGCTCCCTTCCAGTGGGGCTTTCCGCTTTCAAGGGCAAATCCGTCGCCAGTTACGCCGTCGACAGTTTCTGCGTCGAGCGTGTAGGTGACGACAGTAACTTCAGTTTCGCCGTCCAGCATGTCAGAAGAAGTATCTTCCGCAACAGTCCAGCCGTTTTCAGAGATAACAGAGGCAATGTCCCAGTTTGCTTCGCTGTCCTTTACGAATTTTGCGTTTGCAACATCGTAGTAGCGGTTCAAGATTGCCTTGCGGCCAGCGTATTCGTTTGACTTTGTTGTATCAGAAAGAACTCCGATTGTAGAATCTTTTGAAGCATATGCATCGCCCAATGTGGAATCAACTTTCCAGCCAACATACTGCTGGTCGTCCGTGCCGTTTGCGCTTGATTTTGCAAGAGAAGCATTCAAAGTACCTGTAACAGTTACATTAACAAAAGCAGCGTTGTTGTAAATGGTTGAGCTTGTTCCCCATGGATTGCGGAAGAGGTAAGCGTCCACGCCATCTTCAATTTCGATTGTAGAATTTAGCACAACAAGACCTTTCCAGATTTTGCTTGCAACATTTGTTCTCGGAGCAGCAATATAGCCAGCAGTTGTCTCGTCACCCAGAACCTTGATTGCACAGTCTTCATAAAGAGCTACTTTGCTTGAAGCCTCACACCACATAAAGTCAACATCACCTTCAATGTAACAGTGATAGAAGAATGACTTGCTCACCGTACGGACTGTGTCCTGATGTGACTTGAAAGAAGAATTGTAAGCAGCAACAGTACCAGTTGAATCAAAACCAAGAACTTCTGCCTGAGTGTTTGAAGCAGACTTGCGAGCATCGGCAGAATCAAAGCGGTAGGTGCTGTAAAATGTAACATTTTCAAGAACCAGGTTACCGCTTCCCTGAATTTCCATAAGACAGCGGGTTTTTGAAGATGACTGGTCTGAGCCTTTACCACTAATAATAACATCGGCACCATAGTCCGTTGTGGTGTTGCCGGAAATCTTGATGTTTGCAGCTCCGTTGTAAGAAAGCTGAGTTCCCTCAGTTACGCTGTAGGTGCCGGTTGCGAGAGTGAGCACATAATCGCCAGAAGAGCCAATTGCGGCCCAGGCTTCATTGATATCTGTTCCTGAATAGGCAGTCTCTGAACCAAGGGTAAGAACAACGGGGTTTGTGTCAGAAACACTGCCGCTGGAGCCGCCGCTTGTACCGCCTGTAGTTCCGCCGGCAAATACTGTCTGTGTTCCGTTACCGTTTACACTTAATGATGTTCCGCCAAAAGTATATGTTGAACCGTCTGTTATACCGCTTCCGCCTTCTGCTGCAAGCTGAGCAACTATATCTTCATCAGAACTTCCCATCATATAAACTTTTTTATTTGTAGTCGAACGAACAGCTCGGACAAAATCAGTAAATTCAAATTTTAAATATCCGCCTGCTTCGGTTAAGATGGCAGGTTCTTCAGTATCTTTTATATAAGAGATTATAAATCCGTCCTGAGTTACATGATCAAGATGTCCTATTACTCTGTTACCTATATCAACCGTATCTTTTAAGTTAGCGTCAGCTACTTTTGCGTATGCAGGAATAGAATCAGCCGTTCCAACAGAAATATTAAGGTCTTTAATATGAAGATATGTATCTGTATCTTTTCTGTTAATTATATTACCTGAAATGTTATCAGCACTCTTGATAAGTCCTGAACCTGTTGTTAAATCAAGGTTTATACCCATAGCAACAGAATTTTGAAGGTCAATATTACCAAGATTATATGCTTCTGTACCTGTTTGTGATTGTAAATTGAGATAACCGCCATTGGCTATAAATTTACCTGCAGCTGATAAATCGTTTACATTAAGGCTTAAATTACCTGTAGAATCAAGACTGATAATGTTATCCGTAATTGTGTTTGCAAGAGTAACAGCACCTTGAATATATACAGTTCCGTTTGTGCCTGTAATATCACTCTGTGTTGTTCCGCCGTTTAAATACAAATCTCCCGTATTTGTTATTCCTGCTGTTGATGTTAAATTACTTGCACTGCTTGTTAATGAACCTGTATTTTCTATACTGCTTTGACTT
>CALGGS010000100.1 GCA_937915735.1 uncultured Treponema sp.
CTTCACCACTCCTCGAAGCATACAAGAAGAAGGGATTTGAAGTCCTGATTATGGCAGATGAAATCGACGACATCGTAATTCCAAGCCTAATGAAATACAAGGACTTCGACCTCAAGGCCGTAAACCGCGCGGGCAGCGACGACGAGCTGGGCGTTGACAAGGACGAAGCCAAAAAGAAGGAAGAAGCCTTCAAGCCTGTCCAGGAGAAAATCAAGAAGGCTCTGGGCGACCGTGTTAAGGATGTCGTGCTTTCAAAACGACTTTCTGACTCACCGAGCTGTATCGTAGTTGACGAGAACGACCCGGGAATCCAGATGGAGCGAATGATGCGTGCAATGGGTCAGGCAGGTCCTGGAATCAAGCCGATTCTTGAAATCAACGGCGACCATGCAATCGTCAAGACACTGGAATCTTGCAGCGACGAGAGCTACATCGCAGACGTGAGCGAAGTTTTGTTCGACCAGGCATTGCTTGTGAGCGGAGCCGAGCTCAAGGATCCGATGGAGTTCGTTAAAGCGATGAACAAACTGCTGAGCAAGTAAGGTGTCACACGGATAATCTCGTCGGGGAAGTTCTGCTAACGCTACGCGTCTAACGACGCTGTGGGGAAGTTGCCTGATGATTCGATGATAAAATTTGTGAAAGCCGCTTCTTCCTTTGTTGGGAGAGGCGGCTTGTTTTTATTTAATTGATTTGACCTCACATTCACTAAAACTTTCTTTTACAACTTGTACTAGAGAAGAAATTAACTTTTCCTGCAAGTTATCAATATCTACAAGCGAAAAACAGTTTTTATCAAACAAATCCAACGGATCAACATTCAATGCACCTGCGATTTTTTCCAACATTTGCAGTGACGGGAAGTTTTTACCAACTTCAATTAAAGCAATGTAATTTGGCGCAGTTCCTGCTCTCTCTGCAAGGGCGGCTTGCGAAAGACCTTCTTTCTTTCTGTGTATTTTCATGTTTTGAGACAAACACATTTGCAGATTGTTCAATTTATCTCACCTAATTACAAGATATAGTTTTACTTAATTTTATATATCTCTTAGTTATTGACAATTAAATATAAAATATGTAAATTCAAGAAAATACATAATTATAAGTTATGTAATAGATGGAGAAGAAAGTGGGAATAGGATTTGACGCATTCAAGGCAAACATTGGCTGGAGCCTTGCTAACAGTGCAATGAATGCCGTTTCAAATGCAATCGAGAAGAACGCTGCAGAAACTGCGGCAATGGAACAAGCAGAAAAAGAAGCCCGAAAGAAAAATGATTTGCTAAAGGCAATCGTCTTTTTGGTTGGTTTCAACTGTACTTTAGACAGACAGTGGAAAAAAGCAATCGCTACAGTTCTTTCCGCATTTTATAGCGAAAATATTTCACTTTTTTCTATAGAGGAACAAATTGATACTGCTTATGACGAAATGAAGTCAAAAAGTCTGAAACGATTTTTTTCCGACATTGACTCAATCGATTCTGATAGAACGCAAACATGTATAATTTATTCCGTTGTTATGCTTCTATATACGAATTTAGTCAACGAAAACATGGCACTTCCTGTTCATGCATACAATCTTTCTTTAATTAAAAAGTTTTTTATGTTATCCCGTACAGAACTTGCAAACTGTTATGGATTATTAGGAAGTAATCTTAACCAAGATACCGATGATATTGCAGACCTTTTTGAAGAATTAACATCAGAACAATCTATAAAAGAATTTGAAGAGGCAAATCCAACTTTAATATATGAAGAACCAGCAGAACCAGTCACAATTTCAGTCCATTCTGAAAACCCAAAAGGAGAAATTGAGAAACTTTATAATGAAACAATTCAAAAAGTCTCAGATGACGGTTTTTTAAAAAAATTTGCACTGGCCGATAGCAATCAAAAGAAAACATTGGTTGCAGTAAATACATATGCAAAAAATTGCATCGGTGAAGAAATCCTTGTAGTGTATGACGATACACTATTCGGAAATGGGAAAGCCGGATTTCTTCTGACAAATAAAAAACTTTATATACACAACAGCTTTGAAGATCCTGTTGAAATAGATTTATCGTCTATAGTTTCCATAATTCCCAATCCAAAGGAAGCAAATTCTTTTATCACAATTAACGATATTAAAGTCAGCACTTCAATGCTTACAGAGTTCGGAACAGAATTAGTTTGCGATTTCCTCGAAAAAGCAATTCCACTTGCAAAACAAATTGAATTACCAACAAATCAATAAAACTGGAGGAAAAAATGGTTATTTCAAATGAAGAAAAGTCTCTGAAATCTTCGAAGAAGAAATCGACAGCAATTTTTCTTTGCATTCTAGCATTCGGTGCATTTGGGCTACACAGATTTTATGTCGGCAAAACAAAAAGCGGCGGATTGATGCTTTTGCTGTCTTTTTTGTCCGCTGGGTTTCTTGGTGTAATTTGGGGATTATGTGATTTATTTACCCTCATTTTCACGAATAATTTCACAGATGCAGACGGGCTTCCCTTGCGCTAAGGAAATAATTATGCAAATAACAGAAAACGATATTCAAATATCTGCAAAAAATAAACAAAAAAAGAAACGAAGTTGGTTAAAAGTTCTACTTACCATTATTGCAATTTGGTTAAGCTTGGCTATAGTGGTTGCTCTTAGTGATAATGATGAAAGTTCTACATTCATTTCAGAATCACTTCCTGTAACAGGTTTTTCTGAAATTTATTATGGAATGGATAGACACAAAAGCATTGACTCTATAAAAACTTTGGGTTGGGAATATAAGCAATTGGAACAAAAATCTGATGGAGGTGAAAAGCTTGAAATTGCTTATTTTACTGTGTCCGATGGAAATGATATAATTAATGGCATTAAGACTGATTTTCTAGGTTTGGGCTTTAATCAAGAGAATATATTAGTGATGCTTGTTTTGGCATATAGAAGTGATAATTCAGAAAAAACAAGAAATATTTTTGCGAAAATGATTGATAATAATGGATTTAAGCTACTCGCTGGTCCTATAAGAAGTCCAAGTATGAATCAGTATTGGTCACAAAATTCAGACGGAAACCTTTGTATTGCCAGTGATTCTGGAAAATTCCTAGAATTGAGATATGCAAGCAAATATTATTCAGACAAACTTATTAAATCTATTGGCGGAAAAAAAGAATTTAGAAACTACTTGAAACAATTATAAGATTTTAAAATGTAAATCAAAAAATTATTCTTCTCAAAATTAACCCGCTTCTTCCTTTGTATGGGCAGTGCTTTTTTTATGACAATCCTTTAACTGGTATTGTCATAACATGGAATGAAGAAAACATTACACACAAATATACAGATGCTGTAGTAATTGAAATGCCTGCGGTTTGTGGTGCTCTGCAAACTCAAATCTTTGAACAAGACGCTAATGTTAAAAGAATTAGAATAACAGGACCTGAAAATGGTGCAAATTGCGTTATAACATTTGACATCCTATAATAATTTTCTTTGGGTTCTCAAATTTTAATACCTATTCCAATGCCACCTCACATACCGCTTATAAACCTTAAACGATTTCGCATAAATTTTCGGGAATTTGTCGCAACTGCAAGCCAATTCGTAAGAAGCTTTATCAAGCCATTTTATGCTTTCAAGAAGTTCATCGTGTTGGGTGGGTAAATCTTTCCAGTGAATGATTCTCTCGTGATGTGAAACTCGATTTCGCAAAATGCGAATCTTATCAAATCTTGTTTGCAGATATTTTATGTTTCGCTGAGCCGCTGGAACAGTTTTGAAACAAGTTTTTATAATTTTACTTTGAAACGAGGCTTGAGAATATCGTGGCGTAAGCAATGAAGTCCAAAATCCAAAAGTCAGTTCGGAAACAATTCTGTCGTGAGTAACCATTTTTCCCTTCTTTTGAATTTTATGCTTTGCATCGCTTATGTTTTTCAGCGAAGTTGAATCAAGTGACAAAATGTCATACCAATTATCACTTCCAGCAACCACGCACAAAACATTGTCTATCGCATTACGAAATGTGACTTCAAAAATATTCAAAGATGAATAAAGGCTTTTGCAAACTTCAATATTGTACAAATAGCGGGCAATACAAGTGATGTCGTCCGCCCCATCTTGTTTATAAACAGAAAGCCGTGAAGAAGTGAAAGCACATTCAATTTCAGAATAAAAATGATTGTTCATTAAAAAATCCTGTTGATTTTCACGAAAAAGACTGTTATATTTAAATCGTGAGCCGCGGAAGTCCTTCTCCTGCTTATGCAGTGGGTGTTTTGCACCGATAGGGACCGCGGACTTCTTTTTTATAGCAAGCCTTTGGTTCAATCTATCAAACTTTTGTGAGAAATTCTACATACAAACCGCGAAGAAATCTCAGAAATCGTCCGATTCAAGAGCACGGACGAGAAAAACTTGCGCGCTTCACCACTCCTCGAAGCATACAAGAAGAAGGGATTTGAAGTCCTGATTATGGCAGACGAAATCGACGACATCGTGATGACCGCATACACAGAACGAAAACGAACACGAATAATCTCTGCTCGTTTTGCCACAGAATCAGAAAGGAAATTATATTATGAGTCCAGAAAGAATATCTGAATTACAGAGCCGACCGATTGATTTATCGGACATTCCCGAAGTGACAAATGAACAGGCAAAAGAATTTTATCCGCGAAATTTGAGAAAAGCCTTCCAAATGATTTATAATCTCTTTGACAAAGAAAATTTACTTTGGCTCGAACAGAATGGTCTGACATATCGTGTTACTATAAATGAAACTCTCGAAAAGTTAAGAAAAGGTTCACTTAAATTAGCGTAAAGTTCTCAGTCTCTAACGCTCGTCTACTATAGTAAAGTGGAGCCGGAAAATCCTCCATAAAAGAAATAATATCCCTATACTTTTGATATAAATATATTGCCTTATCTTTTTCGTCTAAATTGACCAAATCTGACACCTTGCAAAAAAAATCACGGGTTTTAAACGCGAAAGAACTACGAATAAAAAAAATCCCGCCCTTAATCTGAAGCGCACTTCAAATCAGGGCGGGATTTTTTTATGCTCGGGCTTGCCCCGGGCAGCTATAAGGAAACCTCGAAAAATCACCGAAGGTGAGATTTTCGAAGTTCCAATCATTAAGCCTTGTTAAGGCGTGACTCGAGGTCATCCAAAATAGCGCTGAGTTCTTTTGGAAGGTGTGAACCGAATTTTGGATAGTGGTTTTCACGAATATCCTTAACTTCTTTCTTCCATCCTTCAACATCAACCTTTGTGATTTCCGGGAGAGTCTTTTTGTAGTAGTCAGCCAATCCGTCTGTGTTGATTGCACCGTCTTTTGGCATAAAGCCGATTGGTGTGTCAACATAGTTGTCTTTTCCGTCGCAGCGGTCGAAAATCC
>CALGGS010000101.1 GCA_937915735.1 uncultured Treponema sp.
CGGCGTTGCAATCTCCTTCATTTTGGGAGATGTTTCCGCCATGCTCATTCTGCCGAAGCTCAATATGCCTTGCGACGGCTTCATGGACTTGAAGTGCCTGTTCTTGGGAATCATGTCTACGGCAACGTCCGTGGGAATCACAGCGCGTATTTTGAGCGAAAAGAAAAAAATGGACTCGCCTGAAGGTGTCACCATCTTGGCTTCCGCCGTCTTTGATGACGTGCTTGGAATCGTTCTGCTCGCCGTCGTCATGGGCATCGTGTCGGCACTGAGCACGGGCGGAAAGCCAACACCGTCGGCAATCGGGTTTATTGCGCTCAAGGCGTTCGGCATTTGGCTTGCCGCCACCGTTTTGTTCATTCTGCTATCAAAGAAAATCGCGCGCTTTGTCCGCTTGTTCGGCGGCACGTTCGATTTTTCCATTGCCGCGCTTGGCGTTGCGTTTTTGCTCGCAGGATTTTTTGAAAAACAGAGCATTTCCATGATAATCGGCGCGTACACCACCGGCCTTGCGCTTTCCGGCACGGACATTGCCCCCATGATTGAAGAGCGCATCCACGGCTTGTACAAATTCTTCGTGCCGATTTTTTTCTGCGTCACGGGCATGAGCGTGGACGTAACTTATTTGGTGAGCAGAAACGTGCTCATCTGCGGCGGCATATACACGGTGCTTGCAATTCTCGCCAAGCTGGCAGGCTGCGGCGGTCCAGCCCTTCTCCTCGGATTCAACCTGAAAGGCGCGTTCAGAATCGGCTCAGGCATGATACCCCGCGGTGAAGTCGCGCTCATCATCGCCGGAATCGGACTAACAGCAAAAGATGCGCTGGGTGTCCCCATCATAAACCAAGAATTGTTCGGAGTGGTCATCTTGATGACGCTTGTGACCACCATTGCCTCCCCTCCAATTCTGAGCATCTCCCTCAAACTCAAAGGGCGCGGAACACGCAAGGAAATCGCCGCATCGGAAGCACAGATTTTTGAGTGGGATTTCAAGGACAGCGAACTTGCCAGATTCATTTTGGATAATTTTGTGTTTGATTTGCGCTCGGAAGGATTCTATGTGCAGATGATGAATTTCAACGAAGGACTGATTCAGGCACGCAAAGGCGATGTTGCGCTCTCATTGCAAACTGATGAGTCAATCATCATCATAGAAACATCGGAAAAAGACATGGGCTTTGTAAAAGCTGAAATAGGCGAAATCATCATCCGTCTCGACAAATCAATGGCTTCGCTCAAATACATAACCGACAAAGCAAACAACTCAGTTCAGACGGGCATTCAGTCGGGAATCGCAAATTCCCAAAACAGGGTGGAAAACATACTTTTCAAGGTACTGAACAAAGATTCAATCTCGTGCGATTTGAAGGGAACAACAAAAGACGAGATTTTGGCGGAAATGCTGGATTTGCTGGAAAAATCCGGGAAAATCACCGACAAGGCGGCAGTTCTCACCGCACTCAAAGAGCGGGAAAAATCCATGAGCACAGGATTGGGGAACGGAATTGCCATTCCCCATGCGCGAACCGATGCGGTGAGCGAGATTTCAGTCGCCATAGGAATCAAGAAGGACGGCGTCGATTTTGCGTCATTGGACGGAAAGCCAGCCTACGTCTTCGTCATGATTGCCTCCCCGTCATCTGGGCAAGCACCGCACATGCAGGTATTGAGCGCAGTGTCAGGCGCACTCATGCAGGAAGAGGTCAAGGAAAAAATGCTCTCGGTCACGTCGGCGGAAGAAGTTGTCAGCATTTTGAAATCAGCGAAAAAGTAGCTTTCTGATGAAAAAATCGGCAATATATGATATAATAAAAATATATTTTTTATTGGAGGCTATTTAAAATGGCAAAAGCTTTTGAAATGAAAGATTTTGATCTTTCAGGAAAAGTTGCATGGGTTACTGGTGCTTCTTACGGTATCGGTTTTGCTATCGCAAAAGCATTCGCTGCTGCTGGCGCAAAAATCGTTTTCAACGACCGCGGACAGGAACAGCTCGACAATGGTCTCAAGAACTATGCAGAAGCTGGTATCAAAGATGTTCACGGATATATCTGTGATGTTACAGACGAAGCTGCTGTTCAGGAAACAGTTAAAAAAATCGAGAAAGATGTTGGTGTTGTAGATATTCTCGTAAACAACGCTGGTATCATCAAACGAATCCCAATGCTCGAAATGAAAGCAGAAGAATTCCGCCAGGTTATCGATGTTGACTTGAACGCACCATTCATCGTTTCTAAGGCAGTTCTCCCAGGCATGATTAAAAAAGGCCACGGAAAAATCATCAACATCTGTTCTATGATGTCAGAGCTCGGTCGCGAAACAGTTTCTGCTTATGCAGCAGCTAAGGGCGGTCTCAAAATGCTCACACGCAACATCTGTTCTGAGTACGGCGGACAGAACATCCAGTGTAACGGTATCGGACCTGGATACATCGCTACTCCACAGACAGCTCCTCTCCGCGAGAAGCAGGCTGACGGCTCACGCCATCCGTTCGACCAGTTCATCTGCGCAAAAACTCCGGCTGGACGCTGGCTCGACCCAGAGGAACTCGCAGGTCCTGCAGTATTCCTCGCATCAGACGCTTCAAACGCTGTAAACGGCCACATCCTCTATGTTGATGGTGGTATCCTCGCTTACATCGGAAAGCAGCCTTCATAAACACAATCTTTCCCCGGATTAATGCTTCGGGGAATTGAAAAATCCACTTTTTTAAGTGGATTTTTTTTATTATAATGAATTATGTTTTCTTACAAAAATTGTTCCTTTCCGGGATGTGTGCATTTTGCTATTTCTGACTTTAATCCAGACGGCTCTCTTATTGAAAGCGGAGACTTTTGTTACGCACATACCGAAAATAAAGATGAAATTCAGCAAAAAGTTTTTGATTATATAAAATCTCATGAAAAAATAATCGGTTTGAATGCCAGTGGAATTACTTTTACGAATATCGATTTGACAGGAAAAAAATTCTTTGGCTGTAATTTTTCCCACTGTCTTTTTTCAGGCTTAAATTCCCGCGATATTTTAGTGCGAATGAGTACCTTTGATTTTTCGACTTTTAGTGATTGCAATCTTCTTGCGTGTAATTCTCATTTTTCTTCATATTCTGGCTGTAAATTTAGCCATGTAATTCTTACGGGAAGTGATTTGATTCAGGATAATTTTTGTGGTCTGTCATCCTTTCAGTCTTCCTTTGATGATTCGGATTTATACAGCTCCTATTTCATAAATGCGAAGCTAATCGATACTTCTTTCAGGAATTGCAACATAAAGGAAACGGTTTTTTACGAAATAACTCAGCAAAATGTGAGCTTCCGTCAATCTAATACGAACGCAGCTATTTTTGATAAGCGTGGCAGTGCATTGTTTACTGGCCTTGAAGAGTTAAATGTTCCGCGAGGAGTTCAGAAGGGGCCTACATTATGAAAATTTATCTTCACCTTGATTTTGAAAAACTTACGAATTGTTATCTCGTTGTAAACGAAGAGACGAAAAAGGCTCTTATTATTGACCCTTGTAAAATAACTAATACTTTAATCAATCAGATTGAAGAAGGCGGCTATGATTTAGCTGCTGTATTTATTACGCATAAGCATGAGAATCACTATCGGGGATTAAAAACGCTTAAGAAAATTTATGATGTTTCTGTTTATGCGGCTGATAACGAAATTTCGACGGACAAAAATGTCTTGAAGGGTGAGGGCGTGAAGGATATTGGCGGATTATCTGTCGAGTATTTTTCGCTCCCGGGGCACAGTTCGGATTCAATGGTTTATAAGATTGAGGATGCGATTTTTACGGGCGATGTGATTTTTGCAGGTAAAATCGGTTCAAGTTCCTGTGCTTATACGGGAAAATTCCTTGAAAATGGAATTAAATCGAAAATCTTTTCATTGAACGACGGAACTGTCATTATGCCAGGTCACGGGCCAATGACAAGTGTTGGAGCTGAAAAACTGTTCAATTTGGATTTAAAATAGAGCTGTTTTCTCTTAATTTTGCTTACAAAAGCGTTTAAAACTGATATAATTCTTTAAATCATAATAAAAAGGAAATAAAAATGGAAAAGCTTAGAGTATTATTGGCAAAAGGTAGAATTTACGAGTCCGTTTACGAGCTTTTGAGTGATGTCGGAATCTCTCTTAAACTTGCGGACAGAACATATTTCCCAACAACGAATCAGGACGATTTGGCTTTTCAGGTCGTAAAACCTCAGATTGCAAGTGCTCTTCTCGCCTCAAACAAGGCTGATGTCGGATTTTCTGGAAAAGACTGGGTTTACGAAAATGGCGTTCAGGACGGTGTAGAAGAAATTATGGATTTAGGCTTTGACCCTGTCAGAATTGTGGCTGCAATTCCAAATACAGTGGATTTTGAAGCCCTTGTCCAAAAGCCTGTGACAATTGCGACGGAATACCAGACTCTCTCAAAAAAATGGGTTTCAGATAAAAAAATTGACGGTACGATTTTCCGTACCTGGGGAACAAGCGAAGGCTTTGTTCAGGACAGCGAGGATTCATTGGCTCAAATTTTGATTGACAACACTTCCACAGGCTCAAGCTTAAAGGCAAACAATCTCAAAATCGTTGATACGCTTATGACTTCCTCAACGAGAATGTACGCCTCAAAAGAAGCTCTAAAAGACCCTGAGAAAAAACAGAAGATTATGGAGCTAAAAATGCTCTTCGAGTCTGTTTTGAACGCCCGTGGACGAGTCATGCTTGAAATGAATGTCGCTAAAGACAAATTTGACGGTCTTATTAAGGCACTTCCTTCAATGAAGAGTCCTACTGTTTCACCTCTTTTTGGCGATGACGGCTATGCTGTAAAAATTGCGGTTGAAAAACGGGAGGTTCCTACTCTCCTTCCAAAACTTCAGCAACTCGGAGCAACTGATATTCTTGAATATGCACTCAGAAAAGTCGTGAGGTAGTTTTTTATGCGAATTGCTACAATTGAACGAATTACTGGCGAGACTCAAATTTCTCTTACATTAAATCTTGACGGAAGCGGAAAGTGTACCGTTGAAAACCCGATTGGTTTTTTTGATCACTTGCTAAAATCTTTTTGTAAGCACGGACTTTTTGACTTATCTGGCTCAATAAAAGGCGATTTGAATGTTGATCAGCATCACACAATCGAAGACACCGGAATTGTTTTGGGACAGTGTTTTGCCAAGGCTCTCGGAGATTGTGCCGGTATTTACAGGAGCGGCTCGTTTTTGTATCCGATGGACGAAAGTCTTTTGCGTGCTGCCGTAGATTTTGGCGGACGACCTTTTTTGGTTTGTAACGCAGGGCTTACAGGAATTCCTTTGGTGAGCGTTCAAAATGGCAAGGAAGGCACATTTCAGACCGATTGTTTTGAAGACTTCTGGAATGGCTTTGTTCAGGCGGCAAAATGCAATCTTCACCTCGACACTTTGCGCGGTAGAAGCGATCACCACAAAATGGAAGGTCTTTTTAAGGCTGCGGCCCGTGCAATCCGTTCTGCTGTTGAAATTGATGAGCGGCGAAACGGAGAAGTTCCCAGCACAAAGGGCGTAATTGTATGATTTAATATAAAATTTTTGACAATTCATAAAATAGGGTTTAAAATATTCATATCAAAGTTTAATAGGAGAAAAAAATGCGCACTAAATATGTGGCTGGAAACTGGAAAATGAATATGGACAAGACTTCTGCTGTTGCTCTTGCCAAAGAATTAGTCGAAAATCTTAAAAATCTAAAAGCAAAATTTATGATTGCTCCTCCTTTTGTTTATCTCGATGCCGTGGCACAGATTATAAAAGGTTCTAATATCATTCTTGGCGCTCAGAATATGACTCTCACCGATAATGGTGCTCATACAGGTGCTGTTTCTTGGGCAATGCTCAAAGATGTCGGAGTCGAGACTGTTATCCTTGGTCACTCTGAGCGACGAGATGAATTCAACGAGAGCGACAAGCTTATTAACGAAAAGGTAAAAAAAGCCGTTGAAAATGGGCTTGATGTCGTGCTCTGTATCGGTGAGCTTTACTCACAGCGAGTTGCAGGAGTTACAAATCAAATCTGCGAAAATCAAGTGACGGCGGACTTAAAAGGAATCTCAGAGGAGCAGCTTTCTCATATTTCAATCGCTTATGAGCCGGTTTGGGCAATCGGAACTGGAAAAACGGCGACTCCGGCAGAAGCTCAGGAGGTTCACGCTTTTGTTCGTGCCCTCATTTCAAGACTTTACAGTCCGAAAGCTGCGGAGGAAATAAAAATTCTTTATGGTGGCTCAATGAACGCTAAAAATGCGGAAGAGCTGCTTGCTCAGAGCGACATTGACGGTGGTTTGATTGGTGGTGCATCGCTCAAAGCCGAAACATTCACTCCAATCTGTGAATTAGCGTCAAAATAACTTTTTAATCTAAAATCTTGTTGGGCTGACGAACTGTCTGAAGTTTGCTCAGCCCTTTTTTTATGTCTTTCAGAAAAAAATCAATTTGTCCCCGGACGCGTTTTAAAAAACTTAAATCTTGAACAGCACATTTGTAGCCGTCTGGAAAATGCAGAAATAGATATTCACGCATTGCGATAAGAGAGTATAATTCTTCTTCAAGTGACATTGAGCAGCTTGCAACATCTTGCCCGAACATCAAAAGCTCTTTTATGCGATTCAACGCACTCTCTTCACCTTCAAGGTAAGCTTTTATTTCTTGCAGTTTTTCTTGATTATGAGCGGAAAGGCTCTTATTTGGCGGAATTTTGACTTCATTTTGACCGTAAAACTGCTGAGGCAGGGAAGCCGGCTTTTCTAAATAATGTATTCCCAAAGGAAGTCCTTGTTTTCCGATGTCATAAAGATTTTGAGTGGCAGAAAATGCATCTACAAAGCTTTTTGCATATCCATCCAGACCTGTGTCCGTAAAAACTTCAGTTCCGTTTTTTCCGATGATTCTTTTTGCTCCGTTTTTAAACGCGGCAGCATAATTTTCTACAGGTGAGATCCTGTTTGTTGAGCAAAGGCGACTTATGTGAGCTGGAGCGTTTTTTGTATGAGTTCGTCCTAGTGAAAAAGAAAAATCAAGCCCTGTGACGAAAACCGGAATGTCTGAATTTTTCCTGAGGAGAAGGGCTATGTATGTGGCGGTAAGACCTACGGAGCCGAGAGGCGGAATTGTTGGCGGAAAAAAATCCTTTCGGCTGAGTTTTTTTAAAAATTGTGAATGCGTGTAGTTTGATGCGAAAAAACTTACGGCCGTCTTTGTGTGGCGAATAACAGAGGGACGGGAAAGAATATCGCAGATTAAAAGTGATTCTTTTGCTCCTCCTCCGATATATGCCTTTTCGATTGCAAGCTGACCTTCGACGGCAACAAGAGCGTCAGCCGTAATTCCGTGAGCCTTTAGGGAGGGAATGGCGGCATCAACGGCAAGAACAAAATAATTTTTTAGATTTTCTTGGCTTAATTCGGAAATCGTGCCTTCAATGCTTTCGCCGGCCCCAAAAACAAAAATTGGCTTTTCGATTGTGTGTGCAAGAGTTCTAAAGTCAATCGAGTGTATAAGAGCAGGCAGATTTTTAAACAGGTTTCGAGAGTAAAGTCTGCCTAAGCGAGTTAGAGTAATTCTGTTTTTCCAGAAGGTGGCGATAGAATTTTGGGCGAGAGAGGCAATTTCCGCATATTTTTCTTTTGAAAACTGAGTTCCTGCGCTCATTTCAAGTACTATTGACCTGCGGAATGTGGAAATATGCGGGAGATTTAGGCTTGCGACGGCTCTTTCTCCGCATAAAATATTTACGATGTAGTCGTTTTCCCGAAAAGGAAGTAATGCAATCCTGTCATCCTGAGCTGAAACAGAAGAATCTAGGGCATTCTTTGCCAATTCATACAGGTTTTCGTCAGTTTCGACACCCAGCACAAAGCAATTTTCTGGAAGCTTTTTAAGTAAAGAATTTAATCCCAGCCAAAGAAGGGGGGAGGCGGCGATAATCAGCGTGCCTGGCAAAAGCGTAAGACTTTCGATTGCCCCGCAAATTGCCCTTTCCGGAGCGTATTTTGAATAGAGAAACCTGCCCTTGTATGAAACAGAAAAGCCCCGGCCGGCTTGCACCAGACAGGGCTTTTCAGAAGTATTTTCGTTCATTGCACTGTCGTGTCGGCTCTGAGCCGACAATCGATTTATCTTGAAAGGAATTTGTTGAAATATGTGTCAGCTACATTGTTGACAACTTTTTTGCTCTGTAAGAGAGCTGTCTGAGCTTCACTTTCATCGTAGTCATCGATAGAAGTTTTGACTTTTGTTACTTGCTCGTCAGTTGCCTTGTCATTCTGAATGCCTGTGAGAGTTATGACTGAAACATAGTTTCCAAGTGTGACTGGCTCAGAAATGTCAGAAATTTTCATTGAGAAAGCGGCTTTAAGGAAATCTTCGTTTGTGCTTGCGTTTGAGAGAGCCTTTACATCGCTTGCGGCGATTGAGTCTGCGATTGAAACATCACCGTAGTTGAGCGGGAACGCCGGAATTGAAAGAACTTCAACTCCGCTTTCTTTTGCGGCAGCTTGGAATCCCTTCTGTTTTGCACTTTCAACGAAAGATTTTGCTTTTTCGGTGAAATATTCGTCAATCATTGATTTTTCGTTTGTATTGACATAATTCTTTACTGCGTCAAGAGTTGCTTCTTCTTCAATGTTGGCCTTCGCTGAGTCTCCAGTGCATTTATAGATTGAGTAGCCGGTATTTGTCTGGATAACCTCGCTCAACGCATCCTTTTCCAGTGATGTGATTTTTGCCAAGTCGTCATCGTTTGCAAGGTTTTCTTTGATTTGATATGCGAAGTTTGAAGTGACTTTTCCGTCCCCGTCAGTGTAATATTTTTCTGAGTATTCAGAAACTGCATCTTCAAAGGTGATTTCGTTGTTGCTAATCTGTCCAACCAATTTTTTTGCCTGAGCCTCGTCTTTTACCGTAATCATAGAAAAAGAGTAGGTATTGAAAAGGTCGATATTTTTTAATCCGAAAGCTTTTACTTCTGATTCTGGATATTCTGACTTGTCGAAGGAAACAATGTCGAAAGAGCGTTTTTCTTCGCCCAAAGATGTAAGGAATTCAACTTCTTTTTGAGAAACTTTGAGACCGTAAAGCTCGTACTCGTAGTCATCTTTTCCGAGCTTTGAGGCTGAGCCGAATAAGTCGTCATTGAAGCGTTCCCAAATGAGCTGTCGTGAGATGTTGGTTTTAAGCGCTTCTTTGTCTGACTGTGAGACTTGTGCGTAAAGCTTAGGATCGTATTTTCCGTCAGAATCGAGAAAATATGGAAGCATAGTGCGTGAAATTTGCTTTCCGGTAGGTTTGTAGCCAGATTCTTTTACAGACTCTTTGTAAGCCATTGACTGAACTGCGGCGTTGAAAGCATAGTTGTAAATATAGAAATATGCAGACTGGTCGAGCTGCTGTCCCTGATTCTGGTAATAGTTCTGATAGTTCTGAACCGCATTTGCGAAATCTGTGCCAGGTTCAAGAACGATGTCTTTGCCGTCATATTTACCGAAAGAGATTTTGTTAGCGTCACCTGTGAAAGCACGGATAAGCTCAGTGCCAACGCCAAAAACGACGAAACAAATAACAGAAAGAATGAGGATGATTACGGAACCAATCCAAAGCATCTTGTTTTTCATAGAAATATTCCTTAGATTTTAAAATAATAGTGAAATCTATTTTATCACTATAGATTTTCACTGTCAATTATTCCGTTTGAATGACAGAAAAGCATTTTTTTTGTAAACTGTCGCTATGAAGCTTTTGAATGTAGTTGTAATTCTTTCACGGCCTGAAGAAAGCCGAAATGTCGGTGCGGTTTGCCGTGCAATGGCGAATAACGGACTGAAAACGCTGCGAATTGTCGGTAAGAGACAGGATTTTGATGACGAGCGGGTGCGTATTCTGGCAATTCATGCCTGTGAAATCTGGGAAAATGCCGAATTTTTTGATTCTATAACTGAAGCCAGCCGTGATTGCTCTCTTGTCGCAGGTACAACCCGCCGCCGCGGAAAAAAGCGTGGAAAGCTGCTTTTACCGGAAGAATTCGCTTCTTTTTCTTCGCCAATATCTGAAAACGCAAAAATTGCCGTGGTTTTTGGAAACGAGAGGACAGGTCTTGAAGAAGAAGAACTTGATGAATGTACTATGGGGGTGACCATACCTTCGAGCGAGGAATTTGGCTCACTGAATCTTTCCCATGCGGTTCAGATTATTTCTTATGAGATTTTCAGGACATATTTAAGAGAACAAAATAAAATTTCGGCAGGCTATACCCCGATAACGCTTGACCGTCTCAACAAAACTGTGGAGGAAATAGCCGAAAATCTACAGAAAATAGGATTTTTTAAGCTTGCGGGAAAAGACGATATGAAAAAATTTTGGACGGACATCCTTTCTAGAGCTGCGCTGAGTGAAGGCGAGGCAAAATATATTGAAAAGACCTTTTCAAAAATGGCAGGACTAAGCTGTAAAAACTAAATTCTGATGTCATCAGGCTCTATTGTGTCGCTTTCGCTGTAAACAAGTGCGGCCGTGCGCAGAACTTTTTCCAGCTGGCGGATATTTCCTTTCCAGGGAAAGGTTTTTAAAAGGCTGATTGTTGAGGCTGAGATATTTTTTTTGATTTTTTCCCGCTTTAGGAAGGCATGGCAAAGCTCTTCTATGTCTTCAAGCCGCTCCCTTAGGGGCGGAATTCTTATAGTGACATCATTCAGCCGGTAAAATAAATCTTCACGGAAAAAGCCTTCCCTTATGCTTTTTTCGAGATTTGCGTTCGTGGCAAAAATCATTCTGGCGTCTACAGGAATTTCCGTGTTTGACCCGACTCTCGTAACAAAGCCCTCGCTTAGAACCTGAAGCAGCTTGGTCTGAATGTTCGCGCTTATTTCACCGATTTCGTCTAAAAAAAGGGTTCCGCCAGCCGCTTCCTCAAAAAGCCCCTTTCCCTCGATTGCCCCTGTAAAAGCGCCTTTTGAAACTCCGAAAAGTTTTGCTTCTATAAGGTTTTCGTTCGAATTTGAAAGAACTGCATCCTTAAAAGGCATTTTGCGACGCTCTGAAAGCTCGTGAATGGCACGGGCGACAGTCGTTTTTCCTGTCCCTGTTTCCCCAAGCAAAAGAACCGAGATATTTGATTTTGAGACCTTTAAGATTTCAGTGCGAAGTCGCTGCATTGCGAGGGATGAGCCTTTAAGCAAAGAGAATGTCGGAGAAATAGAAGCTGATATGTCATCCTGAGAGAGAATTCCTAATGAAGAAGCTCCCTCTCCGTCGCTTACCAAGCCTGTAAGTTCATTTTTATCTGAATATTCGAAAATCTTGCAATTTTTGTTTTCAGCGAGGGATTTCAGCTCTTTTGAAGAGAGCGTTTTATGTGCAAGAATTCTTATAGGTTGGGTGGAAGAAGCGATTATTTTTGAAAGAATATTAAAATCTGAAGCAAATTTTATTAAATGGGAAGAATTTTGCCGGAGAAAAGTCAAATCATCGATATTTTCTGAAAAAAGAATATTGCACACAATGGAGACCTCTTCCTGAGCAGCGTTTGTGATTTGAGTCTACGAATTGTTTTCAAGGCTTTCTACATGATAGATACCTTTTTCTTCTTTTGGCATACCGTTTTTTCGGAAGAGCCTGTAGAACATCAGAAGAATTTTATAATGAATGTATGGGAAAACGAGGAAAATTTTGAGCGGACTATGGGCTATTTCTGACCAGATTTCCTTTCCTGAGTCAAAGGTCTTTTCGCTCACACGGTGGATTCGCCCTGCAAAAATACCAAGACAGTCCCTGTAATACAAGAAAATGCTTGATGAAAATTTTTCGCGCCTGTTATATGACCAGAGATTTTTTTCTTTGATTCCGTCACCGACAATCACGAGGGAGGGAGATGCCTTGTAGATAGCCTGAATTACATCTTCTTCGGAAGATTTCGGAAAATAGCCGACATAACGGCCGACAATTCTAAGGGAGTGGAATGTGTCACGGACATTTCGTTCTGCCGTCTGCACGGTTTTTTTTCGTCCGCCTAAAAGATACAGGCTTTTGTAGTGCTGATCGAGCGTATTTAAAATCTGAATGACGGCATTGAATGGGTTGTATCTGACGGGAACTTGAAGCTTTAAGAATTTGGCGCCTTTTAAAATACTTTTTGAGACTGGAATAACCAAATCAGCCTGACGAAGGGCATCACCCAGCTTTTTTTTGCGGTTTCGGGCCTTTAATAAATCCCAGACTGTAAGAAAAACAATCTGCTTATGACCTGGCTTTTCAAGAATCCTCATGATTTCATCTGAAAGTTCTTCGGGTTTACAAATATCAACAGGCACACCAAGCAGTTCAATTCTGGTCATGATTTTCTCCGTCTTTTGGGAACTTCAAAAAAACCGCCTTCGGCGACTTTTTTATACTTTATTTTATCAAATTTTTAGAAAAATAAAAAGGGATAGCCCGATTTTGAAAGCTATCCCCGATTTTTTTATTGAGTTTTTAGACCTTGAACTGGTCAATCTGACTTCCGATTCGGTAGATTGAGCCGTTAATCGAAGTAGTGATATTTAAAAGTGAACTGTCGGATTCTTCCATCTTTTTGATGTTCTCTGACATATTTTCGACCTGATTTTTTACTACATCAGAAGAAGTCTTTAGGGAGTCGATGTTGCTTATGATTCCCTGCCGTGACTTGTCAACTCCTTCACTTGCCGTGCGGACTTGGCTCGTGGCGTCGTTCATATAGCTGAGGGCATCGCCAATCTGTTTTGAGCCTTCGCTCTGCTCTTCCATTGCAAGCTTTATTTCGCGGACAAGATTTCCTGTTCCCTGAATTTTGTCTGCGACGGCACTGAATGAGCGGTCTGCGAGGCTTGAGGCGTCAACGACACCTGAAATTGAGCCCAAAATGCCTTTAAGCTGGGCAGAAATCTTTTTTGATTCGGCCGCAGATGTTTCTGAGAGCTTTCGGATTTCGTCAGCGACAACGGCAAAGCCTTTTCCGGCGTCTCCTGCGTGAGCCGCCTCAATGGCAGCGTTCATTGCAAGAAGATTTGTCTCAGACGCGATTGATGAGATGACTTTGTTCGCCTCGTTAAGCATTTTTGACTGCTCTTCGATTTGCTGAATTTGAGTGTTGACCTCGTGCTGCTGAGAAATTCCCTTGTCTACATCCTCTTGCAGAATTGAGAATTCACCGGCCATTTTTTCGACAGAGTTTGAGACTGAGCCGATATTTCCAATCATCTGGGTAACTGCTGAGCTTGCCTGCTGAACACCCTGCTCCTGCTTTTGGAGCAAATCCCTTAAGGACTGGACCGCTTCTGAAATTGTGTCCACCGCACCGACAGAATCATCGACCTTTGCATGCTGATTTAGAATCTCACTGTTTACGCCCTTGATTGATTCGACCATCTGAGAGAGAAAGTCTGCGTTATCCTGAACCATTTTTCCCAGCTGCTCACCGTAAACATGAAGATCGTCCTTTGAATCTTTTAGCTCTGTAACGATTGTCTGTAATTTTTCGGTGAAGTCATTGAAGCCAGAAGCAAGATTTCCGATTTCGTCCTTAGTGCCAACCGGAAGGCGTTTTGTTAAATCTGCGTCTCCG
This sequence comes from uncultured Treponema sp., assembly GCA_937915735.1. Taxonomy (GTDB): domain Bacteria; phylum Spirochaetota; class Spirochaetia; order Treponematales; family Treponemataceae; genus Treponema_D. The sequence continues at coordinate 13,608 of CALGGS010000101.1, forward strand.
GAAGCAATTTCTTTGATAGCTCCGCCGACATTCTTAAGAGGCTTGATTGCTAAATTTACTACGAGCATGCCGACAAGAAATGCTATGACAAGCGCTATTCCCGCGATACCGAGCATGCTGTGCAAGAGAATCGTGATTCCGCCGTAAAAGTCAGAGTATGGAGCCTTACAGATTACGACCCAGTCACAGTTGAAAACAGGATAATAAGCGACAGAGAATTTTTTACCAACAATTTCGTCGAAGTAGACATCCGTTCCGACATCGTTACCGGCACAGATTCGGTCAATTATCTCCCGGAAACCTTCGGAAATGCCGTCATAAATAGATTCTCCTTTGATAACAGGGTCAACATCATAAGTCGCTATGTATTTTCCTGTCCGGGCATTGATAACAATAGGGTGGTCAAGCAAACCTACGGTGATGTCTTCAACCGTGCGGCAAAGCTGGGTGCTGTCAAGAACGGAAACGACCTCTGCGATTTGCATGCCGTCTTCGTCATAGACAGGGGAAGCGTAAAATGTGGAGAGCTGACCGTTTATCGGCGACCAGTTCGGATCCATAATCGCATTTTCTCCGCCCATTGACACTTCAAGGTATTCGCGGTCATGCAAGTCTTTGTAGGCGCCAGTTGTCGTGTACCCGACACCTTCTGCATCGTAAATTGCCATGCCGATGTAGCCGTCAAGGTCTTTGATACAGCTGTTGATAAGCTCCCATTTTTCGTACAAGTCAACATTCGGGGCACGGATGACGCTTAGCTGGCTTAAAGTCTGGAGCTGCTTGAATTCCCGGTCATTTACATTGAAAATGTCAGATGCAGTGGCACGGGCGAGAGACATATTTCCAGTGTCGACCGCCGTTTTTAATTCTGAAGAGGAACGAAGATACGAGAATCCTACGATTCCCGCACTTGCCAAAAAGATTACGCTCAAAAACGCAAGGTTGATTTTTCCTTTGATTCCCAACATTTTTTAATTCTCCGGTGACCTGAACGCGTTGTTTAGTTTTTCCATATTTTCGTTCAGGACAATTTGATAGATTTTTTGATTTAACTTTTTTTCTGTTTCTTTTTCGAGGTCTGGCGTGTCATCGTGCTTGATGAACATAAAAACGCAGAGATTTTTGCCGCTGAAGTTTCGCTTCATTATGAGAACTGCATCCGACATGAACGAAGTGCCGTTGACATAAAGTGCGACATCCCTGATTTTGTCGAAAATCTCAAAGCCGTCAGCGCCGCCCTGTAAATCACAGCGGAAGTGAGTTACATTGACATCGAGAAGATTTGCCGTGTAGCCTGTTCCCTTGTGCTCGAATTTGACGGAGCTGCTTTTGTCGCAAATTGCGCGTACAAGATTTCGCCGTCCTTTTGCGCCGCTCTGTTCCAAAGTTGCGAGAATTGAGTCAAAATTGTTTTGATTTCCCTGTGAAAGGGCAAAACAACCGGCCTTGATGCGGACATCACGGACATAGTAGGTTTTGATTCGCTCTTCATCCTCCGAATTCTGGCGTTTTAAATAGAAAATTCCGATTAAAACGCTGTTTCCAAGATATTCCTGAAGCTCACGGATATAACTTTTCCATTCGACTCCTTCAACGCGGGCATCAATATTGAAGTAGAGGATTGATTCTGGGTAAAGTTTTGTGATTTCACGAACTTTAGTCTGAAGAGGACAGGCGTAGTCATCATTGATAATGTAAGTTTCGTAACCTCTTCCTAAAAATTCCTCAAGGTAGCTTTTGGGAATTAAAGATGTGTCTGGTGCAATAAAAAAGGTTTTTCGACCATAAAGTTCAATATCGTGTTTTGCCATAGCGCAAATTATAACACGGAATTATCTGAAAAGCGAATTATTTATAAGAATTATAAGAAAAAATTAAGAATTTTTATGGCCGGCAGTTGAAAAATTGGAGTTTTTAAAGTTTTTTTGTAAAGCTTCTGAATTATAGCACTCTTTTCTAATATTTTGTATAATTTTGACAGAAGGAGTAAAAAATGGAATTAGTTTGTCCTGCTGGAAATATTGATAAATTAGCTTATGCTTACGCTTATGGGGCTGACACGGCTTACATTGGTCTCAAAAGATTTTCCCTCCGAATTAAGGCCGACAATTTTTATGAGGACGAATACAAGCGGGTCATAGAGCTCAAAAAAAAATATCCTGAGAAGCGGCTTTTCTGTGCCTTGAATATCGCCTTTCACAACCACGACCTCAAAATGTTCCTGCAGAATCTCGATTACTTTAAACAGTACCCGATTGACGCGTTTATCGTTCAGGATTTGGGCCTGGTTCCGATTTTGCAGAAAGAATTTCCAAATACGCACCTTCATCTTTCAACACAGGCTTCCTGCATGAACAAAGAGGCTGTCAAAATGTACAAGTCTCTTGGTTTTAAGCGGGTGGTTCTTGGCCGGGAAGTTTCCCTAAACGAAATCCGCGAAATAAAAGACGCCTGCCCTGACATGGAGCTTGAATGTTTCGCTCACGGAGCCATGTGCATAGCTTACTCAGGCAGATGTTTGATGAGCGCATATCTTACGGGGCGGAGCGCGCAAAGCGGATTCTGCTCTCACTCCTGCCGATGGGAATATGATTTGGGGACAATTGTGGACAAGCCCCTAAGCCCCCCTTCTCATATTTCTTCACTAAAAGAACTCAATGAAAAGGGCGGAATAATAACGGCTGAGGCCGCTAAGGAAATTGCCCAGTCGGGAATCTTGCGCTTGCAGGAAAGGCAACGGCCAGGTGAATTTTTCCCTGTTTTTGAGGGCGACGACTTTACGGCAATCCTCTCTTCTAAGGACTTGTGCATGATTGACCATTTGGCAGATATGAAGACCGCCGGAGTTGACGCAATCAAAGTCGAAGGGCGAATGAAGTCAACTTATTATGTCGCTATGGTTAGCCGCGCCTACAGAAAGGCTCTGGACGCCCTCGAAGGGAAAATTTCCGCCGAAGAAGCCGCTCCCTTTATTGCCTCACTTGAAGATGTCGCCCACCGGGAAAGCACGACTGGCTTTTATTACAACCGGGGAAACGCCGACAAAACGACGATTGGTGCAAGCGACTCTCCGTATTTGCTTGCCGCTTCTCTTGGAGAGGCTTTGTCAAGCGAAGAAACAAACAAAATCTTTGAAGCGGGCGAAAAGCTTTTAAAAGACCGCGAAGCGGAGCTTGAAGCCATGCACCCGGAGGCTCGGAAAGCGGCTCTGCGGGATTTGGAGATGCATCCCGAAAAGAAAATCAAAATCGCCGAAAAGCACGAGGGCTGGAAGGTCTATCCTTACGCTGCCCTTAACCGGGTGGATTCCGGCTCGGAACTGGAATTTGTCTCTCCTTCAGTTTTGGCACAAAAAGTTTCTGGCTCTGAGTACGAATTCATCAATCCCAAGACCGGCGAAAAGCTGGATTGGGTGAATGCCGACCACGACTGTGCCATTTACACTGCCATAAAAGTCGAAGAAAATACTCTGGTTCGCGTGAAGGACCCGGATTTTGTCGAAGGTGAAATTAGGGATAGGGGACGGTAAGCAATTAGCGGCCTGCAATGAGAAACAGGCGATTTTTTATTCCAACTTGAAAGCGCCTGTGTACAAGTCGTAGTAGCGACCTTGCTTTTCCATAAGCTCATCGTGATTTCCGCGCTCGATAATCTCACCCTTTTCAAGGACCAGAATTTCGTCTGCGTTTCGCACGGTGGAAAGCCGGTGGGCAATCACAAAGACAGTCCTGCCTTTCATCAAGGCGTCCATTCCTCTTTGAATGAGTCGTTCAGTTCTTGTGTCGATTGAGCTTGTAGCCTCGTCCAAAATCAAAACCTTCGGATTTGCGCAGGCCGCACGGGCAATAGCTAAAAGCTGTCGCTGGCCTTGGCTTAAATTTGCGCCGTCGCCTGTTATAACGGTGTTATATCCGTCGCTTAAGTGATTTATGAAATAATCTGCATTTGCTAGCCTTGCCGCAGCGAAAACTTCTTCGTCAGTGGCATTTAGATTCCCGTATTTTATGTTGTCAAAAATCGTTCCTGTAAAAAGATGGGTGTCCTGCAAAACCATTCCAAGAGAATTACGAAGAGAATCTTTTTTTAGTTTTTTGAGAGAAACGCCATCATAAGTAATTGTGCCGTCATTTTCTTTAATGTCGTAAAAACGAGTCAGAAGATTCGTGATTGTGGTTTTTCCGCTTCCAGTTGAGCCAACCAATGCGATTTTCTGACCAGGGCGGGCATGAAGGGAAATATTTTTCAGGACAGGAACATTTTCTTCATACGAGAAATTTACATTCTCGAATAAAAAATCTCCCCTAAACGAAGAGTCAACTTCTATAGTCCCATCGTCAATCTCAGGATTTTCGTCGATTACTGCAAAAATTCGCTCGGCTCCGGCCAAGGCATTTAAAACTGAGTTGAACTGCTGGCTTACCTGAGTAAGAGGACGGGAAAAAGAACGGGTTGACTGCAAAAAGCTTGCGATTGTTCCCACATCTGAAAAGCCTTTGATTACAAGAAAAGCACCCGCTATTGCCGTAAGTGCGTACTGGATGTGGCTTAGATTATTCATCATCGGGCCGAGAACTGAAACATAGCTCATCGCGCTTGTTCCCGCTTTCCTGAGATTTTCGTTTAATTCATCGAACTGGGAAAGAACTTTTTCCTCACGAGTAAAAACCTTTACGACTTTTTGCCCTTCAATCAGCTCTTCTATGTATCCATTTACTTTCCCGATATTTTCCTGCTGGCTTCTAAATGCCCTTGCTGATTTTTTCCCGATATGAGCCGAAAGTGTCATAATCAGAAAAATCGTTACGAGCATTAAAGCCGTAAGGGGAATGGAAAGAAGGCACATCATAATGAAAATCCCGCTTACCTGAAAAAAAGTCGAAAAAAGCTGGGGAACGCTCAGCGAAAACATCTCCCGCAAAGTGTCGGTATCGTTCGTGTAAAGCGACATTAAAACTCCGTGCTGACGAGAGTCATAAAATTTAAGCGGAAGCTTTTCCATGTGATGAAACAAATCCTTTCGCAGGGCAGCGAGCGTTCGTGTGGAAATTGAAACAAGAATCCTCTCACTTCCATAAGCAGAAAAAGAGCCCACAACATAAACGCAAATCATCATAAGGACAATTTTTAAAAGACCCGATAAATCAGGATTTTCTTTTCCAATCAAGGGGATGATGTAGTCGTTAATGGCAGGTTTTAAAAGATAAGTTCCCAAAACAGTCGCAAGCGAATCTAAAATCACAAAAAGAAAGACAAAAATCCAGAGAACCTTAAATCGCCCCATGTAAGATACAAGACGGCTAATCGTTTTTTTTGTATTTTTGGGCTTCTGCGTTCCCCTCATTTTTACTGGTGGCATATTAAGATTTTAACGGAAAAAAAAGATTTTAACCACAGATTATGATTAGAGGGGGGCGGAAATCGCCGTGGTGACATAATTTTGCATTGAACATTAAACATTTCTCATTTATAATCGGCAACATATTTATGAAAAAGGAAAAAGCCCCGCAGAACAGAACCTTAACTCTCACTGAAGAAGAAATTCCTCTTTTAAAAAAACAGCTCCTTACGCTCGGTGAACTGAAAAATTGCTCTGATAGATTTCACGATTCGCTGACTTCGGTCGAAATTACGCAAAAAATTCTTGATAAAACAATAAACGGCGATATCTTACAGGCACTTCCCCTTTTGCCGGATGAATTTGCGGATTTAATCATAATTGACCCGCCTTACAATCTTACCCGAAATTTTGGCGGAAGGATTTTTAATGAGCGGAGCGAAGAGGCTTACGATGAATATCTTTCGACTTGGTTTCCTGAGGTTTGCAAAAAATTAAAGCCTCAAGGCTCTCTTTATATCTGCGGTGACTGGAAATGCACTTCAAGCTTGCAGCGGGCCGTTCAAAAAGAGCTTACGGTTATGAACAGAATCACCTGGCAGCGGGAAAAGGGCAGGGGGGCTTCAAGCAACTGGAAAAACTCAATGGAAGATATATGGTTTGCCGTAAAAAACCCGAAGAATTATTATTTTGATGTAGAAGCTGTAAAGCAAAAAAGACGGGTAATTGCCCCTTACAAGGAAAACGGAAAGCCAAAAGATTGGGAAGAAAGCGAAAACGGAAATTTCCGCCTGACATATCCGGGTAATTTCTGGGATGACATTTCAATTCCCTTCTGGTCGATGAGCGAAAACACTGAGCATCCGACCCAAAAATCAGAAAAACTCTATGCGAAGCTCATTCTTGCAAGCTCTAAAAAAGGCGACATTGTTTTTGACCCCTTCTTGGGAAGCGGAACTGCGAGCGTCGTTGCGAAAAAGCTCGGACGGCATTTTGTCGGAGTGGAATTAAGCGAGGAATACTGTCTTTTCGCCCAAAAAAGGCTTAATAAAGCCGAAACGGACAAAACAATCCAGGGCTATTCAGACGGCGTTTTCTGGGAGCGGAACACAGGAGCCATGCAGAAAAAGTCAGAAAAGGCTGCCTCACCTTCTAATCTGCCTGACGAGAGACAAAATTAAAGCAGACAATAATCAGCAGCACGACCAGAACCGCACAGGAAACATAAATTGCCATAGGGCCGAGAATAATCACGAGAGCATAGTCGAGCAGTTTGCAAACATAAAGTCCGCATTCCAGGGCAAAATATTGTATTAATGTGAGTAGCGGCAGCAGAAAAATCCATTTGAACTTAAAAAGCTGCTCGGTTTTAAGACGGTAATTCCATGCCATGCAGGCCAGGAAAATGCAGCAAATGAGCATAATCAGCGGATAAGTGAGCCTGTAAATGAAATCTGAATTGTAGACCTCGTAAGAATAGCCGTATTCCCGAGCCTTCGGTAAAAATTTTATGAGCGAGATGAGACTCATTTTTTTAGAACCGCTTGTAGCGTCGCAAAGAAGATTGAAATCTGAAAGAGGAAGTCCCAGAACGAAATATGAATTTAAGTAAGGCTCTTCTTTTTGAACAAAATCTGCATCATATTCATAAACTGGCGAAATTCTGCCGCTTCTGTCGCTTTTTGAAATGCTTTCCATCATCAAATATGGCACTGTCTTGAATTCATCTTTTATTCCGAAATGAATCTTTGAGCTTTCGTCGAAGGTAGTGGCGTTTTCGGAGAGCATTTTTGCATAAGGAACGAACATTGAGCGCTCAAATCTTCCTTCTTTTGAATATGTGAAAAGAGAAAATCCGCGCAAATATTGAATCATTCTGCCAGAATTTTTGACGGGCGTTATTCCGCGGATATAAACGACATCACGACTTCCGTCAGCGTGCGAAATTGAAAAATAAATGTTGTTATGGCTTTCAAAACGGCGGAGATTTTCAACTTCTTCTATGAAAAAACACTGATTCTCAACCCTTTCCCTTGCAATCACAAGGAATTTAGAGACATCAGCGTCTCGAGCCGCTATATCTGAAAAATTAGAAATTTCAAGGAACTGATAATACGCCTCGATGTTGTCTCCCCGGATCAGGGCACGGTAGGCGTTTCTTTTTTTCCTGAACAGGCTCTGCTCTTCGGTCTCCCGTAGCTCGGTGGGGGCAAAAAGATGATTCCATGCCTCACTTGCGATTCTTGTCGCTTCATCGAGATTTATGTCTTTTTCCTTCCCTATCTGAGTCGCAAGATAAGCGTAATAATGCGCATCAAACCAATTTTCGGCCTGTTGCGCAAGCTTTGCCTTGTTTAGGAGGGATGTGACTGTTTCGCCCTTTGTCTCAAAAGCCGCAGAAAAAGTAAGCTTTTCGCCACTTTCGCTGACTAATTCCTCGTGGTCAAGCACCATTTTGAGAGATTTTAACTCTGCCGCAGAGCGTTCATTGATGTCGAGGGCGTCCTTGTCCTTAGGATTTAAAAGAAGTGCGTTGTAAGAATACTCAAAGGCGAGATTCATATTGCCTTTGTTGAAGTTTTCACGGCTTAAGCTCATAAATTCGCCGAAAAGGACGGGTTTAATCTGTGCCCGTGACTGTTTTGACTCAAAAAGCGGAACGAAAACCTCTGTTATGAAAGTGACTCCCAAAACGATAATAATCGAAGCTATCATTGTTTTTCGGAAATGCGACATAATCAGCGGTGAATATTTGATTTTTGCTTTTTCTGAATCTTTTCCGTAAGCGATTGCACAGCCAAGCAGAAAGGAACTGAAAATTAGGGATGGCAAAAACCTGCAGAAGAATAAAAATCCCCGCCTGAAAATATATGAGCTTAACTCTCCGTCAAGCAGAAGGGGATTATTTTTTATGAGGTTTGAGACCAAAAGACAGACTGCAAAGGCAAGAACTGAGTATATTGCGACGATAATTCCAGTTTTTCTCATTCTTCAATCTCCGAATTTGAATTTCCGAATCGGTAAAGAGACATAAATAGTCCGAAAACAGCAAAAACAACCGTGATAATCAGGTTGATTAGGATAATCAGAGGATCTTTGGCTCCTGTAAGCTCAGACAGCTTAAAGGCTATTTCTTTAAAAATGTCTGGCATAATATTCATATAGTAAAGGAAATTGATGAAAAGAATCGCAATGCAGGAGCAGATGACGAAAATTACATTTGCGAGTTTCCATGAGCTTGCAAACTGTACTCCGTAGGCTGAAAGAAGGGCAAGTCCGAGAGAGGCAAAGGCGAGCCATGCTAAAAATCCCAGTGAGGATGAGTAAAGGCCCGCCGTTAAAAGAGCGTTGTAAACTGAAAGAGGGTAGGTGACGATTTTTGACGGCTCAAGTGAATTTTTGATTAAGATGTCAGAGTAAGGAAAAGCCGACTCTGTTTTAACGGAATAGTCATAAAGCGGGACAACGGCCCCCTCTTGTCCGAAATAGCCTGTCGTGTCAAGGAAAAGTCCTTCTGCTTTGCCATTTTCGTCGATTCGCGAGTAATAAAAGACTCCGTTCGCTTCTTTTCGGAAAACACCTGCGGAAGAAGCCTCGACTCTTGAAGAATATGTGTCGCTATCGTATTTGTGAATTAAGTGTAAATCTGTAGGAATTAAAACAAGCCAGGAAACAGCCCCGAAAATTACATATAGAATGAAAGAAAGAATCTGCTGGCTGGGATGACGAATGAGGTAGAAAATAAAAAGAATCTGAACGAGAATACAGACGAGAGGCACTGAGAAGAATAGCCCTGTCATAAAAAACTTCAGCGAAAAGAAAGCTGATTGAACTCCCGTTACGAAAGATGTCAGGTTGCAGTTGAGCATAAAAAGCGTTGCAAAAATTACCATGCCCAAAAATATTGAAGCCAGATAAATGACCGCAAAAGTAAGAATTCGTTTCATTATGTCTTATAGAGTATCACGGAAAAATAAAAAATTCCACTCTAACTTTCAATTATTTTTAATATGTGATAGGCTATTACTACTTATAATTTTAGGAGAAAAAAATGAAAAAACTTCTTTCTGTTGGCGCTGCTATTATTGCGGCATCTCTTGCTCTTTCCGGCTGTAACGAAAAAAACGGCAAAATCAAAATCGGAGCAATTCAGCTCGTTGAACACCCTGCCCTCGACAAAAGCTATCAGGGCTTTGTTGACGCTCTTGCTGAAGAAGGCTTTAAAGATGGCGAAAACATCTCCATTGACTTCCAGAATGCTCAGGGTGAGCAGGCTAACTGCGTTACAATCGCAAACAAATTCGTAAACGACAAGGACGACCTTATTTTTGCAATCGCGACTCCTGCGGCTCAGGCAGTCGCAAATCTGACAAAGGAAATTCCGATTCTTGTTACGGCCGTTACTGACCCTGAATCTGCAAAACTCGTAAAATCAAATTTCCGTCCTGAAACAAATGTTTCCGGAACTTCAGATAGAACTCCTGTTGACGCTCAAATCGCTCTTCTTAAAAAACTTTTCCCGGATGTAAAGACTGTTGGCGTTTTGTATTGCTCTAGCGAGGCAAATTCCCTCGTTCAGCTTGAATGGGCAAAGGATGCTTGTAAGCTAAACGGTCTCGAAGTCATTGAAGGCTCAGTTTCAAGCTCAAACGAGATTCAGCAGGTAACTCAGAGCCTTGTAGGAAAGGTTGACGCTTTCTATGTTCCTACAGACAATATGCTCGCGGCAGGTATGGCAAATGTTGCAATGGTTGCAAACGAAGCTAAACTCCCTGTAATCTGTGGCGAAGAGGGAATGGTTTCTTCTGGCGGTCTTGCAACTTACGGAATCAACTACTATGAGCTTGGAAAACTTACGGGAAAACAGGCTGCAAGAATCTTGCGAGGTGAAGCGAAGGTCAGCGAAATGCCAGTCGAATATCTTTCAAAGTTCGACTTCACGGCAAACGCTGAGACTGTAAAGGCTCTCGGAATTACTCTTCCAGAGGGTTTGTAATAGTAAGGGGGGAAATCCCCCCAAAAAATGCCCCTGATTAACATTAGTTATGAAAAGAATTTTTAAGAAAATCTGTTCTCTTCTTTTTGTATTTTCTTTTGTCTTAAATTTCTCATTTTCACAGGCTGAAGATTATAAATCTGAAGCCCAAGAGTCTGAATCATCTGAGAATTTAGTGACATCTGATAATAAAAAAGGAAGTTTCGCGCAGAATCTTTCAAGTCTTGAAGGCCATCGCTTCATTGAGCTAAGGGGGGCAATTCCCGCTTTCCCGATGTTGACAAGCCACGGAGTGGCTCAGTCCTTTGTAGCGGCCTTTTCGGATGTTTTTGGAGAAATTTTTGCCGGTGGTGACAGTTACAGTTCGACGACTCCAAGGTTTGCGACCGACATGAATATTACCGTTTTTCCGCCAATTGCAAATTACAGGCTCGGCTTTATGGGCGGACTTGCGATTGACATTTGGGACACGCACTATGACAAGAGCGGAGAGTCTGAAAGCGAAACTCTCTCAATGAATTTCGCTTACATTGGCTTTCACGGCGATTACGGTCACTGGGTTTTCAACGAAATTGGAATGCGGCTTTCCCTTTACGGCGAAGTTTCAATCGGCTGGCTTATGTCTGACGACGGACAGGACACGAACAACTCCTTCGGCTTTGACCTCTGCCCGCTGGGAATTCAGTTTTGCCCCGAAAAGCATATTGGAATCTATTTTGAATTTCCTCATTTAGGAGCACGCCCCTTCTTCCAGACAGGCCTTTCAATCGGATTTTAATTTTTATTCCAAAACTAAATCTACGGCTGTCGCACCGGTTGCCTTTATAAGGTCATCTGGTGCGATTTTTATTTGCTCTCCGCGGACTCCGGCGCTTACATAAATGCTTTCGTGCAAAAGTGCGCTTTCGTCAATAAATGTCGGGAATTTCTTTTTCATACCAAGAGGCGAGCAGCCGCCCCGGACATAGCCTGTCAATGCGAGTAGTTCTTCTGGTTTTACGGGACTGATTTCCTTTGCTCCGCAGACATTCCTTGCTTTTTTGAGGTTTATTTCATGGTCAGCACTCTGGCAGAAAACAAAAATCTGCTTTGACTCGCTTCTCATTACAATCGTTTTAAAGCAGGCGGACACTTCAATGCCAAGCTTTGCCGCCGTATTTGTGGCAGCTCCCCGGCTTAACTCATGCTCACCGTCGTCATCATAAGAAAGGGTTTCATAAGGAATTTTCAGTCCATCAAGAATTCTCATAGCGTTCGTTTTTTTCATATTCTTTTCCGCCTTTTTGTGCTATATTTAAACAAGAATTACGCTAATTATACGAATTACACTGATTATTTTAAATATCTAATTTGTGTTCTTTCCTAAAATTGGTGGCTAAAATTTTTTTTCGAGTAAAATTTATGGCACAGAATATATCTGAAGTTTTTTCTAATTTTTCTCAGAAGCTATCTCGCTTTAATAAATCGCCTGACGCAAAGAGGCTTTCGTCGGTCGAAAAGCAAAAGAACTCTTACCTTGAAGAAAAAATCCGTGAGCGGGGCGAGCGTCTCCGTTCTTCGGTCGTGTCGACCTACAAGGTTTTTAAAGCTCCTTTTGAGGCTTTAGGCGAGCAGAGCGACAGGGCTTCTTCGATTGACAAGGACGAGCAGAATCTTTTAAAAGCCTACAATCTCTATAAGTCCTGTATGGATATCGACAAGGAAAATCAAGATGAAATTGGCTCAACTCACATAAAGTCAGTCGAAATCGCTTCTCCTCTATCGGACAAGGCGAGCTACACTCAGGGCGGGCAATTTATCTATCTTCTCGCGTGGCTTTATTTCGAGCAGAATTGCCAGGAATATCTTCCATTTTTTGAAGAGACTGAAAATCACCACACGCTTTGCTTTTTTTCGCACGAAAAATTTCAGATGGACAGTCACGACAAAGAAATTTTTGAAATCATAAAGGCGGAATTTTACTCATGACAAAGGATTTAACTGCAGGGCACCCGTTAAAAATCATTTTTAACTTCGCCGTTCCTGTTTTTTTCGGCTATCTTTTCCAACAGTTCTACAATCTCGTTGACACAATCATTGTCGGTCAGTTTTTGGGAGTTGACGCGCTTGCCGCAGTCGGCTCAACAGGAAGCCTGAACTTTTTTCTGATTGGCTTTTGTATGGGAGTCTGCTCAGGCTTTGCGATTCCTGTTGCCCAGCGTTTTGGGGCCCAGGACTTTACATCCATGCGGCAGTTCGTCTTCAATTCCTGGGTTCTAATCGGAATAATCTCCTTTTCGATGGCGCTGCTCACGACGATTTTCTGCCGTTCAATGCTCTCTCTCTTAAAAACTCCGGAAAATATCATCGGTATGGCTCATTCTTATTTTGTCGTGATTTTGGGCGGAATTCCTGTTATTTTGTTCTACAATTTTCTGGCGGGAATTATCCGCTCTGTGGGGGATTCAAAAACCCCTCTTTATTTTCTTCTGATTTCGGCTGTCTTAAACATTGGGCTTGACTTACTTTTTATCGCCGTCTTTAGAACTGGAATTTCCGGGGCTGCCTGGGCAACGGTAATTTCTCAGGGCTTTTCGGGCCTTCTCTGCTTCTTCTACATGAAAAAGAAATTTGAGATTCTCCGTATTCGAAAGGAAGATAAAATCTTGTCGACAAAAAGAATGTTCACCTTGCTTGGAATCGGCATTCCCATGGGCTTACAGTATTCAATCACGGCTGTAGGAAGCGTAATCTTGCAGTGGTCGGTGAATCTTTTAGGCTCAGTTTATGTTGCGGCTATGGTCACGGCTCAAAAAATCAGTATTTTCTTTTCGACGCCTTTTGACGCTCTCGGAACTACAATGGCGACCTATGCGGGGCAGAATGTTGGCGCAAAGAAAATCGAGCGGCTAAATCCAGGGCTTTTCTGGGGCTGCGTAATCGGGTTTTTGTACTCGGTTTCCGCACTTATAATCCTGTATTTTTTCACGGATAATTTGGCTTCACTTTTTATAAGCAAGAACGAGTCACCTGAAGTAATAGGGGAAGTTATGAAAAATGTTTTTTATGCGCTTATGGCGAACGGCTCGACTTATTTCTTGCTTGCCCTTGTAAACGAAGTAAGATTTATGATTCAGGGGATGGGATTTTCCCGTCTTGCGATTTTTGCGGGACTGGCAGAACTTGTCGGACGCTCTGTTATCGCAATCTTCCTGGTTCCGATTTTCGGCTTTCAGGGGGCTGTTTTGGCAAGCCCGCTCGCCTGGGTTTTGGCGGACAGCTTTTTAATACCGGCCTACTTTGCGAGCAGAAAGAAATTGATAAAAATGCTAAAATAATTCATAATAAACGAAATGAAAAATCAAAGAGGTTCGGAGAGATTTGACGATTTTGCCCGTGTTGTTTGTCCTTCTCTCTGTATAGTTTCCGGCAGTCTCACAGATATTAGCGACACAGGCTTTAAGGCAGAATTTAGCGCTCCCTGTACTGTAGACACCGAAAAAGAATACGAGATTCAGCTTCGGCTTTCAAGAATAAGCTCGGAAGTCCTTGAACTTCTTGCCCAGCCAGTTTGGTCAGATTTTAACGAAAGCGAAGGCAAAACTTCTATTGGCTTTTCAATCCTTCATTCAAAGGATTCTGCCCGCTTAAATTCCTACATCAAAATGCTAAAGGCTGACAAATCTGACGAAAAAAACGGCGGACTTATCTCAATAGATACCGACTCGCTTTTCATATAAAAATAAAAAAAATGATACAAATCGAAAAACTTACAGGAATGGCTTTTCTGGCTTTTCCGAAACTAAAAAATCTTCTCACAGCGGAACTCGTTGACCGTTTTTCTTATGGTGAAATAGTTGAGGCGGCAACTGTCTCAGGAATGTCCTTTACGCCTTTTGGAGCATCCTCATGGTACGGCGATTTGCTTTACTGCCCTGATTTTGACTCATCTCTTTTTGAAGAAGCCGGACTTTCCTTGCCTTATTTTGCCGCAACCTGTATGGAGGAGCCGGTTTTGATTCATTTCGGCTCTATTGGCGAGGCTGCTGCTGCTTTAAAAGAAATTCAACGGAACTGGGCGGGCTATCAATTTCAGCTTTTCAGGCGAGCAAGCCTTATTCAGGAAAAACTTCCTTACATCAATTTAAAGACCAGGACTTTTCCTGCTGAAATCCCGTCGTCATCTATGGGGCTTTACACCCTTCTTGATGAAAAAACGATGATTGCCTCGGCCAAAACGAATTCGCCGCTTCCTTGTGGGTACATTACCTTTGAAGAAGACCACGAAAATCCTCCGAGCAGGGCATATCTTAAATTGCAGGAGTCACTCTCGCTTTTCCACACTTATTTTGGTGCGGATTTTCCAAAGGAAGGCGACAAGTGCTTTGAGGCGGGAGCCTGTCCCGGTGGCTGGACCTGGGTTTTAAGGCAGCTGGGCTCTGATGTGCTTGCCGTAGACAGGGCGGAGCTTGCCCCTTCTCTTATGAATGACCCGAAGGTAAAATTTATGGCCCACGACGCCTTCACTTTAAAGCCGGAAGAAATATGCTCTATCCTTAATTGCGAAAAACTTGACTGGCTTTTAAGCGATGTAATCTGTTATCCGGCACGCCTTTTGCAGTGGATAAAGTCCTGGCTTGACTCTAAAATGGCAAAAAACATTATCTGCACAATCAAAATGCAGGGGGCAATAGACTGGGTTTTAATCTCAGAATTCTCAAAAATTCCTAACTCAAAAATCGTTCACTTAAATTACAACAAGCACGAGCTGACAATAATGATTCATAATGAAACCTCTAAAAATGCGATGTTTTAACTCTTGCTATTTTCAAGAGTCGAAGCATTGCGTAGAAACTCGTCGGGTTCTCTAAAAAATAGCCGAAGGCGAGTTTTTAGAGATACCCATAACTCGTAAAATGTCAGAATAATCCAAATTTTTGAAAGAAAACAAATTTGCGACCTTGTTATAATAAAGTTCGTGATGAGGTCTGTTATGAAAAAGTCTGTATTTAAAAATTTTTTTTCTGTGTTTGCTGTAGTTTCGTTCTTAGTGACTGCTTGTTCAGTCGATTCTGCTAATAGTACGGGGGGGGGTACTGTAGAGCCTCAAACTCCTGAAATTCCGCCGACTGAAGAGACTGAGACTAAAACGGAATCTGTCCCTGAGGTCCTGGGGGCGTGGGTGTTCAGCGATTTGTCAAATGTCGCTATCGAAGGAGTTGACGCTGAGGAAACTATTTCAGATTCATCTGCTTTGGCGGCTTCTGCTGCTGTTTACACAAGCTTTTCGGCGGTTGCTTCGAAAAAATTTTCACTAAAAAGCGATGTTGACTATCCTTCCTCTAATAAAAATCTGACTGCAAAAATCAAATCTCTTGGAGAGGATGAAATTCCGATTCAATATTATAAATTTGAAGAAAGCCAGACCTGCAGCGTAACTGACGCTAGCGCGGGAGATATTCAGATTCAGGACTCAGCCTTCGTTATAGACTCAATAGAAGGTCCTTTTAAAATCAAAATAAATTATTCTACAAACGCAACAAAAAAAGACGGGCGATATGCATACATAAAAATCAATGACGAAAAATACTCTGACACGCCTGCAAGCTCAGCTAACCCTTTAACGACGAGTGGAAAGTCATTTGAAAAAGAATATACAGGCACAGATTCTGTGAGGATTACCGTCGGTGCTGCTGGCTCTAGTCCCTGCTATCTTCGGCTGTATGATGTCATTATCACAAAGGATAGGATTCAGACTACGACAATAAAAACGACTACGAATTCTGACGGCTCAGTAACGAAAATTACGACTGTGACAGATGAAGACGGAAATGTCCTTTCAGAAACAAAGGAAACAACGAGCGCTTCTAGTGATGAAAATACAGCTTCTGATGATGACGATGCTTCTGATTCAGAAGAATATACGAATGGCTCAAAAATAGGCCGTAGAAGCCGCCTGACGGAAATTGACACATCAGGAATAAAAAATGCGATTTATGTTTCGACGGCAGATGAATTTGAGTCTGCCCTGACGCAGGTAAAAGAGGGTGGGGCGATAGTGCTTTCTGAGGGAACTTACGCCTTTGACCACCAGCTGACTATTGCCGCGGGAAATGACGGAAGTGCGTCTTCAATGAAATATATTCTTCCGGCAAGCGGGGCAAGTGTAACATTGGATTTTTCAAGCCAGAGCTATGATTCCAGCGATACTTCAAAAAATGAGCGGGGACTTCAGGTTAACGCAAATTACTGGCATATTTACGGATTGACGGTCTACGGCTCTGCAGATAACGGCATTTTTGTCGCAGGAAAGCACAATATTATCGAGCGATGTATTTTGCAGGCAAACAGAGACACTGGCTTGCAGATAAGTCGCCGTGCCTCTTCTGTTACAAGTTTTGATGACTGGCCGAGCGACAACCTTATCTTAAACTGCACTTCATTTGACAATCACGACCCTGCGACCGATGAAAATGCC
>CALGGS010000102.1 GCA_937915735.1 uncultured Treponema sp.
CGCTTCCTGTGTAAGTCCAGAGGGCGTAGAGAGTCATTCCGCTTGTCACATAGAGCTCTTCTCCGTCAGAATATGATTTTGTGCCTGAGGCGGATTCTGCCCATCCTGCGAATGTGTAGTTTTCCCTCGTGAATGTGTTTTTCGCCAGCCTGTTGTAGTTTGTCGGCGTACTTGAGTAGTATGAGTACGAGTAAGAAGAAGAGGGCTTACTTCCATATTTAAGATATTGTGTCTTCTCTTCCGGCTCAGAGCTTCCATCATTTTTGTTGAAAATGATTTTTACGGAAGAAGCTGAATCTTCGGAAAGCCAGCAGGCATATAAATCCTTGTCGCCGGTAAGCGTCAGGGAATCTTCGTCAAGATAGAAATTCGATGTGCTTCCGCTGGTGGAAAGTGTGCTTGAAGTGTACCAGCCGTAGAAAACATAGCCGTCACGGGTGAAAGTGTTTTCATCGAGGCTGGCAATCGTTCCGTTCTCATTCTTCTCGACAACCTGCTCTACATAAGAATCACTGCTTCCAGTGTAGTTGGGGTAGAAGGTTATGACATAATGATTGTCGTCATGCCAAAGGGCGTATAAGGTAAAATCCTCGCTTGCATCGGAAGAATAGACCGTAGCCTCGTCAGCGTATGCTTTTGTTTTTGAAGAAGATGATTTTGCCCAGCCTGAGAAAGTGTATCCTTCCCGAGTGAAAGAGGCGGCAGGCAAAGTGAAGCTTGTGTTTTTCTTTACATAAATGATTTTTTCCTCAGACTCTGCGCTTCCGTCATTTTTGTTGAAGGTCACTTGGATATAAGAAGAGCGTTCTCCCCAAAGCGCATAAAGCGTGGTGTCGTCCCAAAGGTCAGTTTCCGCCCCGTCGTAATATGCCACAGTCTTGGAAGAAGCAGAACTTGCCCAGCCCAAAAATATATATCCTTCCCTTGTAAAAGTATTCGCTTCAAGCGCAACCTTTTCATCCGTATTTTTTACGGTGACGGTCTGACTTTTCTTCTCGCTTTCACTTGCCTCTGCCGCGATGAAAGCTGCATCATAGGTTATCGTAAAAGATTCGATTTTTTCCCAGACGGCGTAGAGGCTCATGTCCTTTTCGACTTTAATCTGCGCGCCTGGCTCATAAGTTGCCTCGCTTGCATCCTCGTCCTCCGACCAGCCCTTCAAATGGTAGCCTTTCCTCGTCACTGAGTAAGTTTCGTAAAGCGTAATGCTTTCTCCGTCACTTGCACTGCGACAGCCGATATACCCAGAACCTTCATAGTTTCCGTAGAAATTGACCGTATAATATGTCTCGTTCTCTGAATCAGAATCAGATGAACAGCCCGTAAGCAGGGCAGCCATAAAAGCCACCGCCATCAAAAAAAGCCTGATAGAAAACTTTTTCATTTTGTATGTCTCCTGAAAAATTAAATTTTTCTTAGATTACTATACAAAAAAAAAGTAGTTTATCAAGTTTTCTATAAAATGCTTTCAGAAAAAATAAATGTATTTTACCGCTCTTTTGCGTAAAAAAGTAAGATTAAGATAATCTAAAGATTATTTTTCTTAATATGTGTTATAATTTTCTTATGAAGAAAAAATTTCAGATTACAGCCGATAAGATACCGTCTATCATTTGCTTTGTCCTTTTAATCAGTCTTTATATCGTTACAGATTTATGCTCTCGAAAAACATCTGTTTCAAAAGACATGTTTATGATTTTCGGTCATCCCATGCCAATCGCATCACTGGCAGGAGTTTTTTCTTCAATATCTACGATTATTATTATTTCTCTTGTTGTTATTTACAGAAAAATTGGTTTTTACACTTCAATCGTAATCCTCATTCTCAGAATATTAAAATTAACAAGCGGAATCCTTCATTTTCACGCTTCAAGTTTTCCTGCCCTTTGTATAACTTTTGTTGCCCTTTTTTCTGTTCTTCTCATATATCGCAGAAACGAAAGAATTCAGCGTGTTCAAGAAAACCACAGAAAAGAACTCGTTGAATTCACGGATTCAATTATCGATGCTTTTTCAGTTTGTATCGATGGCAAAGATTCTTACACAAACGGTCACTCATTGCGGGTCGCAAAGTACACAAAAATGCTCGCCCTTAAACTTGGCGCAGACAAAGAATCGGCTCAAAAATTTTATAATATAGCTCTTCTTCATGATATCGGCAAAATCGGTATTCCAGACAAAATTCTGAATAAGCCTGGAAAACTAACGGAAGAAGAGTTTGAAATGATGAAAAGCCATCCCGAACGAGGGTACGAAATCTTAAAGAAAGTAAAGACCCAAAAAGATATAGCTGACGGCGCACAATATCATCATGAGCGATTCGACGGAAAAGGATATCCGGCCAGGCTTTATGGTGAGAAAATCCCTTATGTGGCGCGAATTATTTCCGTTGCAGATGCCTTTGATGCCATGAGTTCCACAAGACCATACCGAAAAAAGCTTCCGATGGATTTTATTGTGGAAGAAATAAAAAAATGTTCTGGCACGCAGTTTGATCCAGTTGTCGCGAATGCCTTCCTTGAGCTTTATAAAGAAGGCGTCTTTGACGATATAAAAACTGAGTAGCTCATAGAAAATCCTGTTTTTTTAATTCTTTTTTGCGGATGTACATGTTTGCATCTGCCCGTTCAAAAACCGTAACCAGAGAATTGTCGGTTTCCGAATTGAAGTCAGATATACCTGCGGCTATTACGACCTTTCCCATCTTTCCTTTGTTTTCCTCTGATACTTTGTTGAGCTTTTGCAGCAGTTCTGCACGGTGCTCATAATCGTAACCCTTCGATATTATCACGAATTCATCCCCGCCAATTCTGAAAACAGGGCTATGATCAAAAATCACGCAGATTATGTGACAGGCTTCCTTGATGTATTCATCTCCCGCCTTGTGACCAAGATTATCGTTTACCCATTTGAGGTTGTTCACATCGCATACGACTACAGAGAATTCCCCAATGATTTTTTCTGAAATTTCCTGATTCATTTTCATCTCGTAGTCAACATAGGCATGCTTGCTTTTTACATTCGTGAGAGAATCTTTAAAGGCAATTGATCGTGTCTTGTAAATTTCATGCTCATGTTCAATCTCTCGCTTTTTAATGATATTAGTGTTGCTTATGATGATGAAAGCCGTTACCAGGAAGAGCAAAATCACAATCAAGGTAGTCATTAGGTTTGCATCAAAAACATTTTTAAATGCAAGGTGCAGCGCAATTGTGAAATTTATGCTGTTTGTCTCAAGATTGCTCCCTGTTTCAGAAAGTCCTTGAATATACTCACTGAGCGTCAAGATTCCGTTTTCTATCGCACTTCGGTTTGTGTTTATCATCCAGACAAGAGTGAGAAGAAGAATCAGCGCGAGCAAAAAAATCCAGACGACATTCGACTTGCCGTAAACCCGTTCCCTGTCATTTTTGAGAAGGGAGTGAAACCTGAAAAATCCTATTACTGCCCAAAGTGAAAATAAAAAGTAAGACTGAGATGAAAGGGTTCCCTTTGAAAAAAAATTCGGGATAATCAGGAAACTGAAGAATATGGCCATTGCAACGAGAGAAAAAAATCCAGTGAATATTTCTATCCTTTTCGCTTCGTTTTTTGCCAGCTTGTATGTCGCAAAAGATAAAAAACCATAAACAATCGCCGCACCGATAGTAGTGACATCGACTATCCAGCCTATTGCGACACGGCCGAAAAAGGGAACGATTATTGAAATTGCGACAATGAGCCAGATTGAGTTTACGGGAATGGAATTCTTTGAAAGAATGCCGAATTTTTGTGAAATCACATTGTTTTTTGCAAGGGCAAGGAGAAGACGGCTCAGGGCGTAAATATTTCCTATAAGGCTTGTCATAATTAGAGCAAAAAGCGCAAGCAGCAGGAGATAAAAGCCAGAGTCCCCGAGATAAAAAGTGGCCGCATAAAAAACTGGTAGCGCTTTCAATCCAGAAAGATTTTGCAAATCCTTTATGTATGCAAACCAGTTGCCGTATTCTTCCGGATAGGCTGTAACGGAAAGCAGAATGAGAGCGATATAGAGGAGTGTCGCCGTGATTATCGCCAAGCGGAGGATAAAGCCTGTTTTTTTTGCTGAAAAATTGAATTCAGGAAGAAAATGCGAAATATTTTCAAATCCAATGAAAGCCCAGGGCGAGATGAAAGCAATTTTCAGTATTTGGGAAAGCTCGTTCCCTGAAGGCATAAAAAACGGCTCAAAAGAAAACACAGTATTTTTGTGACCAAAAAGAGCGTAGCCAGAGCAGAATAAAATCACCGCCGTAAAAATCAAGGCGAAGACTGTCATTAAAAAGGCGGGAAGGCGCAAGGATTTTGTGCAGAGAAAACCTGTCAGTATAATCGCAAATACGGCGAGCAATGCTTCCGTTATATAGATTTCATAGCCAAAAAGTGAATAATGGACACCGACTTTTAGAAAAGAATTCAGAAAATAATGGGCAAACAGTGGTAGACTCGTTGCGTTTGCCCAAAACATTGCGATATATGTGAGACCAAGAAAAATTGAAACAAGAAAGCCATAATCACGACCTAATATTTCATTTACATAAGAGTAAGCCCCCCCTGATGAATGAAATCTATTCATCATAAAATGGTAATTATGGGCAACAAAAAGCATGACCAGAGCACCAATAAGCAAGCCTATAAGGCTTCCCAAGGGACCGGCAGAAGGCAAATACATATTGCTTGTGATAAAAAAGGAGCCCCAGCCGATACTTGTGCCAAGCGCAAAAGCCCATGCTTGCAGAGGTGACATATATTTCTTTAATTCCATATAAAAATCGTCCTTAAATAAAATTATAACACGAAATAATGTAAAGAGCAAAAATGCAGAGAATTAATATTTTTTTTCTAAAAAAAATCGCAGAATTTTGAAAATTTTCCTTGCTTTTGTAGAAAAGTGTGGTATTATTAAATTGTAGACAGGAGCGAGATGAGGACGCACACCGGC
>CALGGS010000103.1 GCA_937915735.1 uncultured Treponema sp.
GCTGTCGCTTGGGTGGCGGTCATTTTTCGGTCATTGCGGACGGAACAAATATCGATGACAAACTCCGCAGTTTAATCGAGAATTGCAAAAATCTTAATACAACTGGCGGAATACACCCACACATCGGAATTTACACTTATGAAAACGACGATGTGAATATCAACATGGCGTGCGACCGCGCAAAACTTGCCTGTGATTCTCTTGAAGACAACCGCACGGCAGGAATCGCCCGTTACGACCAAAAAATCAAACATGAAGAAGAAAACCACCGCTACATTCTCGAAAACTTAAACAAGGCGATTTCGGAGCGATGGATTGTCGTGTACTACCAGCCGATTGTCCGCACCGTAAACGAAAAAGTCTGTGATGAAGAAGCACTTGCCCGCTGGATTGATCCCGTAAAAGGCTTTTTGTCGCCCGCTGATTTTATTCCCGTCCTCGAAGAAGAAAAACTCATTTACAAACTCGACCTGTACATGCTTGAGCGTGTCATCGAAAAAATGAAATACCTCGAAGAGCACGGCATTCCGATTCTCGCGCAGTCAATCAACCTTTCGCGCTCTGATTTTGACTCATGCGACATCGTTGAAGAAATCCGAAGCCGTGTTGATTTGGCAGGAATTCCGCGCAGTAAAATCAGCATTGAAATCACCGAAAGCACAATCGGAAGCGACTTTGACTTCATGATGAAGCAAATTTTGCGCTTTAAGGAACTCGGCTTCCCTATTTGGATGGACGATTTCGGAAGCGGCTACTCTTCGCTCAATGTTTTAAAAGAAATTCCGTTCGACCTCATTAAATTCGACATGAGTTTTATGAGACAGTTCGACCAAAAGAACAACGGAAAAATCATTCTCGCCGAACTGATAAAAATGGCGTTCTCAATCGGCGTTGACACGGTGTGCGAGGGCGTTGAAACCGAAGAGCAGATTCAGTTTTTGCGTGAAGTCGGCTGTTCAAAAATTCAGGGCTATTACTATGGCAAGCCGATTCCGTTCTCAGAAGTGGTCAACAAAATTGACGATACTCGTTCGCTCGGCTTTGAAGACCCCGCTGAAATGCAGTATTTTGAAACGATTGGGCGCGTGAATTTGCACGACCTTGCCGTGTTCTCTCACGGAAACGAGCAGGATTTCAACAATGTCTTCAACATGATTCCGATGGCGATTCTTGAAATTGCAGGCGAAACCGTTCGGTTCGTGCGCACCAATCAGTCATACCGTAATTTTTTCAGACGGTTCTTCGGAGTTGCCGTTTCGGACAAAGACATTCCCATTCCAGCAGTCTTGCAGACGGGCGGCTCTTCGTTCATGCGTGTTATCCAGCGGGTTGCAGAAGACGGAAAACGCACCTTTGTTGACGAAGCCCTTCCCGATGGTTCTATCGCAAATTATTTCGTACGCAAACTTGCAGAAAATCCCGTCACGAAAAAAGTATCGGTTGCGGTCGGCGTGCTTATGATTATGGAAGGCAATCAGGGCGCAACGTACGCCAACATTGCAAAGGCGCTCGCTGCCGACTACTTCTCGCTTTTCTATGTAAATCTCGAAAATGACACATTCATCGAATATTCTTCAGTCGCGGGCGAAGAACTCATGTCGAGCGAACGGCACGGCGAGCATTTTTTTGACCGTTGCATTGAAGATGCGCCCAAATATTTGTATTCAGAAGACCTCGAAAAATTCCGCACAGTCTTTTCAAAAGAAGCGGTTCTTAACGACATCAATGAGCACGGTCGGTTTTCGTTCACATACCGCTTAAACCAAGACGGCAAAGTTTTCTATGTGAACATGAAAATCATGCGCATGAACCACAATCATATCGTCATGGCGATAAGCAATGTCGACGCACAAGTCAAGCAGAAGCAATTGCTCGAAAAGGCTCAGCAGGAACAAGTGATTTACACGCGGCTCATGTCGCTTTCGGGTGATTTTATCGGCATGTACATCGTTGACCTCAAAACCGAAGAATACACGGAATATGAGGCAAGTTCCGATTTTGAAACGCTGGGGCTTGCAAAACAGGGCGAGAACTTTTTCGTCAACACCCACAAAAATGCCGAACTCACCTTGCACCCCGATGACCTTAAAGCCTTCAAAGAAAGTTTTACGCGCGAAAATATCCTCGAAACAATAAAAAAGCGGGGTGTGTTTACGACTCATTACCGCCTCATGCTGAACGGCGAGCCTCACCCCGCAACAACTAGAGCCGCCCTCGTCAAAGAAAACGGCGAGGACAAACTCATCATTGGAATTCGCGTGTAATTACTTCGCTGCCGCAAATCCTGCTTCCAAGTCGGCGATGATGTCATCGACATGCTCTGTACCGATTGAAAGGCGGATTGTGCTCTGCGTGATTCCCTGGTCTTTCAGTTCTTCATCGGAAAGCTGCGAGTGCGTTGTGGTCGCCGGGTGAATGACGAGCGATTTGACATCAGCCACATTCGCGAGCAAGCTGAAAATCTTAAGGTTGTCGATGAATTTCCAAGCCGCGTCTTTTCCGCCCTTAATCTCGAATGTGAAGATTGACGCGCCGCCGTTCGGGAAATATTTCTCGTAAAGCGCGTGGTCGTGGTGGTCGGGAAGCGACGGATGATTCACTTTCTCAACCTGCGGATGCTTGCTCAAATACTCAACGACCTTTTTCGTGTTCTCAACATGGCGGTCAAGTCGGAGTGAAAGCGTCTCAACGCCCTGCAAAAGCAAGAACGCATTGAACGGGCTGATTGAAGCACCCTGGTCGCGGAGCAAAATCGCGCGAATGTAAGTGACGAATGCAGCCGGTCCCACCGCGTCCGCGAATGAAATCCCGTGATAGCTTGGGTTAGGCGCAGCGATTGGCGCATACTTTCCGCTCTTCTTCCAGTCAAATTTTCCAGAATCAACGATAACGCCGCCCAAAGTCGTTCCGTGACCGCCCAAGAATTTCGTCGCCGAGTGAACAACGATGTCCGCCCCGTGCTCAATCGGACGAATCAGATACGGAGTGCCGAAAGTGTTGTCGATTACGAGCGGAAGCCCGTGTTTGTGAGCGATTTCAGCGATTTTGTCGATGTCAGGAATGTCCGAGTTCGGATTTCCCAGAGTCTCCAAATAAACAGCTTTTGTATTTGCCTTGATTGCGCCCTCAAGCTCAGCCAAGTTGTGAGCGTCAACAAAAGTCGTCTCGATTCCAAAATCCTTCAAAGTGTGGGCAAGCAAATTGTAAGAGCCGCCGTAAATCGTTTTCTGGGCGACGATATGGTCTCCAGCCTGAGCCAAAGCCTCAATCGTGTAAGTGATAGCCGCAGCTCCCGAAGCCACTGCCAAAGCCGCAACACCTCCCTCCAATGCCGCAACTCGCTTTTCAAGCACATCCTGAGTAGAATTGGTCAAGCGACCGTAAATGTTACCCGCGTCCGCCAAGCCGAATCTGTCCGCCGCATGCTTTGAATTGTGGAAGACATAAGAAGTCGTCTGATAAATCGGAACCGCACGTGAATCCGTTACCGGGTCAGCCTGTTCCTGTCCGACATGTAACTGTAAAGTCTCGAATTTGTAATTTGCCATATAAGCCTCCTGTTTTTAATTCCTAGTAATCTGATAGGTTTAATATACTACCTATTACCTACTATGTCAATAGGTAGTGAGCCGTTTTTCGTAGAAAAAAAACTCACGAGGTGAGTTTCTTCACTTCGTTTCGGGCGAGTCTCTCAGGATTTAAGCGATACCGATAATTTTTTCCATCCAAATCATACTGTACCAGCGATTAAACTTTTTCGCACAATTTTTGAATGTCCCGACTTTCTTAAAGCCCAGATGCTCATGAAAATTCTCGCTGTTATGCGTTAAGTATTCATCATCACATTCCGTGGGAACGGCGATACACGCATACATATTTACGATTCCCCTTTTCTTTAACTCTTCTTCCAAAGCAGCGTACAAAAGCCTGCCAAGCCCCAATCCCTGACTTGCCTTCTTTACATAAATCGAAATTTCCACCGACCATTTATAGGCGGCCCTTTCCTTAAAAGAAGAGGCATAAGCGTAACCTAAAATTTCTCCGTCTTTTTCCGCACATAAATACGGATAGTCCTTCATTATGTTTTCGATTCTTTTTCTAAACTCATTTTCGCTTGGAATGTCGTACTCAAAGGTTATCGCCGTGTCCCTCACATAAGGCGCATATAGTTCAAGCAATTTTTTTGCGTCATCCGCTACTACATTCCGCACAGATATTTCATTCAATTTTTTCCCCTTTTAACCTGAAAATAAAGTAAGCTTATTTAAAAGCCTTATAAAAAAAAAGACAAGGGAATTTTTACCCCTTGCCTTAAATATTTGCCATAAAGCCCTAATTTCGACTTTTTGAATTTGCCAAACATTAAATTGAACACTTGCATGGAAGCACGTCTGTTGCACACGTTCAGCAGCGATTTACTCCGTACGAGGCATAACCGGTAAAGAGTGTTTAAATTTTAAGCGATATAATGAGCTGAAAGTGTTTCACAGCCGCTTGCTTCCATTCAATCGGTAAGTTTTCAGTGTTTTTCCGTAATGCAAAAGTCGAAATTAGGGCTAATTAACCAAGTTTTTTTTCCACAATGTCCTTCAAAAGTCCTGCCGTGCCTTCAACTCCAAGAGAAGCAACATTAAGAACATAATCGTAGTTTTCATAAGAAGACCAGGTTCCACCCGTAAAATGCTCGTAGTGCTTTGCCCTCTGCGCGTTCATCCTTGAAATTTCTTTTTCAGCAGATTTTTCGTCAAGACCAAGAAGCTTTACCGCACGCTCAATTTTCTTTTCTTTCGGGGCGTACAAGAAAACTTTTATAACATCCTTATGGTCGCGAAGGACATAATCAGCACAGCGGCCAACAATCACGCAAGACTCATTTTTTGAAACTACATCAATAATGTGGCTCTGAACTTCAAAAAGCTTGTCATCATAGCTAGAAGCAGTTTTGCTCTGCTCTTCTTTTGAGCGAACATACTCTTCTGTGTAGCCCTGTTTTTTTGCCGCAAGCTCAATGATTTCCTTGTCATAGCATTTTACGCCCAGTTTCTTAGCCAAAATCTCTGCAACCTCACTTCCTCCGGAAGCGTATTCTCTGGAAACAGTAACGACGAATTTTTTATCAGCAAGATGTTTCGCATCGCTTACGATTACATCACCGTTGTGTGTAACCCTGTCATTCTGAGAGAGTGCGGCGGGCGAAGAGTCTTTTTCTTCAGGACTTTTTGCATTATCGCCGATTTTTCCAATCTTTTTCATCTCCGTTACAAGAAGAATTAAGGCTACAAAAATACCAATTACATCTGAAATAAGGGGCGCCCACATCATCGTAACGACATTTTTAGACCAAGTTGTCACGAAAATCGTAAGAGGAACATTTAAGATAATGTCTCGCGAGAGAGAGACTAAGGTCGATTTCCAGGCCGAACCCATTGACTGCAAGATAATCGAAATGCTTTTTATAAGACAAGTGAGGATAATTCCGCCCTGCATGATTCTAAAGCAATGGCGGGCGTAGTCAAAGTAATCGCTTGAATTTGAGCCGCCAAAAATATTGATGATAAAATCCGGGAAAAGCTCGTAGAGCAAGAATGCGATAAAACCGATGATTCCGTTCACAAAAAGAATCTGCTTTACAGTCTCTTTAATCCGGGCTATGTTTCCGGCTCCCATGTTAAAGCCGATGATAGGCATTCCGCCAATTGATGTTCCTATGACGAAGGAAATGACGATTCCGAACACCTTCATACTGATTCCGATTACGGCAAGCGGCGTAATAACTCCGTAAGCCTTTCCTGAAGCGGCGATTGTTTCGTAGCCAAAGCGGGCAATCATATTGTTTGAGGTTGCTATTACTACGACAATCGACAGCTGGGTTACAAGCGAAGTGATTCCAAGCATCATAAGCGTTTTTGAAATCTTCCAGTCGAGTTTTAATGACTTTTTTGAGATTTTATACTGCTTTGCCCGAGCCAAATAAACAAGGCTCATCGCAAAAGTAAGGACCTGACCGATTACAGTTGCAATGGCAGCCCCTTTTACTTCCATTTTGAGGGCAAAGATAAAAACAGGGTCCAAAATGATGTTCGTGACGGCTCCGACAATCGTTGCCATCATCGCAAATTTCGGGCTTCCGTCGCTTCGGATTGAATTATTCAAGCCCTGTCCGATTATATAGAATGGAAAACCAATGCAGATGATTCTGAAATAATCGTGGGCGTAAGAATAAAGCTCTTTTTCCGCAGGATTCGCCCCGAAAATGCTCAAAATCTCTTTTTCAAAAATAAGTCCCAAAGCCGTAATAAGGACTGAAAGGATGACCAAAAGCGACACTCCGTTTCCGATTGACTTGTTCGCCTTTTCAAAATCCTTTGCGCCAAGGGAAAGGTTAAAGAGAGTTGCCGCCCCGTCTCCAATCAAAAGGGCAAGACCAAGCGCAATTACCGTAAAAGGATATACGACATTTGTAGCCGCATTTCCCGCAGCACCCGCCGGACTCCAGCCAATGTAAATCTGGTCTACGATATTGTAGAGAGATGCAATCAAAAGGCTGATTACGCATGGAATTGCGAATTTTTTTATCAGACGGCTGATTTTTTCCGTTGCCAAAATATTCTGTGGTTTTTGTTTAATTTCTGACATCATTTTCTCCTGTTCTTTTTATGAAAGATTTTCGATTATTTTTTCCAGCGTTGAATGAAAAGCCTTCAGTTCTTCAGAAGTGATTCCATTCGTCACCTGTTTTTCAAGATTTATAAGGTCGCTTTCAACCTGACTCTGGTAAGAAAGAGCAGATTTTTGGGGAATTATGATTTTTTTTCTGCTGTCTTCCTTGCTTGGAAGCCGCTCAATAAGATTTTTTTCTTCAAGCTGCTTTAGGATTTCCGTCGCGCTCGGAGCCCTAAGCCCGAATGTTTCCTCAATGTCCTTCTGGCAGATTTCCTTTTCCCGCGGAGTGACTATAAAATGCAGGATTTTTCCCTGTGCCGAAGAAAGCTCGTCCCCAATCTTTAGTGAAGCGAACTTTCTTTTCAGCTTATTCGAGACTGCCCCCAAAAGCAGCCCCGTACGAAAGATTTTTGATTCCATTTAGTTAGTTTCCTAAGTAATTGCGGATTAATATAATGAGTCGAAAAAATTTTGTCAATTGTAATGGGGTAAAAAAAAACACAAAAGGGCTGACTGATAAGTATGAGTCATTACCGCACTTAGGGAGCGCCCCCCCTGTCATTGCCCGGCTTGACCGGGCAATCTCACGCTGGGGGATTATCGGGTCAAGATGGATAATGACACTGTGTATGAGGCTTATTTATTTTTGTTGATGATTTTCTCTTCGTACTTTCCTGTCGCAATGTCGATAAAGCGTACAAAAAGAGAGACCTTGTTTTCTTCGTTAAGGCTGGACCAAATCATATTTGCGAATTCGTCGATATTACCCTTGATTTCGACTTTTTTTGGCTCTCCCTCAAAACTGGGGAGTGGATTACCGTTTTCCATGTATGTGTGAATGAAGTGACCTTCGCCTTTCTGCGGATTATCGTAAGTGTATGTGAAACGAAGCGTGTTGTCTCCGTTACCCTTGTCGCTCTTTAAGATAGAAATTGCGTAGTCATATTTTCCGTTTTCGACATTAAGGAGAGAAGAAATGCGAGGCGTGAAATTTGGGGCATCGTGCTCATATTTGCGAACTCTGAGAGACTGTTCGAAAGTTTCGCCTTTTTTGAGCCCCTCAAAAATCGTGTCGGTCTGGTCGCCGTTTGTGACGATTGTTTTGCCTCCAAGCTGGCGGACAGCCGCATAAATGATAAGGCTGGGGTCTCCTGCGATTAAAGACTCATCGAAAGCCTTTGTGCGTACAACCTCGCTTCCGTTTTCGTTTTCGGTTACAAAAATGCGGTTTCGGCTTCCAGCACTCCGTCCCATTGTCCAATAGGCAGATACGGCATATTTTCCGTCGAGAGAAAGCCCCGCAACAATTCCCCGTCCTGGATATTCATTTGATTTTAAAAGCTCTTCAAGTTTATTGATTTTCATAATTCTTACCTCTTAATTTATTTTTCTTCGTCTTCGACTGTTTCAACTGAATCTGGAACTACAAGCTCAGGCCGGCTTTTCCATTGAATCAACAGAAGACCGATTCCAACAATCAAGAGTGCAATTCCGAATATACGAATCAAAAACTGTCCCGCAGTCTGAGCCGGAATTATAAAAAGGACAATCGCAATCAAAAGTGAAGAAAAGACTTCAATCATTGACTGGCGGATCATAATTCCGTTTCTGTGAAGTTTCGTAATCGTATAGATTTGCATTGCAGCCGAGACAACTAAATAAATTGCAAGGGTGTAAGCCATTGCCTTCCAAACAACCGCCGCAACTGCAATGGGCAAAATGACTGCAAGAAGACCGACGGCAATGCTCAAAGCCCCTCGTACAGTTACAATAGTTTTGTACTGAGGGTCAACGATTAAATCGCGGGTAGTCGCAAGAATAAAAACACCGTCAATAATTGACGCGACTCCCAAAATAATTACGAAAAAGGATATGAAAGTGTCTGGTGAAATAAGCAGAAAAAGGCCCAGAGCGGCCGTTACGAATCCCAAAAAAAGCTTGTTTTTGTCCATATTCCTAAAAGCTCCTATGATTCGACATTATAAATTAAAGGGAAAAAATTCTCAATGTCTAGAATATATATCGCTCTGTTACCGGGCGCATAAAATAATAAAAAACTTTTCAAAAAAATATAGACCATTAAGGCATTTTCCTTTATATTCACACTTACGCATTTTTATCCTATTTTCTGAGGTCGCTTATGTTCAATCGTGAGGACTATATTTCCGATTCAGAGTGGAATCGGTTCTTGGAGTTTTCAAAGGATTTGGAGACTCCTAATGTTGTGATTAATCTCAAGCAGATTAAATACAATTTCGTCAAATTGCGTGATTCCTTCCCTTATGCACACATTTACTACGCAATCAAGTCAAATCCTGGTGAACCAGTCCTCAAAATGCTCGCTGAGCTCGGCTCAAATTTCGATGTGGCCTCCCGCTACGAGCTTGACAAGATTATGTCTTTAGGAGTAACTGGCGAGCGCCTTTCTTACGGAAACACAATCAAAAAAGCAAAGGACATCAAATATTTTTACGAAAAAGGTGTCAGAATGTTCGCCACGGACTCAAAGGACGACCTTAAAAACATCGCAGAGAATGCCCCTGGAAGCAGAATCTACGTGCGAATGTTAATGGAAAACACTCAGAGCGCAGACTGGCCGCTTTCAAGAAAATTCGGCTGCCACCCTGATATGGCTTATGACATTCTCGTTATGGCCAGAAACTTAGGCCTTACTCCCTACGGAGTCTCTTTTCATGTCGGAAGCCAGCAGCGCGACATCGGCGCATGGAACGACGCAATCGCAAAGGCCTCTTATTTGTTCTCATCCCTCGAAGAAGAAGAAGGCATCAAGCTTTCTATGATAAACATGGGCGGCGGATTTCCCGCTCACTACATTCAGCCGGCAAACGAGCTTCAGACTTATGCCTCGGAAATCACACGCTATCTTCACGATGACTTCGGAGAGGAAATACCGATGATTATCCTGGAGCCAGGCCGCTCCCTTGTGGGTGACTGCGGAATCTTAACCAGCGAAGTAATCTTGGTCAGCCGGAAGAACAACACGGCCTTGCAGCGCTGGGTCTATCAGGACTCAGGAAAATTCAACGGGCTTATCGAAACCCTTGATGAAGCAATGAAATACCCTGTCATTTCCTCAAAGGACAAGCCTGGCGAAAAGGAAGGCGAAGTTATTTTGGCAGGTCCTACCTGTGACAGCGCTGACATTATGTACGAGGACTTCAAATACAAGCTTCCCCTCTCTCTAAAATCAGGGGACAGGCTTTACTGGCTCACAACGGGCGCATACACGAGCACCTATGCCAGCGTTGAGTTTAACGGCTTCCCGCCGATTAAAACATACTATATGTAAAAAACTAAAAAACTAAAAATCATCTTACGAACATAAGCTTGACTTCATTGTTGTAGATGATTTTTTCAACGGCGTTAATCAGAATGTTCATCTGGGCTTTGTCACGGCTGTTTGCGGCATCTAAATAGTCGCTCTTCGTGACACTGCCGGCCTTCAGCCAGCCGTCCATATCGTATTCGAGTTGAGAATACATATCATACTCTTCTGCGTATGATTTTTCGCTCCATTTTAAGTCTCCCCTCTCACTGAGCTTATCAAGGACTTCCGTGTCGTAAGCATCACTGGCGCTTTTTATTGAAATCTCATCGATTTTTTCGTTCAATTCGTCCTGCTTTTTGTCAATTTTTGCGAGCCTCCAGGTGTTGGGCGTCAAAGTAAGCGAAAATGTATAAACCGGGGATTTTGAGCCTTCACCACTATATGTGCCGTTAAGAGGGAAAAGATTTTTTCCAGTCGGGACAGAAAGACCCGCGCTTGCAGAAATTCCTCTCCAGTCAAAGGTTATTCCTCCGTCAAGAGTGTCATATTTTGAGCTTGACTCATTAAAGGTGTAGCCGCCATAAGCCCCAATCTCAAGGCTGTAATCCTTTTGCCTGTTCAAATCGTTTATATATTTTGTCCAAAGAGCCTCTTCCGTTTCAGTATATTTTTCTGAATCATAAGACAAGACATCCTCCATTTCGACTCCGGGAATTTCCGCCGGCAAAAAAGCCATAACTGCCTTAAAAGCCGCATCCTCAAGCTCACTGGCCTTGTTCTTGTCAAAATTTTCAGGAGTGAAAACCCGCTCATATTCAATGCCGCATTTCACCGCAAAAAGCGATGTTTCTCTTTCAAGCTTTCGTAAATTCTCTATGACCTGCCGCCTGTCACTCAAAACCTCAAGATATTTCTTTCTGTACGAAGCGCTTGTCTTGCTGTAGCCTTGAACCTCAAGAACCTTCAAATCCAGCTCGTCGTCATATAAATCATCCTTTGAAGTAAGGACATCACAAACATAGCCGTAAAGATTTTTCAGATTCGTGTAGAATTCATTTTCAACGGTCAGTGCCTGATTCTGTGCGTTTCGTTCTGCCTCAATGTATGCACGCTCCGCTTCTAAAAGCGCGATTTTTCGTTTTAAAGGAGCAGATGAGATGATTCCGGTGCTTATTTTTACGCTTCCGTCGTCCAAAAAAGTGCCGTTAGCGCTTTCATCAGAATATCCGGATTTTTTTGTAACCGGAAGGCTCACTGAAACTGTCGTATCGCTTAATTCCGGAATGTCAACAGAAAGAGAGGGCGTAAAGGTGTACTTTGTTCCGTCAGCAGAAGACTGAATCTTCACAGTTCCCGTGGATAATTCAAAGGAAAGTCCGTTTTCAATTTTAGCCGAGTCATAATCAAGCGCCTTAGTCTGTGCCGTAAGGGTGTACTTTTGCAGAGTAAGGTCATTTTTAATGTAGCCAAAAAGAAGAGAGGCCAAATCAGTGCTTTCTGCAAAAAGAGAAAGAGAAAAAACGCAAAACAAAAAGATGGCTGAAAGAGCCAGTTTGATTTTTTTCATAATCAGATTTTAACTCAAGTACTTTAACAAAGCCTTAAATGATAATTAAGATTTTGTTATATAAGGAGTCTCATAACGAAAATTTCCGGCATTTTTTATTCTTCCGCCTTTACAAGGAACAGTTTTATCCCTTCTCCGACGAATTTTTCTTTTACGGCCTTGATTATCGCTTTCATCACGGATAATTCTTTATCCTCAATATAGCTTATAAGGATAAAATTCGTCTCTGGCCAGGTGGAAGAGCCCATTTTATAGGAATTTTTTCCCCGCCCGACCACAGTCTGAATTATCGTATATAAAACGCCTGGAATATGCTCTTCCATAAGCGAAACAATTTCTTCCTGTACAGACTGATTCGCAATTATTTCACATCTAGTCATTATTTTCCTCCGTCAACAGCACTTCAATTCTGCTCTTTTCGTGCTTCTTTTCTTTCATTACCAGAGAGTAGAGGACAGGAATGAAGAAGAGGGTCACGAAGGTTGAAGATAAAAGTCCGCCGACTACCGCAACTCCGATTGGCTGAACCATGCCCGCACTTCCGCTTGTGGCAAAACACATGGGCAGCATACCCAAAACAGTGGTCAATGTAGTCATCAAAACCGGGCGCAGGCGGCTGGCTCCGGCTTCAAGGCAGGCTTCCTTCATTTTGTAGCCCCGGTCAATCAGAAGATTCGTGTAGTCAACCAAAATGATTCCGTTATTTACGACGATTCCCACCAGCATAATCAGGCCAACCGCGCTTACCATTGAAATTGCCTGCCCCAAAAGCTTGTAGATTGCGACGACACCGATAATCAGGAAGGGAATTGTCATCAGGTTGATGAAGGGAGCCTTAAAGCTCTCGTAAGTTCCTGCCATAACCCCGAAAACCAGCAGAATCGCCATCAAGATGATTAAGCCGTAAGTTTTTCCCTGGTCCTGCATGCTCTGCCATGCTCCGTCGTACACGAGAGTCACATCATCCGGAATAATGAAGCTTTCGGCGATTCCTTCTTTTATGTCCTGCTCAACCTCGTAAGCATTCCGCTCAGTGATAATGTCGCAGGTGACGGTTACGATTCGGGACTGATTTTCCCGCTTTACGCTGACAGGCCCAAGGCCTTTTTTTACCTGAGCGAAATTTGCCACGCTGACCTTGCCGCCACTTCCGTTCACGAAAATCTGCTCCAAGTCGATGACCTGCTTTCTGTCAGATTTCTGATACATCAAAATTGTCGAATAATCCTTTCCGCCAGAGCGATAAGTCGTTGAGGTGACGCCGTTCATAGCGTAGTTGATTTCCTTTGCGACAGTCGTGACATCGACTCCGAAGGCGTAGGCTCTCTGCCTGTCGATTTCGATTTCAACCTCAGGAACACCCTTTTCCGTGTCAACCGAAGACTCTCCTAAATCCGGGATTGTTTTCATAACGGAAGTAATCTGATCCGCAATTTCAAGGGATTTTTCCAAATCATCACAGCGAATCTTAATTTTAATGTCACTTCCTGTCATCTGACCGCGCATACCAGCCCTAAAACCGAATCTCGCACCCGCAAAATCATTGAAATGAGCGCGAAGTTTCTGCTGAATCGTCTGAGAGGTATCAATTTGCTCTTCCGTTTTCGGCAGCTTTATTTCCAGGGTTCCCTTGTAAGAAGTGCTGCTCGCTCCACTTGTGATTATGAGGGATGTAAAGCCTTTTACCTCGTCATTTACTATTTCCTCAAGCTGACTCATGACATTTATTGTCTCATCAAGGCTTGTTCCCATAGGAAGAGTTACATTAAGCGTCACGCTGTCGTCAGTTCCGTTCGCCATCATATTGATATTAAGGGTTGTTGCGAGGGCGAGTGAGATTATGAGGGCAGAAAAACAGATTACGACAGTCGCCTTTCTGTGTCCGAGAGCTGATTTTAAAGCCCTGCGGTACAATGCCGTAAGCTTATTGAGAGGAATATCCAAAAGCTCATAGAATTTTTTGAGCGGCTTAAAGGTGACGGGCTTTTCGTTTCTGTTGGTAAGGGGCAGGAATTTTCCGGCCAGAACAGGAACAAGGAAAATCGCCACGAAAAGTGAAGAGACAAGGGCTATTACGACAGTAAAAATGATTCCCTTGAACATCTGCCCCATCATCCCCAAATCCTTCATAAAGAACAAAAAGGGAATGAAAACGCAGATTGTCGTAAGGTTTCCAGACAGGACGGACATTACCATTTCGCTGGAACCCAGGACTGCCGCAACCTTTGGCTTTGCCCCCCGGCTTCGGTAGACATAGATATTTTCAATCATAACGATTGAGGCGTCTACAATCATACCGACTCCCAAAATAAGCCCCGTAAGGGTCATCATATTGAGCGTGATTCCCGCAAAATTCATCGCGAGCATCGTGATTATAATAGAAAGAGGAATAGAAATTGCGATGATAATGGTGGATTTTACATTCTTTAAGAAAAGGAAAAGAACTAAAACCGCAAGGAGAAGGCCTTGATAGCAGCTTTCAAGAAGAGTGTTGATTGTGTCCCTGATTGAATCAGTCGTATCGGAAATTATTTTCATTGAGACATCATCAGGAAGATACTGCTGAATTTCGTCAAGCTTGTCATAAACCTTGTTGGCAACAGTAACGCTGTTTTTTCCAGACTGCTTAGTTACGCTTACATAAATGCCAGGCTCTCCGTTGATGTAAACTTCGTTGGTCTTGTCCTTGTAGCCCATGTAGGCCCTTCCGATGTCAGAAAGACGCACGACATAATCGCCTTTTGTAGCGATAATCGTATCGTTAATTTCTTCGATGCTGGAAAATTCTCCCACAGTCCTGATTGAATAGTCAGTCTTTCCCTCGGTGATTTTTCCGCCACCAAGCTCAAGGTTTTGCTTTGAGAGGGCCGTGTTCACCGTGCTTATCGTCAAGCCGTAAGCCGCAAGCCTGTTCTGAGAAATGTCAACCCGCACGATTTTGTCCCTTCCGCCTGAGACAGTGGCTTCCGCAACGCCGTCAGTCTGCTCCAGAAGGCTTACGATTGTGTCCTCGGCGAGAACCTTAAGCTCATCCCGGCTCCGGTTTCCCCGCACGGCGATTCGCAAAATCGGCATGGAATCCGAGTCCATTTTCATAATAGTAGGGCTGTCCGCGTCATCCGGAAGCCGTTTTAACACCCGGTCGATTTTGTCCCGCACATTGTTGGTGGCTATGTCCAAATCTGTTCCATAGTTGAATTCAAGGGAAATGCGGGAAGAGCCTTCACTTGAAGTTGACGTAAGATTTTTAAGGCCCGAAACTGAAATAAGCTGGCCTTCAAGAATTTTAGTCACCGTTTTCTCAACGCTTTCTGGTCCCGCATTCGTGTAAGTAGTTCTAATCATAAGATAGGGGCTGTCAATATCAGGCATAAGCGAAATTGCGACATTGCTCATAGTAAACAAGCCCATAATTCCAAGCAAAACAAATACAATTAAAGTTAAAACCGGATGTTCGAGAGTAGATTTTGAAACATTCATAATCTCAGATTAACATATATTTTTGTTTCTTTCAAAAATAAAGTGTTATTATTATCCAAAAAACAAAAAATTATCCGGCAAACGGCCTCTTTGCAAAAATTAAAACTCGACATTTGACATTTTTTTTGCTAATTTTACTATAAAATTATGAATGAACAATCAAAAGAACAGTCTTCCCTCGACATTATGCTCACAGAAAATGTCGGTTCCCTTATCATCAAAAATGCAATTCCAACTGTCATCACGATGATGATAACAGCAATTTACAACACCGCCGACACATTTTTCGTCTCAAAGCTTGGAACCTCTGCAAGCGGGGCAGTCGGCGTTATCTTTACACTTATGTTCTTAATGCAGGCACTGGCCTTTACGATTGGAATGGGAAGCGGAGCGATTACAAGCCGTGCGCTTGGAGCGGGCGATTTTAAAAAGGCAAATATATACTGCTCGACTGCGATTTTCACAGCCTTTTTCGCAGGTCTTCTTTTTACTATTTTCGGAAATATTTTCAGGGAAGGCCTTGTCCGTCACTTAGGCGCAACCCCTACGATTCTGCCATACGCCCTGGACTATGCAAAATACATTCTTTTTGGAGCACCTTTCATCATCACTTCCTTTGCGATGAACAACTTGCTTCGTTTTCAAGGAAGAGCGGCCTTTTCAATGATTGGAATGATAACCGGCGGTATCCTCAACATTTTTCTGGACCCGCTTTTCATTTTCGTTTTAGACCTGGGGATTTCCGGAGCCGCAATAGCGACATTAATCAGCCAGATTGTCGGCTTTTCAATTCTTCTTTCTATGTTTATCAGAAAAAAATCTCTCGCCGAGCTTTCCGTCAAGCAAATTTCATGTAAAATCGCCACTTATTCTGACATCATCACGGCAGGTCTTCCATCGTTTTTCAGGCAGGGAATGGGAGCCTTGTCAGGAATTTTCTTAAACAGACAGGCGGCCTTTTACGGAGCCCTCACGCTCTCCCTTGCAATAAGTCCAAGCCTCGCTTCCGATGCCGCTGTCGCTGGCATGGCAATCACGAACAGAGTCGACAAGCTTCTTCTTGCAGTCGCGATTGGCTTGGGGCAGGGCTTTCAGCCAGTCTGCGGAATCAACTACGGGGCAAAAAAATTCGGCCGCGTGCGGGAATCCTACTCATTTTTGGTAAAG
This sequence comes from uncultured Treponema sp., assembly GCA_937915735.1. Classification (GTDB taxonomy): domain Bacteria; phylum Spirochaetota; class Spirochaetia; order Treponematales; family Treponemataceae; genus Treponema_D. The sequence continues at coordinate 16,167 of CALGGS010000103.1, forward strand.
GTAAGCGCAAGCGTAATGACAATTCTAGCAATTTTGGTTTTTACCTTTGCACCTCAGATTGTCAGATTTTTTAGGGATGATGAAGCCGTCGTTTTAGTCGGAGGCCTTGCCCTTAGGGCACAAGCCTGCGTTCTTCCCTTCCACTCGCTTATTTTTGGAACGAATATGCTCCTTCAGACGGCCGGCGAAAAAAAGAGCGCAACATTTTTGTCGTCAATGCGGCAGGGACTCTTTTTTATTCCCTGTATCTTTATACTTCCGCATATTGCAGAGTTTTTCGGCGTAGAAGCAATTCTCGGAATCCAGCTAACGCAAGCTCTTTGCGATATGCTTGCAGCTCTCTGCGCGATTCCGTTTACAATCAGATTCTTTAGGAAAATGAAAGCTGAAGGCTAAGGACCTGCGCGTTAAACTTACATCGGAATATTCTTTACAAGCTTAACCATATAAAGCTTTATGTACATTTTGAGTGCGTCCCTCTCGCGGATTTTCTGCAAGCCAGGGGCTGTCATAAGGCTTTCGGCCAAGCTTTCGATTCTTGAAGTCGTAAAGCCGTCGTTTTTCATAGTTCGAATTGTCTTTCGGATATAATCGCGAATCAAAGAATTCACATCCTCTGTAAGATTGTTGTGAACATCGCTTCCGAGCCGCTGATTCCAGATTTTCTCGTAAGAGTCAAGCTCGCGGTTCAGCGTAGAGCTTGCCGGTACATAGGCCTGCTCCGCGTTTCTTGCGGCCTCGCGCAAGGCGACTTTTTTTGAGACATTCTCGTTCTGGGAAATAGCAGCCGTAGTTTCGTCTTCCCTTCGCTTTGCGGCCTCTTCCTCGCGGTATTTTTCGGCCTGAGTCTTTTGCTTTTTGTTCCGCTTAGACTTTGGCGGACGGAAGAGCATTTTCGCAATCCAAGACACTAAAGGCATTGAATACCAGAAGGGAAGCATGATTTTCGCATCATTTAAAAGCTCCTGCCTGCTCATCAAAAGAATGTCTGAATATGGAAGAAGCTGACCGTTTACGAAAAGACTGATTTTGCTCGAATCGTTTCCGCCCGAAGCGTCGTAGCTCAAAAGCGGAAGGAATGAAGAATGCAAAAGAGCGCTCAAAATCGGGGACTGGATTCGGATTTCCCGCTCAAGCCTGTCCTCAAAGGCACGCTGATCCTTCATTTCGGGCAAAGTATCAAAGGCACGCAAAACCTCTGACCAGTGAGTTTTGATTGCATCGAGAACAGAGATTCTGGCATCAGTGCAAAGACGCAGAATAAGCTGCAAAACCTTACTCTTGAAGATGAAATAGCGCTGATCGTCAAAGGTTTTAAAAACAAGCAAATCTGGAAGCTCCTGAACCGGGGCCTCCTGAGTTTTTTTGTGGAGATATTCCTTCAGTTCTTCTTCTGTGTACTGAGTAAGAAGAAGAGTTCCCTTGCTGTCCGTGAATTTTGTAATTTCTTCAAATGTGAAATAATAAGGCGGCTGCTGAAGCTGGCCTTCAAGCATTTTAATCGCACCCTCTTTTTTTGCGTTTTCAGCGGCCTCGTTTTTAAAGTAATTCGCCCCGACCTCGGTGATGTAAACAGCCTGCAGGCAAGACAAATCCTCCTGGGTGTAATCCTTGATTTTTTCGTAATCCTGCTTGATAAAATAGCAGAGCTGGTTCCAGAGATAAAAACTTTCGGTTGTCTGGCTCAGGGTTTCGAGAGAATGATCGGGTCTGTCAACGAAGGCATTAAAAAAGTTTTTGACAATCATCTCACGCCCCGGATTTGAGACCGTAAGTTTTTTAAGAAAGTAGTCGTGATGCTCCTCTTTTTTGAGCATATTCTGAATTTTTCCGACGGCATCCTCGATTAAAGTGACGACGGAAACATTTGACGGCAACAAAATTGACGGAGCATTGTTTGGCAAAGTAAGCCCGTAAAGAGTTTTATCGTTTATTTCCTGATGCTGCAAAAGCTTTGCGATAATTTCTGCGGCATTTTCGCGGGTGACAATTTCCTTTGGAGTTCCTCGCGGCAAATCAGCCTCGCTGGGAAAAGGAAGGCTTGGATTTACGGCAATGTCCTTGTATCGTTCAGCAAAACGCTCGATGTAGTAAGGAATTACGAGAATTCCAGATTTGTCGCCGTGAAGCTGGGTCATAACAATCTGACGGCTTTCCACGAGCTTATCGAGTTCAGTCTGTAAGGCCGGAACAGGGTCTTCGAGATAAACAGAAAGAGTCGGCTGCTCTTCAAGATGATGCTCAGAGTATTTTTTTAGATATTCACAGAAATCGCGGTAGTCAACGACTGCGTTCTTCTGCCTTGTCGCAAAAAATTTTAATAAAACGATAATGCTTGTTGTTGTTGCCATATCTTTATTTTATCAACAATTTATAATAAAATAAAGGGAAATCGAGGTAAAAAAAATGTTATCAAACCGAATGAAAAACTTACACCCTTATGTCCCAGGCGAGCAGCCAAAGGACAGACTTTACATAAAGCTTAATGCGAACGAAAATCCATATCCGCCATCTCCAAAGGTCATAAAGGCCGTGGCTCAGGCGGCAAAAAAACATCCTGAAAAGCTGGGTCTTTACCCCGACCCGGACTCTGCAGAATTAAGAGAAGCAATAGCAGATATGCTGAATAAATCCGGCGGAGTCTTGTGCCGCGCGAACCTTGAAGGCGGAAAAAAGAACGGAAGCGGGGCTCTTGTCTCTCCTTGCGAAGCCGATAAAATTCCATTCGTCGTCACTCCTGATATGATTTATGCCGGAAACGGCAGCGATGAGGTTTTGAGTTTTGTTTTCTACGCATTCTTTGACAGCGACCGAAAGCTAGTCCTGCCAGAGCACACATATTCTTTCTACCCTGTCTACGGCGGCTTTTATGATATTCCTCTCGAAAAAATTCCATTAAAATCAGACTGGACTCTCGACACTGAAAAAATGCTTGAAAGCGCAAACAAAGAAAACTCAAGCATTATCTTTGCGAATCCGAATGCCCCGACTTCACTGGGCTTAACCAGGGACGAAGTGCGCAATATGATAAAAAAAGCTCCGAAGGACAGGGTTTTTGTCGTTGACGAGGCTTATGTTGATTTTGGTGGCGAAAGCTGCATTCCCCTGCTCGCTGAATTCCAGAATCTCGTGATTGTGCGGACTACTTCAAAAAGCTTGTGCGGGGCCGGCCAGAGACTTGGCTATCTTGTCGCAAACAAAGAGCTTGTAGAAGCCGTCACAACCGTAAAAAATTCTTTGAATCACTTTCCGATTGATTTTCTGGCCCAGCAAGCGGGAATCGCCGCTTGCTATGACGCAGGCTATTATGTTCGTGCCGCCCAGGATGTCGCCTTCGAGCGGGATGAATTCATCGACTTTCTGCGGGGAAAAGGCTGGTTCGTTCTCGACAGCCAGACAAATTTTATTTTCTGCAAAAAAGACGGCGTAAACGGACTTGAAGCTTACAAAAAAATCAAAAGCGATGGCATCCTGGTCCGCCGTTTTGACACAAAGGGCATCGAAGAGTACCTGAGAATAACAGTAGGAACTCACGAGCAAATGCTCTCGTTAAGAAAAGCCATGGAAGAACTGTAAGACAAGCCTGCCATTGCCGCACTCGACAGCCTGTCATTGCCCTGCTGTCGCCACTTTTAATAGGGCACAGTAACCGAAACCTGTGTCCCTTCGCCTTCTTCAGTAAAGAAGTTTACCTGACCGCCCAGGCTTTTGACACGAG
>CALGGS010000104.1 GCA_937915735.1 uncultured Treponema sp.
TTTTCGATTTTAAACATAATTTTGTTGTGAGTGACGAAAGTCGACATTTGGGGTACTTATACCATTAGTCCATGCAGGTGCGACCGCCCCATTCCTTGGAGTGCTCCTTTTCGTGGGCGATTGTTGCCTCAAAATCTGCCAGCGGAGAGCAGTTCTCTTCGATTTGGCGGGCAGTTGTGTTTAGGCGGCGTATGCACTCGCTTTTGTCCTTGTAACCTAGCTTTGACTTTTCGATTGCGTCTCCTAAAATACGGATTGACTCGTCGTAGATTTTTGTCGCGACGGGGAAGGGGTGCCCGTCCTTTCCGCCGTGGGCAAAGCTGAAGCGGGCGGGGTCGGTGAATCTGCTTGGAGTTCCGTAAATCACCTCGCTTACAAGAGTCAGGCTTTGTAAGGTGCGAGGCCCCAGGCCCGGGGTTAGCAAAAGTGACTCAAAATTCTGATTTGAATTATTGTCATAAGCCGTCGCAAGAACTGAGCCGAGCCGTTTTAAATCGACATCCTCAGCCCGTACCTCGTGATGGCCAGGCATTTTTAAATTCCTGTCATTACGGATTAAAATTTGACTTCCCTGCCAGAATTCCAGTTGACATACATAATCTTGTCCTGTGATTTTCGCAATTTCTTTAAGCATTTTGCCGGGATTTTCCTGAGTGAGCGAGAGAATTGATGAGCGGGTGGCAGAAGCCTCAGCAGCCGTAAGATTAAGGATTTTTCCCTGATTTTCGCCAGTAACGCCAGAGTGAGGCTCTTCTATAAATGAACGCAGATTTTCGGAGCTCCAGTGATAGCGTCGGGCAGTCCGGAGCTTCGTGTTCATTCCCTGCTGGACTACAACCCAGTCGCCCTCATCGCTCAAAACAAAATTATGCATATAAAGCTGAAAACCGTCCTGAACGGCAGAGCCGTCAACCTTTGCGGTGAGCCTGCTTGCATTTACAAGAGAGTTTCCGTCAAGGCCAGTCGCATCTGCCAGAAACAAAAGCTCGTCGGGAGTTTTTCGTGAATATTTTCCCCGTCCGCCACAAACACAAAGCCCGAAATCCCGTGCCCTCTCATTGATTCCGCGTTTTAAGGCATACATTACGCTCGTAGTAATTCCGCTTGAATGCCAGTCCATTCCCAAAACCGCGCCAAGACTCTGAAACCAGAGCGGGTCAGAAAGGCGCGTGAGAACTTCTTTTTTACCGTAATTTAAAAGAATCGACTCGATTATTTCTGTTCCGAGCAACTTCATCCTGTCAGCAAGCCATTTTGGAACGATTCCCGTGTGAAGGGGCAAATCTGCGTAGCCAGAGCGTTTTATCATAAAAGACAGTATATCGATTTTTTCTCTGAATTTCACTAAAATAAAACTAAAATGAATAATTCTTCAAAATTTTTTGAAAACAGAGACTGCCAGTTTTTTCCTTGCCATAAACTTGAAGGAGATTTTAACTGTCTTTTTTGCTATTGCCCTCTTTACGAAAAAAATCCTTGCCCCGGGAAGCCTGTTTTCATAAAAAAAGAAGATGGTAGAATCCTAAAAAACTGTACAGACTGCACATTTCCCCACAGGCCTGAGAATTATGAAAGAATAATGAGCTTTCTCCGCACAAAAAGGCCTCCGCTTGAATTTACGGCGGAATACCACCACGGAGGGGAAGATTTCGGGCCTTGTACAGAGCGGAGCCGAGATGCTGGTGAAAAATCTTTTCTTGACTTTTCCGTGAACACAAATCCCCTGGGACTTCCGGAAGGCGTAAAAGATGCAATAAAAAATTCCATTGAACTTTGCGAAAAATATCCCGATCAAAGCTGTGCTCTGCTACGCAAAAAAATCGAGCAAAACTGTCATTTCGGGTCTGTGGAATTTCTCACATTCGGGAACGGAGCGTCGGAGCTGCTTTCCCTTTCTGTCCGCGCGATTTCCCCCAAAAAAACACTTATTTTTTCCCCGACTTTTTCTGGCTATGAAAGAGCGCTTAAGGCTTGCGGCTCTGAAATCTTTTATCATAATCTGCAACGGGAAAAGAATTTTGTTCTTAATGAGAGTATTTTTGAGTCAATAAAAAAAGCCTCCCCTGATATGATTTTTCTGTGCAATCCGAACAATCCGACAGGGCAGATGATAAATCCTCTATTATTAAAAGAAATCCTGGATTTTTGTGAAAAAAATGAAATTTTTGTCCTTATTGATGAGTGTTTCATTGAATTTACAGGAAAAAGTGAAGAGTCTGCTGTCAGATTCTTAAAGACTTGTCCGCATTTGCTCGTTCTGAACGCATTTACAAAGATTTACGCAATGGCAGGGCTTCGCCTGGGCTACCTAATGTCCTCTAATTTTGCCCTCATTAAAAAAATAAACCTTTTAAAACCTGAATGGAATGTTTCGCAAATCGCTCAGATTGCGGGGATAGCGGCACTCGAAGAAAAGGATTATGTCAAAAAAACTCAGGAGCTGATAAAAGAGGAGAGGGCCTATCTTTCTAAAAAACTCAAGGCTTTAGGTTTTATTGTCTATCCAAGTGAGGCAAATTTTATCCTGTTTAATGACCAAAAGATTAGTGAAAAAAAATACGCCGGAAAATCCTTGGATAAATATCTTCTTGAAAAGGGAATTTCGCTCAGGACATGCGAGAATTTCAAAAATCTTACAAAAAATGACTTTAGAATCGCCGTAAGAACTCACGGTGAAAACGAAAGGCTTATATCCCTTCTGTAAGATTTTTTCAAATCAAAAAAACACGATATATATCAATTTTTCTCAAAAATTATGTTGACAGATAAAGAATGTGGACTTATCATCTTAATATGTAACGGAAATAATCGTTATGTATCAATAAAAATGGATATAAGGAAATCCTATCTGGAGGTTCATTTTGAAAAAGTTGTTAATCAGTTCATTTGCGGCTCTGGCTGCTCTTGCGCTTATGGGCTGTGGCTCTACGGCTGGCGTGACGAGCGGTGACGGAAAATTTGTAATTACAGAAAATTCCGGCGTTGTCGGATATTACACCTTTGCTGAAGAAATTACTGAAAGCCTTGAAGTTACCGACCATTCAGGAAATGACATTCCTGTTTACACTGCGGCTCTCGATGGTTCTGAGCTTGACGAAGGATATGACGGAGACGGTCTTTATTTTAACGGAAATGATGAGTATATCACTCTAGACCCAAGCGTTCTTGACGGGGAGGGCTTTACCTTTGCGGCTTGGTTAAATCCTGAGTCTTGGCGGGTCTGGTCCCGCGTCCTTGACATCGGAAATCAAAAGGAAGATTTGTGGATTGGTATGGACTGGGCAACAAAAATGCTCCGAATGGATGTCCTCGGTGCAAAGGGAAGCGTTTCAGTCCTGTCACCTCTTCCTGCAATCGGCGAGTGGACTCACCTTACAGCCACAATTGACGGCAGCACTGCAAAACTTTATATCAACGGAAAGCTCACGCAGCGAATTCCTTGCCGAATCAAGCCTGCTGACATCGCGGCAAATGTTCAGGGAATTTATGTAGGCGCTTCAAACTGGCCTGACCCTCTTTTCCACGGAGTAATGGACAACATTCTTGTCGCAAACCGTGCTCTTTCTGCCGGGGAAATTGCGGCAGTTTATAAGGGTGTAGTTCCTTTTGACGAGGCAGAGTAATGAATATTACTGACATTACGGAAAATGACGAAAAAACGCCTCTTATCAAACAACGCGCCGACCCTTTCGTTTATTTTCACACTGACGGGTATTACTACTTTACGGCCAGCACACCAGAATATGACAGAATCGAGCTTCGCCGTGCATGGAGCGTAAAGGGCTTGGCTGACGCTGAGCCTCTCGTAATCTGGCGAAAACATTCAAGCGGGCCGATGAGCTGGCATATCTGGGCACCGGAGTTGCATTTTATCAATGGCAAATGGTACATCTATTTTGCCGCGGGAAGGGCAGAAGACCCCTGGTGGATTCGCACCTGGGTTCTTGAAAACGCAAGTCCTGACCCTTTTACAGGACAATGGGAAGAGAAGGGCATGCTCGAAGCCGAATGGGACAGCTTTATGCTTGACTGTACCGTGTTTGAGAATCGCGGCACTTGGTATGCCGTCTGGGCACAAAAAAGACAAGAAAGACAGGAAAATTCCGCTCTTTTCATTGCCAAAATGGAAGGAGCGACAAAGCTTTGCTTACCGCAAACTCTCCTTACAATTCCAGAATATGACTGGGAATGTAAGGGATTCAGGGTAAACGAAGGACCTGCGGTTTTGCAGCGAAACGGAAAAATTTTCTTGACTTACAGCGCAAGTGCCACAGACGCAACATATTGCATGGGGCTTTTGACTGCAAAAGACGGCTCTGACCTTCTTGACCCAAAATCTTGGAAAAAAAGCGAAAAGCCTGTCCTTGTTACGGACGAAAAAAAAGGCATTTTCGGACCTGGTCACAACAGTTTTACAACAAGCCGCGACGGAAAAGAAGACTATTTAATCTACCACGCTCGTCCGTATGCCGAAGTTGATTTGGCTTTTGCCTTGTATGACCCAAACCGCCATACCTGGGTAAAACGAATTAAATACGACGCGGAGGAAAATCCGCTTTTTATGTAATTTGTCACCCCGAAGTTATTTCGGGGTCTATTATTATTATAGGGGGCTTTTATGAAAAAGGCTTTAAGATTATTTGGAATTTTTGCAGCTTTGACTTCATTTGTCATTTCATTTGCGGCCTGCTCAGGGGAGGCTACTGAGAGCGGAGTGACACCAACTAAAACCCCAGAAGCTTCAACTGACACTTCTTCTCTTGATTCTTATGTTTCAACAAAATATGCAAATCTTGCGACAGAAGTTCGTACTTCTCAAGGTTCTTGGAGTGCCGGAAACTGTCATGACCCAAAACTTTTTCAGGACGATGACGGAACTTACTATGTGTATGCTACGGACGCTTCTTGTGGCAATGTTGAAAAAACAGGCTTAAATATCCGCTATTCTAAAGACCTCGTTAACTGGACAACTCTTTCTTATTCTGCCTTTCAAGGGCATTGGGACGAAGATTTTTTGGCTTGGGAAGGATTTACGGCAAAATCTTCTGATGTAGCTAATTCCAATGATTCTTATACGGCTGTTTCTTGGGCACCGACTGTTATAAAGCAAAATGATTTGTACTATATGTACCACGGCGTAAATGCAGATGTTTCTATTACTAACACGAGTTCTTCTACTTCAACTATTGCGGCATCTTCTATAGTGCTTGCAATTGCTAGTAGTGCAAAAGGACCTTTCTATCCCGCAAGTTATATTTCATCTTATGCGGGAACTGATTCTGATATTACTGCAATAAAATCTAAACTTACAGGGCTTAGCGTTACATATAAACAAAACTTTTTAGTACGCTATTGTCCTTATTACTACACGAATAAAGGTTGTTCTGACTCTACCAAGGGAGTTTTAACTTCTTCAATATCTTCTAACGGTGCCAAATTAGACGGAACTTCTT
>CALGGS010000105.1 GCA_937915735.1 uncultured Treponema sp.
AACAAGGCGCGCAGTGAGAGTCCAATAGCAGGAGATAGCAATCATTCCCACCGAGAGCCATTCCACAAAGAAAGCTGATATTGTCTGGCAAAGCTTCATAGCCGATTCAAAAACGCTCAAAAGAGGCTTGGAATCCGCAATGTCTGACGCGCATGCCCCGCCCACAAAGGCAGCAAGAAAAAACACGGGAAGCAGGTAGCTGCCTTCTTTCAGGGAGTCAAAGCCTGAAAAGGGAAAAATGTTAAGAATCATAGATTTGATGTCGATTACCGGAACATCTGAAATCTTTTCTCCTGTAATCGGAATTCTTGGAAGAGTTACGAGCAGGATGGTAAGAAGTCCCAAAACGACCAGAATCAGAGTCGAAAAAACTATTGTGGCAGAAGTCCAGAGACTGGTTTTAAAAATATGTTTTTTGCTCCGAAGATTGTACATTGACATAGCTGTTCCAAAAAGAAGCATTGGAATAAGCGCATATCGGCCGAAGCGAATGGCGATTTCTGACAAGGTAGAGATAACTGAATCAATGGAAGCGTTTCCGACTGGAAGAATAAAAGCGGCAATGACGCCCAAAAGCGTGCCAATAAGATATTTAATCCAAACTTTCATAAGCGTATTATATCAATCCAAAAATAAAAAGGGAACCTCTAAAAAATGACCGTTGAGTAAAAATCAAAATAAAAGTAGAATGATTTATATGGCGAAACTCATCTGCCAACGGGTGTTCCAGCCTTCGCTAAGCGCTCATTGCTTCACTTTGTTACGCAACTAAAGGGCTTCCATACCCGACACGGCATTTTTTTTCGCAATAAACAAAAAAACATTACTTTAGGAATTCTTAAATGAAACTCACTTGTGGTATCGTAGGTCTTCCAAATGTAGGAAAATCTACAATCTTTTCTGCTTTAACAAAATCTCCGGCCCCAGCCGAAAATTATCCCTTCTGTACGATTGACCCGAATGTCGGTGTCGTTGAGCTTCCAGACGAGCGGCTTGACTTTATGGCAAGCGTTTTTAATCCAAAAAAGAAAATCGCCGCTACTGTCGATTTCGTAGACATAGCGGGTCTTATCAAAGGCGCCTCAAAAGGCGAAGGGCTGGGAAACCAATTTTTGGCAAATATCCGCGAAACTAGCGTAATTGCTCATGTAGTCCGTTGTTTCGACAATCCTGACATTCAGCATGTCCGGGAAGACGCAAAGACAGACGCTTCAATCGACCCTGAAAGCGACATCCTCACAATCAACTATGAGCTTTGTCAGGCTGACATCGACACAATCACAAAGCGGGAAGACAAAGTTACACGCCAGATTCGCGCTATGGGAAAAGCCGAAGAAAAAAAATTCGCAGGCTACCGGAGCGCCGTCGATAAAATCCTCCCTCTTTTGCAGGACGGAAAATGCGCCCGACAGGCAGACTTAACCGAAGAAGAAATGGCCGGCATTTACGACCTTCATCTTCTTACGATTAAGCCGCAGCTTTTTGTCTGCAACATTGACGAGGACACAATTTCTGAAGGCACGAACAAGTATGTCGAGACTGTCAAAAAAATCGCAGCCGAAGAAAAATCTGAAGTTATCGTAATCTGCGGAAAATTCGAGGCTGATTTGGCTGACATCACTGACGAAAATGACCGAAAGGAATTTATGGACAGCGTTGGCTTAAAAGAAAGCGGTCTTACGGTTTTGGCCCGTGCGGCCTACCACTTAATGGGGCTTCGCACCTTCTTTACAGGCGGCCCTGACGAGTGCCGTGCATGGACAATTCACGAGGGTGACAAGGCTCCTCAGGCAGCCGGCGTTATCCACACTGATTTTGAAAAGGGCTTTATTAAGGCCGAGGTTTACTCTGTGGAAGATTTACGAAAATACGGAAGCGAGGCCGAGATTAAAGCCGCCGGAAAATACCGCCAGGAAGGCAAGGAATATGTCGTTCAGGACGGCGACTGTATTTTCTTTAAGTTCAATGTATAAAAAAAAGGGGGCTGTCCAATAAGTATGAGTCATTGCCGTGCTTGATACCCTGTCATTGCCCGGCTTGACCGGGCAATCTCATGCAGGGGATTTTCGGGTCAAGCCCGAAAATGACACTTTTTGAACTTATTGGTCATCCCCCCTGCAGTAAAATGAAATTATCTATTGCTTTTTTCGCTTACACCGCAAATCCCAGCAATCTTGGCAAGAATAGCGAAATCTCCGGAACAAAAGTTACCAGCATTAAGCCCGCCACCATAGTAAGGTAGAAAGGAAGCATTGATTTCGTTGCCTTTTCGATACTGATTTTACCAACGCCACAGCCTACGAATAGCGCTGACCCTACAGGAGGCGTACACAAGCCAATCGCAAGGTTAAAAATAAGCATAACGCCAAACTGAACGAGGCTCATTCCGCAAACATTCTGAACGACTGGCGCCAGGATTGGAGTTACAATCAAAATGAGCGGAGCCATATCCATAATGCAGCCCAAGAACAAAAGCATGATGTTAATCAAAAGAAGAAGGACAATCTTGTTGCTGGAAACTGCTAGTAAGCCCTGCGTAATCATCGTCGGAACTTTCAGCAGGGCGAGAAGATAGCCAAAACCGCCCGCCGCCGCAATGAGCGAGAATACCATCGCAAGCGTTTTTACGGTGTTCATCAAAAGACGGGGCATCTGAGAAATCTTAAGCTCTTTGTAGACGAAAACGGAAATGATGAACGAGTAAATACAGGCAATAGCCGCACTTTCCGTTGCCGTAAAAAATCCCGCTGTAACGCCTACGAGAATGATAACGGCTGTAAAAAGAGCGAGAATTGCGTCAAAGCAGACCTTGAAAATCTCTTTGAGACCCATAGCATCTCCTTTCGGATAGTGACGGATAATGCTCATAATTGCACAGACGACAAGAAAAAGAATGCCGAGGGTAACGCCTGGAACAAGGCCTGCCATAAAGAGAGCGCCGACAGAAACTCCGCCCGCCGCAACAGAATAGATAATCATATTGTGACTTGGTGGAATCAAAACGCCCTGACAGCTCGTCGCAACCGTAACAGCTACTGAAAATTCACGGTCAAAGCCGGCCTTTACCATCATCGGAATCTCGATTGAGCCTAAAGATGAAACATCTGCGACTGCACTTCCAGATAAATGTCCGAAAAACATAGAGCCCAGGACATTTACATAAGAAAAACCGCCTCTGAATCGACCGACAACAGCGTCAGCAGCCTTCAGTAAACGGTCAGAAATACCGCCTGCGCCCATAATTTCACCAGAAAGAATGAAGAATGGAATTGCCATAAGGCTGAAAGAGTCAATGCTTTTTCCCATCTGCTGAATGAAAGCCATTAGCGGAATATGACAGTAAACGAGCGTGATGCAAGACGAAACCGCCAGGGCGAAGGTGACAGGCATCTTTACCAGAATGAAAAATACAAATGTTCCCAGCAAAAGCCAGATTGCAATAGTCGGATCAAACATTTTCGCCTCCCTTCTTTTTGCTGGCCCTCATTTCTTCAAGAATCTGCTGGTCAGTTTTATCGCCGCCCGCTTCACCTTCGATTGAAAGGTGGCGGTATTTTTTTGCCTCAAACAAATCCAGGAGGGCAAAATAGATGATAAAGATACCGCCTACAGGCATCATCATATATTTTGTTCCGGCTGGCCATTGTGTCGCAGGAAGGGTGCTGTTCATAGTCATTGAGACAAGCTTAATTCCGTAAGCGACAAGAATGTAGCCGAAGAAAATCGTCGCAAGGGTGTTGATTTTTGAAATCACGAACTGGAGTGGCTTCGGAAACATATTGAAGAAAATCGTGATTGCAATGTGAAGACCTTTTTCAACGCCAATCGCCATAGCAATGAATGCTGTCCAGACCATAAGAAGAAGCGCGACCTCCTCAGACCACATGATTGACTTGTGAAGAACCAGGCGGCCGAAAACTTCGCAGCTTACGATGATTACGATTGCAAGAATTACGAATTTCGAGAATTCAAGCAAAAGTCTGTAAATGCAGTCGAATAAGAAAGTAATTGCGGAAATGATTTTTTCTAGCACGTTAAATTCTTCTTTACAGATTTCAGATGGAATTGAAGCGAAAAAGCACTTGATTTTTTCGATAATATTCATATTACCTCGTAAAGAATGTTATACAATAACAACTGATATTCTAGTATACTAGTTGTTAGCGCAAAAAATTAAGGGAACTTCAAAAAACTCACCTCCGGTGATTTTCCGAAGTTCCCGACGAGTTTCTGCGCTTTGCTTCGATTTCTGATAATAGCAGAAATCAAAACATCGCACTTATTGGTAAGAATTATTTAGCCTGAATCTGCTTAATCAAATCTTCGTAGCCTTCTCCGAACTGTGTGTAAAGTGGAGCCATAGCTGCCTGGAATTTTTCTTTTTCGCCAGGCTCAAGCTCTGTGACTACAGAGCCGGCGGCTTTTACTTTAGCTTCTGAAGCGCCTTCTTTAGCTGCCCACAATTCTCGCTCGATTTTTGCAGATTCCATAGCACATTCTTTGATGATTTTCTGATCCTCTGGAGAGATTTTGTCCCAAGTGATTTTTGAAACCATCTGCATTTCCGGAACTCGCGTGTGTTCATCGAGAACATAGTATTTAGCAACCTCGTAGTGTGAGACAGAGTCATAAGAAGGCCAGTTGTTTTCTGCGCCGTCGATAACTCCAGTCTGAAGTCCTGAATAAACTTCACCATAAGCCATTGGTGTTGCGCTTGCGCCCAGTGCGCTGACCATACCCATCATCATCTGAGATTCCTGAACGCGGATTTTAAGACCCTTAAGATCCTCAAGTTTTGTGACAGGCTTTTTGCTGTTGTAGAAGTTTCTTGCGCCTGCGTCGAACCAAGAAAGACCGATAAGACCAGCCTTTTCAACACCCTTAAGGAACTGCTCGCCGATGTCTCCTTCGAGAACGCGCCACATTTGAGCGGCATCTTTGTAAAGGTATGGAAGCTGAAGGACATTGAGTGATTTGTCAAATTCTGAAAGCGGGGAGATTGAAACTCGCGTGAAGTCAATCGCTCCGAACTGAAGCTGCTCGATTACAGATTTTTCGTCGCCGAGCTGTCCGCCGTGATAAACATCAATGTGGATTCGTCCGTTTGTCTTCTGCTCAACCATTTCTGCGAATTTGTAAGCAGCCTGAGTTGTCGGATAGTCCTGGCCAGGCAATTTCAGAACCAGTAATCATCCTTGATTTAGTAATATTGCACAATTTCTGCTTGCATTTCAGGTAGTGAGGAAAATTTACCTTCATTATTTGCTTGCGCTCAATAAAATGGGTAGATTTTCTTGATGCGATTGTATAAAACGCATACGACATACATAATCTTTATGTAGCATAAAACCCATTGCAATATTGCTCCCCTGAAACATTTCCACATGTTATGAAAGGCGAGATAGTATTCAGATTTTATGCTTTGCTCTCTTAATCTGATGTATGGAGCAGGGTATTTGCCAAAAGGAAAAAATCTTTTTTGGCCTCCTCCAAGACTTCTTTATCTTCTTTTGTGATTGACTGTAACTTAGCCGCGCTTTGCTTGAAAGCACTTCGACAACAGGTATATTGATGAGAAGTTTTTTTGCTTTAGTATTATTTTCAGGGAGATTTCCGCGGCCAGGAGCACTTCTATGGCCTTCTGCAGCTGGGTGTCTTCTTCCAGATCCATTACGCCGTCGTCCCAGGCATCTGCAGGGAGTTCCACCTCTATATCGGGCACAATTCCCACGCCGTCCACGCTGTCGCCGCTGGGGGTGTAATACTTCTCAGTGGTGAACTTAAGGCCGGAGCCGTCGTTCAGCCTGAAGATGCTCTGCACGATGCCCTTGCCATAAGTGGTCTGGCCGATTATCGTGGCCATGTGATAATCC
>CALGGS010000106.1 GCA_937915735.1 uncultured Treponema sp.
ATCTCATTTTCTATTGTTCTGGATGAGACTTCAAGTTTTTCTGCAATCTGCGCCGCGGTAATCTCCGGATTTTCTTTCATAAAGTCTATAATCAAATTCTGCCGCTTCGTCAGGCCGCTTTTTTGACTAGATTGAATAGAATGAATTTGAAAATCAGCGGAATAATTTTCATCAAGAGGCACTGATGTCGTAAAGATTTCGTCTTCTATCATCACTGGTCTTTTTCCGGAATAAAGCTCCGAGTATTTAAAAAGATTTCTGGTTCCAGAGCCGAGTTCGTCCGCATAACCAATATTCGTGAAAAAATGAGCGATTATCGGATTTTTTGAGACAGGAGTAAAATTTTCCGGAGTTATTTCAATGTGATTTTGCGCTCTGCATGGATTTTCAGTAAAAATTCTATCTTTTTCGATAATGAATTTTGAGACATAAGCGCTGGAAAATTCTCTGTGCATAAGACTATTGGAAATCATCTCGCGGACAATTTTATCACGGAGACTCACAGTTTGGATTCCTTCCATAAAGAACTTATCAGAAAGATGCTTCTGCGCAAACTGCATGAGCAAATCGTAGCTTTCAAAACTGCAAGCTGACGGCACTTTTCGATGGCAGCAGATTCCAGTTCATTAATTGTAGCATATTTGAAAACCTTCTTTTCCGTAAAAATATTTTGCTTTCGGATATACATTTCTGCGATTTTTGTCGTTGCTGTGACTTTCACATCTGATTCAAAAATCCGGTCATAAATCACTTTTTTATATGTGTGCAAGTCTGAACTCGATGGTACCTGGATAAAGAAAATTATTTTTCCGTCGATTTCAACAGACTCAGGCTCAATCATAAGGGGCGGAAAAAACAAGTCAGGATTTGAAAGAACGCTCACGAAATTCTTTTTCAGGGAAATCACAGATTTTTCGGGGATTCCGTTTATTCTTCCATCGTCAAGGACTCCGCACAGAATGATTCCACCGAAATGATTCGCAAAGGCACAGACTGTCTCATAGACATCGCTTTCAATTCCGTTACCGCAACGCTTAAATTCGACCCAGGCATTTTCACCTTCAGAAATGATTTTCTTGATTTTTTCAGCATCCATATTATCTTATCGGCAATTTCGGAAGAATTTCGGAAGAAAAGGAATCCAGACACCGACCTGTAGATAAAAAAACTGCCGACACAAAAAAAATGTTTCGGCAGGTTGAGATTCAAAGCGATTCTTATCTGCTCAAACTCGCCAGCGGCACGCAGCTCGGTGAAGTCGTTGCGTTCTCGATTCGAGCAAATTCTTCCATGAGGCGTTTCTGCTCGCTCGTAAGATGTGTCGGAATCTGCACGATGATTTTCACATACAAATCACCTTTTCTGCCTTCTGCATAGGGAACGCCCTCGCCCTTGATTTTGAAGAGCTTGCCGTTGGTAGTTCCTGAAGGCAGGGCGAATTTGATTTTCTTTCCGTCAAGGGAAGTGATGTCCAGTGTAACGCCCAAAGCCGCCTGAGCAAAAGTAACCGGAACGGCGCAATACAAATCCCGGCCGTCTCTCTCAAAGTATTCATGCTGCTCCACATGGAGGACGACAATCAAGTCGCCTGCGGGACCACCGTTTGCGCCTACATCGCCCATGCGGGGAATTGCGATTCGCTTTCCGTCATCAACGCCAGCCGGGATTGTGAGGGACATTTTTTTGGTGACAGTCTCAAAGCCAGTGCCACGGCATTTTTTACATGGATTGTCAATTTTTGTGCCTACGCCACCACAAGCTGGACATGTCTGCTGAACGGCAAAGAACCCCGCCTGACGTCGCACCTGACCGCTTCCGCCACAAGTAGGACAAGGCTTTCGTTTTGCGCCTTTTGCCCCGCCCGTGCCGTTACATTCCGTACAGGCTTCATTGTGCTGGAATTTTATCTCGGCTTTTGTGCCATAAACAGCGTCTTTGAAAGAAATGTTAAGGTCATAGCGAAGGCTCTGTCCCTGGCTAGGCTCGTCCGGCCTTCTGCGGCTGGAACGTCCGCCACCGCCAAAGATATTCTCGAAGATGTCGGAGAAGCCACCACCCATGCCACCGCCCATTCCTCCAAAGAGGTCTGAGAAGTCGTGGAAAGCTCTTGAATACTGGGCACCGCCACCGCCGCCCATGCCTCCCATTCCGTCGAGGCCGGCAAAACCATACTGGTCGTAGATTGGCCGCTTCTGGTCATCAGAAAGAACTTCGTAAGCCTCGGTTGCTTCCTTAAACTTTTCCTCCGCTTCTTTGTTACCCGGATTTCGGTCAGGGTGATATTTGACAGCGAGTTTTCGGTAAGCCTTTTTAATCTCATCTTCCGTAGCGTTCTTCTGAATTCCTAAAACTTCGTAATAATCTCTTTTCCCAGCCATGATTTTGTCCCATTTTATGTTAAATGTAGATTAAGAATTGTATGATTTTTACAAACTACTGAAAACAGTCGGAATCGAGGTTGTGACAAAAACTCGCCTGAGCTTTGCTCACTGCGAGTTTTATGGCACGTTCTCGATGAAAGACTGTTTTCACAAAGCCATGATATTAGTCGTGCACTTCGTAGTCTACATCGTCGGCGCTGCCTTTGTCGAATTTGCTTCCGCCATTGGCACCGCTAGCATTGTCAGCGTTTCCGTCGTTTGCTCCTGCGTCAGCTCCTGGCTGTGCACCGGCAGCAGCACCCTGAGCGCCCTGCTGTTTGTAGACTTCCTCAGCGATTTTGTATGAAGCGTTCTTGAGAGCCTCGGTCTTAGCCTTGATGTCCTCTGTGTTGCCGCCTTCGATTGCCTTCTTGAGGGCTGCCAAAGCGTCATCGATTGCCTGTTTGTCGGCACCCTTAACTTTGTCGCCAAGCTCTTTCATGCTCTTTTCTGTCTGGTAAACCAAGCTGTCTGCTTCGTTCTTGACATCGATAGCTTCACGCTGTTTTTTGTCTGCCTCAGCGTTTGCCTCAGCGTCTTTTACCATTCGGTTGATTTCTTCCTCGCTCAAGCCGCTTGAAGAAGTAATCTGGATGTGCTGCTCTTTTCCTGTTCCCAAGTCTTTTGCAGAAACATGGACGATACCGTTTGCATCGATATCGAATGTGACTTCAATCTGTGGAACACCACGAGGAGCGGCAGGGATTCCGACCAGGTCGAAGTTGCCCAAAGTGCGGTTCTGGCTTGCCATTTCGCGCTCACCCTGCAAGACATGGATAGAAACTGCTGTCTGTCCGTCTGCCGCGGTTGAGAAGACCTGACTCTTCTTTGTAGGAATTGTTGTGTTTCGTGCGATGAGTTTTGTCATGACGCCGCCCATTGTCTCGATACCCAAAGAAAGAGGAGTAACATCGAGAAGAAGGATGTCTTTTACATCGCCCTGGAGAACGCCGCCCTGAACGGCTGCACCGATTGCGACTGCTTCATCCGGGTTAACGGCACGGCTACCCTCTTTTCCGAAGATTGACTTAACGACTTCCTGTACTTTTGGCATTCGAGAAGAACCACCGACCAAGAGAACCTCGTCGATGTCGCTTGTTGAGATTCCGGCGTCTGCCAAAGCCTTGCGGCATGGCTCTTTTGTGCGCTCGAAGAGGTCATCTGTCATCTGCTCGAACTGAGCGCGTGTGAGTGACTTCTGCAAGTGTTTCGGGCCTGTAGCGTCAGCTGTGATGAAAGGAAGGTTGATGTCAACTGTTGTCTGGTTAGAAAGACCGATTTTTGCGTTCTCAGCAGCTTCGCGAAGTCGCTGGAGAGCCATTGAGTCTTTTGAAAGGTCAATGCCTGTATCAGCCTTGAAACCGTCGATGAGCCAGTTTACGATAGCGCGGTCCCAGTCATCGCCACCCAAGTGAGTGTCGCCGTTTGTTGATTTTACCTCGAATACGCCGTCAGCAAGCTCAAGGATAGAAATATCGAATGTACCGCCACCCAAGTCGTAAACGGCGATTGTCTTTTCTTTTGACTGGTCTTTGTTGAAACCGAAAGCAAGGGCTGCTGCTGTAGGCTCGTTGATAATTCGTTTTACATCGAGACCGGCGATTTTACCAGCGTCTTTTGTAGCCTGTCGCTGTGAGTCGTTGAAGTAAGCAGGAACCGTGATTACAGCTTCAGTTACAGTCTCGCCAAGGTAGTCCTCTGCGGTCTTCTTCATCTTCTGAAGTACGAAAGCACTGATTTCCTGTGGAGAATACTTTTTCTTCTCGCCGTTCTGCTCAATTTCCACGCGACAGTCTGCACCGTTGTCCAATACTGTATATGGAAGCTTTGTAGCTTCGCCCTGAAGCTCACTGAATCTGTGACCAATCAAGCGCTTTGCAGAATATACTGTGTTCTTTGGGTTTGTAACCATCTGGTTCTTTGCAGGCTGACCTACAACGCGGTCTCCTTTTGCTGTAAAACCAACGATGGACGGTGTAGTGCGTCCACCCTCTGAGTTCTGAATTACTACCGGCTCGCCGTTTTCCATTACGGCAACGCAGGAGTTAGTCGTTCCCAAGTCAATACCAATAATCTTTCCCATTTTATGTACCTCGTTTTCGGTGGTTGAGCCTGTCGAAACCACAATTCATTTATTCAAAGGTCATGCCGACAGGCTCAATGACCCATATTTACTTTTCAAAGGGGCGCCTGCCCCTCGCTTCAGACAACAGTGGTTTACTTCGTGCTCTTACGAGTCGACAAGCTCAACCACCGCTGTCTTCCGCTACCCCCTCTAGCGGAGACACCCCGCAACGCCCAGCAGTAACACTGCAAGTTGGACAAGCTAAAAATTGCTTTCGCAATTTTCTTAACGCTTTCCGATTTATCAGTTCCCGCCAGCGGGAACGCTCACCATTACCTTGGCGTGCCGAATAATTTTATCGTTCAGCTTATATCCCTTAAGGTAAACCTGCTTCAAGGTTTCCTTCTTTGCCTTCTCGTCCTCAACGCGGCCGATTGCCTCGTGCTCGTCAGGATTGAACTCGTCGCCTTCCTTTCCAAAGCTTGAAAGACCATACTTATTCTCAAGCATGCTCACAAGGCTCTTGTTTATCATCTTGATTCCGTCAGCAATGGTCTTTGCATCCTTGGCGTCCTTTGCCGCATCAATCGTGCGGTCAAAGTTGTCAAGGCTGTCCAAAAGGTCGCCCAAAAGAGAGGCATTCGCATAGGAAACCGCCTCCTCCTTCTGCTGCATCATGCGCTTTCGCCAGTTGTCGTTCTCGGCAGCCTTGTAAAGCGCCTCCTTCTTGAGTTCCTCAATCTGAGCCTCAAGAGAAGCGATTTTTTCCTCAGGAGTCATCTCCTGCTTTTCCTCAGTCTTTTCAGCATCCTTCGGAGCGCTCTCGGCAGTTTCAACTGAAGATTCAGCCTGATTCTCTACCTTTTCTTCCTGCTCCTGTGTCTGATTTTCTTCTGACATTCCATCGTCCTTATCTATAAGTTCTACATATAAAATACTGATTTTGAGAACGAATCGTCAATAAAAAAAGAGAAAACTTGCTGTTTTTTTGTGCGGACGGACAAATCCTGCGTGAAAAACAGAATGTACGCGCAGCCCGCTTATTCAATCCACTCGTCGCCCTCGTATTCGGGCATAAGCTCAGGATTCTTTATCTTGCGCTGCCCAAAGTTGAACGACACGCCCAGATACACCTTATGCGATGTTCCGCCAATTTTAATAGAAGAATCCTCAAATTTTCCGTAGAGCGGAAGCCCGAACTCGTAGCCGCAGTTAAAGCCGAAGTCGTAATTCTCGCGGCGAAGAACCCACACCTTATAGCCT
>CALGGS010000107.1 GCA_937915735.1 uncultured Treponema sp.
CTTTAAACCACTGCATATTATTTCGTCTCCTACCCAGTTTTTTGATGTTCAAAAGATTGACTGCGCTTACATTGTCGTCAGTTGAGTTGTGACCGTAAGAACCACAGCCAAGAGTGAGAGAAGGAATGAATGCATTGTAGACATTACCGATACCGCCGAATGTTGACGGAGAGTTCCAGATTACGCGGATAGCAGGAACGAGGTCTCCGAATTTCTCAGCAAGTTCCTTGTCCTTTGTATGAATTGCAGCCGAGTGACCGAGACCACCGAATTCGAGGAACTGTTTTGCCTTTTTGAGACCGTCTTCTGTTGAAGAAGCCTTGAGGACAGCCAGAACAGGAGAAAGCTTTTCGCGAGTGAGAGGCTCGTTGATTCCGACTTCCTTACACTCAACCAGAATGATACTTGTGCGCTCAGGAATGTCAAAACCAGCATTCTTAGCGAGAACAACAGGATTCATGCCCGGAACAGCGGCATTAAGCTTAGCGACAGTCGGGTCTCCGTCAACGCCGAACATGTATTTTTCGAGCATCTTCTTTTCTTTGTCGTTACAAAGATATGCACGGTACTCTTTGAAAGTTTTGATTGCGTCGTTGTAGATTTCTTTATCGATGATGGCTCCCTGCTCAGAAGCACAAATCATGCCGTTGTCGAATGCCTTTGACATAACGATGTCGTTGACAGCCTGCTTCAAGTCGCAAGATTTTTCGACATAGGCAGGAACATTTCCCGCACCAACGCCGAGAGCCGGTTTTCCCTGAGAATAAGCAGAGCGAACCATTGCGTTACCGCCGGTAGCGAGAATGGTAGCCACACCCTCGTGACCAATCAAGAGATTTGTCTTTTCGAGAGAAGGCTCTTCAATCCACTGAATACAATCTTTTGGAGCGCCAGCGGCAACGGCAGCATCATAAACGACCTTTGCGGCAACGATAGAACACTTGATTGCGCTTGGGTGGAAAGAGAAAATAATCGGGTTTCGAGTCTTCAAACAGATAAGAGACTTGAAAATCGCAGTTGAAGTCGGGTTAGTGACAGGAGTAAGACCTGCGACAACGCCGACCGGCTCAGCGATTTTTACGATACCAGTGACATCATCATCCTCGACGACACCGACCGTTTTAAGGTGACGCATGTGATTTACGACATACTCACAAGCAAAAAGGTTCTTTGTAGCTTTATCTTCAAAAACACCTCGTTTAGTTTCTTCGACAGCAAGCTTTGCAAGAGAGCCGTGATGGTCAAGGGCTGCAACGCTAGCTTTAGCAACGATGTAGTCAATTTTTTCCTGATCATAAGAAGCATAAGCTTCCAACGCCTTCTGAGCTTTTTCGACAAGGGCGTTGATTTCCTTCTGTGGTTCTGAAAGTTCTTTGTTTTCTTCCGCCATGTTTTTCTCCATAAAAATGAATATACGATAATTTTAACGCAAATTTCAGAAATTCGCTAGAGAAATTTATAATATTCTTGCACTTTTTATCACTATTCTGAACTAAATTTTAAATATTCATATATTTTTTTAAAAATCAAAGTAGGAAACATAGAGATTTTTTTAAGAAAAGTTATAAAAGCCAGAAATATATGATATAATAGGGGCGAAAATTTACTGGCAACCGCCCTTTCGCCCTTCACTAACGCTCATTGTCGTGCAAAGCACGACAACTACGGGGCTACACGGCGGACGCGCTTTTTCTCTTCAAACGGAGGATTTTATGACATTAACAGAGCTAAACCGATACTTCAATTCTTTTCTTCACAAGGAAGATTATGACTCAGACATTTCGTTAAACGGAATTCAAATTTCAAATTCTGAACCAGACGAAAAGCAGATTAAAAAAGTCGCCTTTGCCGTCGATGCCTGCGAAGCGACTGCAAAAAAAGCCTCGGAATGCGGAGCGGATGTACTTTTCGTTCATCACGGGCTTTTCTGGGGTCATTGCGAAACCATCACCGGAAATCACTACAAGCGTGTTGCGGCCTTCATAAAAAACGATTTGGCTTTAATCGCATATCATATTCCCCTTGACGCAAACGAATTCGTCGGGAACAATTTCGGAATCGCCCGCCGGCTTAATCTTGAAAAAGTGCGTCCATTCGGAAAATGGCGAGGAATGACGCTCGGAGCAAGCGGCGAGCTTCCAACTGAATGTACAATCGAAGAGCTTACGGAAAAGCTTTTTCCAAACGGCGAAAAGCCAAGTCACATTTTTCCCTTCGGAAAAAAAATGATTAAAAAGGTCGCCGTCATTTCAGGCGGGGCGGGGGAAGATTTTAGTCAGGCTGTAAAAATCGGGGCGGATGCCTACATTACGGGCGAAGTCAGCCACGAGGACTACCACGGAATCGAAGAAGCGGGAATAAATGTTATTGCGGGCGGTCACTACAACACGGAGACTGTCGGAGTTCAGTTAGTTCAAAAAAGGCTCGAAGAAGATAAAGGAATCGAAACTGTCTTTATCGACATTCCTACGGGTTTATAGTACAATAACAGAACTATGTCTGACGCAACTATCGAAGTTCAATTTAAGCCAAAATATTTTACGGCAAAAAAACTCGTGCCTCTTATTCTCGCCCTTCTCGTAATCCTTCTGGATCAAATTACAAAAATCTGGGTTACGCACAACATTCCACTTTACGAGGCGGGAGCATCTTTTTTTGGCGGATTTTTAAGAATCATTCATGTAAACAACCCTGGAATCGCTTTTTCTATCGGACACGGCTGGAGTCTTACAGTCCGAAGCATTCTTTTCAGGGCAGTTCCTCTTATCGTCCTTATTATCGTGCTTGGCGTTTATATGCGGAATGACGATTTCACCTGCCTTCAGCGCTACGCTATCAGCGGAATCGCAGGCGGTGGCTTCGGCAACCTTATCGACAGGTTTTTCCGCTCTGAGGGTGTCGTTGACTTTATCGATGTCAAATGGTTTGGAATCACAAATTCTCCATTCAAATTCCTGCGCTGGGAACGCTGGCCCACCTTCAATGTTGCGGACAGTGCCGTCGTTGTTTGCGGCCTTCTGCTCATCATCTCATTCATAATCGCAATGAAAAAATCTAAAACAGCAGGTGAAGACTAATGACCAAAAAAGAACGCACTTTTATTTTTAATCTTTGCGTAATCCTCTTCAATATCATCATCGGTCTTTTCGTTGAAGGAATTCTTTTAATTTCACTTTTATTCTTCTTTGCAGAAAATCCAAATGCCGGAGAGTCGGTTTTCGGTCAAATTGCTCTTCCAATTCTTCTTTTAATCGGTTTAATCGCCGCAATGTCTATTTCGGTTCACGCAGTCGGCTGGGCTATCAGAAAATTTCATCTTGAAGATAAGCTCGACCCAAAAGTTGTCAGCCGTTATCAAAAAAAATTGCAATAGGATTTTTATATGAAAGGCAGTCAGGTTTCAATTCAGGGTGTTCACAAGCAGTTCGGGGATTTTGTCGCTCTCGACAACATTGATTTTACAATTAAGCCAGGCGAATTTTTCACTCTTTTAGGGCCTTCTGGCTGCGGAAAAACTACACTTCTGCGAATTTTAGCAGGCTTTGAATTTCCAGACGAAGGAAACATTCTTTTTGACGAAACGGATGTCACCGAATTGCCGCCAAACAAAAGGCACTCAAACACCGTTTTTCAAAATTACGCACTTTTTCCACACTTGAGCGTTTATGAGAATGTCGCTTTTTCTTTAAGACTTCAGAAGGTTGACAAAAAAACGATAGACGAAAAGGTCCGGCAATATGTTCACTTAGTTGAACTTGACGAGCATATTTTTAAAAAACCAAATCAGCTTTCTGGCGGTCAGAGGCAGCGAGTCGCAATTGCACGGGCTTTGATTAACGAGCCGAAGGTTCTTCTTTTGGACGAGCCTCTTTCTGCCCTGGACGCAAAACTTCGCTCGAATCTTCTGGTTGAGCTTGACCGCCTTCACGACAAAATCGGAGTCACCTTTATTTTTGTCACTCACGACCAAAGCGAAGCCCTTGCCGTCTCCGACAGGATTGCCGTTATGAATCACGGTCATGTCCTTCAGGTCGGAACTCCTTACGAAATCTATGAAAGCCCTGCGACTCAGTTTGTCGCACAGTTTATTGGCGAGACAAATCTTTTTGAGGCAACCGTCGTAAAGTGCGAAAGCTACAAGGTCGAAGGTAAGGCCGACATTGAACACATGGTAACTCTTAATGTTCCGTCGCTTGGTATGCAGGCACAGCTTAAGGGCGACACTCAGGCCACAAAAGAAGAAGACAAAAATATTCTCGTAACGGATTATGAGCATACGGACGAAGGCCAAAAGGTCGCTTTCACCGTCCGCCCCGAAAAAATCAGAATCACTCTTGAAGAGCCGAATGTAAACGGACGAAAGGACATCAATGTTTTTAAAGGCCTTGTGGAAGAGCCAGTCTACACAGGATTCCAGTCAAAATTCTATGTAAAGCTAGAAAAAACCGGAACAATTGTAAAGGTTTTCAAGCAGCACCAGAATTATCTTGACGACGGCCCCGAAATTCAGTGGAAAGACACGGTTTACATTTCCTGGTCAGCCGAAGACGGATATATCGTCGAGGATATTGAAAAATAAAAGCCATATTAAGCAAACAGATTACCGTTTGTCAGCAGGTTATTTTCAGCCATTAGCATAAAAACACACCCCGCAGCACAGGCAGTCTGCCTGCAAATGCGGGGAAAGGTTCCGGCTTTATCTGCCACCGCATTTACTTTAGCCCATGGTCACACGCTACTAGACGGATATAAAGTTGTTATTGACAAGTAATAATTTTTCAAGTTAAAATAATTTTATTGGGAATCCATGGCACAGGGTGGCTAGCCTCTCATTCTTAACAATGGGAGGACTGCGCTGATATGACAAAGTACGAAAAAGCTATGCTTTGCATTGCGATTATCGAACTGCTTATAGATGCGCTCGCTCTCTTCAAGTTATTCTTGTAAGGGCAAAAAGAAAGCCTACCCATAAAAGTGTAGCGAACTTCGGATAGGCTTTTCACAAAAGCTTAGAGAGGCAAGCCACAGTGCTGTGAATTCCCTCTATATTTTTAAATATATCACAAATCCTCAAAAAGTCAATAAACAAAAATCCCCGCACCACAGGCAGTCTGCCTGAGATGACGGGGGGGGGATGTGCCGTACACGGTTCCCGCACGGCTGGGAGTCTGCGTAACAAAAAGGTTAGCCTAATGATACGCAGATAAATTTGGGGTTAGTAGACAGTTTTTACGACGATTTTAGAGAAATAGAAGTTTGATGCACCAAATACAAGCCGAAGATTACCAGATTCTCCACTGTACTTAAAAATCATTTTATTTGCTTCTAAATCATCATCTGATTTCAAGTCAAGCCCACTTGTTGCCTCAGCACTTGCAACCGCCGTTTCTGAAACTGTTCCACCCGTCACAGTATACATATTCACAGTTGGTGCGGCATTCTTTGTATAAGACTGGTAGAGATACACAATTGCATCGCCATTTACAGGAATCTGTACATAGTCAGTTGTGGTCTTTGTTTGAGCACCATAACCGCTGTTGT
Source organism: uncultured Treponema sp. (assembly GCA_937915735.1). Lineage (GTDB taxonomy): Bacteria > Spirochaetota > Spirochaetia > Treponematales > Treponemataceae > Treponema_D. The sequence goes on from CALGGS010000107.1 coordinate 5,542, forward strand.
ACCCCATCGTGCTTATTGTCGCTAATGCTTCCGAATCTTCCGAAGAAGCAAAAGATGTTACACCTGAACGGTCTGTTCCCTTAAAGTCATAAGTATTTGTTGCAAGATATTTTACGACGATTTTAGAGAAATAGAAGTTTGATGCACCAAATACAAGTCGAAGATTTGTTGCACTTCCAGTGTATACAAATGCCATTTTGTTTGCTTCTAAATCATCATCTGATTTCAAGTCAAGCCCACTTGTTGCCTCAGCACTTGCAACCGCCGTTTCTGAAACTGTTCCACCCGTCACAGTATACATATTCACAGTTGGTGCGGCATTCTTTGTATAAGACTGGTAGAGATACACAATTGCATCGCCATTTACAGGAATCTGTACATAGTCAGTTGTGGTCTTTGTTTGAGCACCATAACCGCTGTTGTACCCCATCGTGCTTATTGTCGCTAATGCTTCCGAATCTTCCGAAGAAGCAAAAGATGTTACACCTGAACGGTCTGTTCCCTTAAAGTCATAAGTATTTGTTGTAATCAAAGTAGAATCATCAACGACAGTTACAGTACAAGAGCCACTAACTGTAGATGTTTGAATACTTGTCGCTACAATCTCAACGGTACCAGCAGCAACACCCGTTACAACGCCATTTTCAACAGTAGCAATCGAACTATCCTTTGATTCCCAAGTAACACTATCATCGCTTGAAAGATATTTTTTTGCAACTGTATAAGTAAGTTCTGTTGTCTTACCTATCTTTACAGACGCATCTTGAACAGAAATAGAGTCAACACCATCCACTTCATCAGTCCATGGTTTTACAGTAAGAGTTGCAATATAACAGTCTCCGCTTACACTTGTAAGAGTAAGAGTTGTTGCTTCACCCTTGTAAATAAATTCTTTTGTTGTAGAATCACTGCCAGTTTTCATTGGCATATTTGCAACTACAGTATTACCTTCTTCATCCGTAACATTCATTACACCAGAAGCTGCATTGTAACCTGTAAATCCAACTACAACGTCACCGGCAACTTTTATAGAAATTGTTGCGCCAACCTTGCTTGTGTTTACAATACCATAAGTTGTACCATGCACCTTCCATTTATCGTTCCAAGATACAAATGTATCTGGAGATGTACCTTCTTCACCAGCGGTCAAAGAAACATAATCCTCTGCTGCTGTATTAGCAAAGTTATAGCTATATGTTGTTCCAACAACAGGTTTAAGCTCTTCTTCTGTAATTGTAACAGTTACAGTGTCGCTCTTTGTTGTGTCAAACTTGCTTGTCGCTGTGATTGTAACTTCACCTGCTTTTACGCCTGTTACAGTTCCGTCTTCGGCTACTGTGGCTGTTGTTTCGTCACCTGAAGACCAGGTAACTTCCGGGCTTGCCATGTATGTAGCTTCTACGACTGCAGTAAACTTAACCGGGGCAGCTGTAGAAACAGTTTCTGCACCGTTGATTTTTACGCTTGTAACTTCTGCTTTTTCTGTGGTGAGTTCCTTAACATTAATCTTTCCGATGTAAGATGTAGAGCCGCTGAATGCAACTGTCAATGTGTCTTCGCCGCTTTCTGTGTAGAGGAATGAGAACGGAGTCTTGTCTGTTGCAACCTTAGTTGAGCCGCTGGCAATTACATCGCCAGAACTGTTCGTAACAGTTATTGTACCGCCACTGTAAGTTGAACTTACCATGCTGATTACAGACGGTCCGCCTACCTTAATTGTAATTGTTGCACCTGTTGTACCAAGAATCTGGAGACCATATCCATCTGAGTGGTATGTTACATTGTGCCAAGAAACCATACCGTCAGCAGATGAACCGTCAGCGATTGCTGTTCCCTGAGATGTTTTTTCAGCAGCAGTAGCGTAATCAATGATGTTATAGTCACCGTCTGCACCTGGGAATGCTACAGGAGTTCCTTCAATTGTGTAGTAAATCTTAACATTACCAAGTACGCCTTGAATAGATTTGCTAACTGATTTTCCTTCGGTAGAAGCAATTGCAATACGAATTGTTGCAGTTGAACCACTTGAAACTGGGATTGAACCAATGTCTGCTTTCGAGAAAACCATAGATTTGCTGTCTGCAACAACTTCTGCTACTTGTTTAAAGTCTGCATCGCCAATTTTTACATAAACAATTCCGCGCTCGTTGCTTGTCGCAGAACAATAAGCAGTAGCAGTAACTGCATCGAGAGTAATATCACCAGCAGCCCTAATTACAAAGTCGCCCCAAGCAAAAGCAGAGCCTGGCTCAGAAGAGTTATCTACTGCATCTGAAGAAGCAAATGGCCATCCACCGTTTCCAACAGCAATTTCTGAGCTAGCCTCTTCAACAGAAACGCCACCGTAGAATCCGTAAGAAACCGGGTTTGCTACGATTGTTGCATCACGGTGAGCAATGCTTGCTGCCTTTGTATAAGAAAGGTCTGTAGAAAGATAAGAAGCGTAATAAACTTCGTTTACAGTAATTTCGATAGAAGTAGAAACAGATGGAGTTTTTGTCGATGTTGCTGTAATTGTAGCCGTTCCCACACCAAAGCCTGTTACAGTTGCGCTAAGTCCGTTTCCAAGAGCACCGCTTCCTGTTACGCGAAGAACATTAGTATCACTAGATGTCCATGTAATTGACTGGTCTGTTGTGTCAGAAGGAGTAAATGTTGCAGTTAAGGTTATGTTGTCATCTTTATCAATTTCGAAAGCTTCTGTTTTGTCAAAAACAAGACCTTCAGCTTCAATAACTGCAGGAATAACTTCGATTCTCGCAACACCGCTCATTGTTCCGTGTGTTGCCGTTACAATTACTTCACCAGTCTGATTTTCGTTTGCCGTAACAGTAGCACTGTCTACACTTGCGAGAGTCTCACTGTTTACAGAAAGCGTTACATCGCTGACAGTTTTTCCAGCATAGTTCGTGAAAGTAAAAGTCTGTGAAGCCTCCCCTTCCAGGTATGGAACATAAGTTGGCTCTACAAAAATCATTGATTTAGAAGCATCTTCTGTAGCTTCAAATTCTGTTTCATAGTCACTCAAATCCCATTGCTTAGCAGCTGCACAGTAAATGCGGTTGGTTGCATCCCATTTACGGTTCAAAATTGCATTTCGTCCACCAAACTCGCGTTTTGCTACATATTCGTTAAGACCGTATGCACCGTCTACACGACCGCTTGTTGGAATTTCGGTTCCGTCAGTGTAAGTATTTCCATAGTCTTTGTAACCAATAGAACAGACTTCTTCAATATCTTCATCATATTGAGTAGCACCTTCGTACCAAAGCTTTGAATCGATTGTATTGAATTTATTGAACACAACTGTCGCAGTCGTGTCACTTCCAGAGTTACGGCCATAGTAAGCTGTAACACCATTGTCGACAGTTACATTACAATTAAAGAGTACAAGACCTTTGTTAGGGTCATTTGCCTTTGGCGTACGGCTTGCAAAAATGTAAGATGTATGTGTTTTTGCAGCACTGTCATACAAACAACGAATTTCACATTCTTCAAAAAGAACTGTATCAGGATAACCCCAAATAAAGTCAGTATCACCTTCGATGTAACATTTATAGAACCATCCTCTACCGCCATTATTTCCGATAAGGAGTGTGTCCTGGTGTGATTTGAAAGAGCTGTCGTAAGCTACGAGATAACCGGTTGCATCATAATACAAGGTTTCTGCCTGAGTTCCACTTGTTCCAACATCCGCACGGTCAATCGTATTTGCAAAAGTGAGATGCTTAACAGTAAGATTTCCTCCTTCCCAAAGGAATGAAGCTCTCTGACGAGTTGATGGAGACCACAAGTTAAGGTTTGCCCAGTAAACTACAGTATTTGCACCAAGTTCACCATCGGTTTCGTCTGCACCAACCATTGTAAGGTTTACATCTGCATTAGAAAAAGTGAGGCGTTCATTGTAGTAACCGGCATCAATGTTAAGAGTGTAGTCACCGCTAGATGCAGTCTGCAGATATGTCAAAGCTCCCTGAATTGTCGAGAAATTTTTGTCGCTACCAACAGTGATTGTTGTTCCAGAAATTGATGGAGCAGAACGAGTCGTAAATTTAAATGTTGTAGAATCAGAAATTCCAGCAAAAGGAGAGCCCTCCACTTTACCACTTAAAATACCTTTATCAATATTTACATAGTAAGTAGTTGAAGCATCAAGAGCCGTATGAGGCTTAATTACGACAACATTTCCATTGACAGAAATAAGCTGCTCCATAACAGCCACTGTTGTATATGAAGTACTTTTAGAAGCAACTTCTATTGTTTCATTAGAAGCATAGATTGTATCAACCAGAGTTCCATCAGAAGTATAAATCCTTACGGACTTGTTATTTTCCTCTGTTGGGGTAACACCAGAAATAGTAGCTACAGTCGTAGTTTGAATAGTTACATCTCTAGCAACAGAAACCGAACGATTTACTGTCGGAGTTGTATCAAATTTTATGTACAAAGAGGCGTCTTCGTATGCCTCTGTCAAAGTACCTGCAGAAAGTGAATAGGTCTCCTTCACGTCCAAAGCGGGAACATCAATTCCGCTAGGGTCATTCTTTACTGTTTCATCTTTTTTGTCATTGCTTCCCCCATCATTCGAGCACCCCATCGCCCCGAACGCAAGGAAAGCCGAAGCGAGAATAGCAAGGCTTTTCGCTCCCACTTTTAACCATTTTTGAATTTTCATAAAAAATCCTCCATTTTTTAATGAGTCGTCCGACGGACGACATTTTTCTATACTAAATTTAGACCCTAGTGAAAATTTTACATATACAAAATATTATTATTAAAATACAAATTATTTCTACAAATTCAATAAAATTTTGCTATTTTCAGACATTAGGGCAGATTTTATACAATTTATCATTTAATATTTATAAAATATCGCCATTTAAAACACAAAATACCAGAGTTATTAGAGATTTAAAGAAAAAATTAAGCATATTTTATAGATAGCCATAATTTTTTCTAACAGAGAAGTTAAGAAATGTCTTAGGCCATTCTTCTTTAACTTTTTACTTTTAGCGTTATTATAAAAGCACAGAAAACTTATCGGAGTAATCGCATTTAAAGGAGTGTATTTTGGCAATAGAAGTCTTTAATAGGCGTGAAATCAAATACTTAATGAACGATGACGACAAGGCGGCCCTGCTTTCAATTATCGCTCAATATATGGACAGCGACTCTTTTAACAAGGACGGAAAAACCTATTCAATCGCAAATCTCTACTTAGACACCGAAAGCGACGAGCTAATCCGAAAATCTCTCGAAAAGCCAAAGTTCAAAGAGAAAATCAGATTGAGAAGCTACGGACAAGTCGCCATTACCGGCAAAGTTTTTCTCGAAAGCAAAAAAAAATACAACGGCGTGGTAAACAAGCGGCGGACGAATTTCATTTTGCAGGATGCTTACAAATATTTTGAAACCGGCGAAATTCCCGAAAAGCCAATTCAGGAAAACGGAAAGCCTCTCAAAATGAATATGCAGGTCATGCGCGAAATCGACTACATAATGCATTTCTACCGCCTAAAGCCTAAAGTTTTCATTTCCTACGACCGCTGGGCTTTCTTCGAAAAAAACAACTCGGATTTCCGTCTTACAATTGACACGAATATCCAGACAAGGCGAACAGATTTAAGGCTCGACTCCCCCGCTTATGGTGAGCAGCTCTTAAAGCCGGGGCAATGGCTAATGGAAGCAAAAGCGTTCAAGGCCTTTCCCCTGTGGTTCACACACTTTCTGTCAGAGCGCCGTCTTTTCCAGACTTCCTTCTCGAAATACGGCACAGAATATAAGATGCACACATTATAAGGAGACAAAACTATGGACATTTTAAGCGGATTTATGATTAACGACGAGGTTAAGGGCATTCTCTTCAGTATGCTTATGGGTCTCATTGCGGGCTGTGGAATCGCTGGCGGCTATGTGCTTGCGAACAAGGGCAAAAAATATTCCAAAAACTTCGTGATTACAGTTCTTCTTCTGCCAGTGATTATGACGATTATCATTCCTTTCATTGCGACGGACTTAAAAAAGACCCTTTCCCTTGCCGGCGTTTTTGCTCTCGTTCGTTTCCGAAGCATTCCGGGCGACTCAAAGGACATTCTCTACACATTCTTTGCGGCGGCTGCCGGTCTTGTAATCGGACTCGGAAGCTATTTTGTCGGCTTTGTAATGGTAATCGTGGTGAGCGTTCTTTTCGTTTTCATCTCAAAAAACTGGAAAGTCGAGAACAAACAGATTCTTAAAATCACGATTCCAGAGGATATGAACTACAAGGATGTCTTTGACGACCTTTTTCAGAAATATCTCGTAAAATGGGGAGTCAAAAATGTCAAAACCAGCAACATGGGAACATTGTTCACGATTTCATATTGGGTTCAGCCGAAAAACGACTGCGACACAAAAGCCTTTATCGATGAGCTTCGCACAAGGAACGGCAACCTGAATATTATTCTTGAAAACCCTGACGACCAGTTGGTTCCTGTTCTGTAACTACCGGGCTTTGACCCGACAGGCTATATTCATTATATTTACAATATGAATATTTTTTCGATTTTAGCGTCAGTAGTTTCGATTTATACAATTCTTTGCTTCGTGCGTGTTATGCTCACTTGGTTTCCTGGAGCCGAATATTCAAAATTCGGCCAAGTTTTAAGCCAGATGTGCGACCCGTACTTAAACCTTTTCCGCCGTTTCAGATTTCTTCGCTTTTCTTCATTCGATTTTACGCCCGCAATCGCCCTTTGTGTCTTAATGGCTCTTCAGGCATTTTTGCAAAGTCTTGCAACGGGAAGCGGCTTTAGGCTCAGCAATATTCTCGCAATGCTCGTTATGCTCGCAGGAAACATTCTTACTTCAATTCTGTCGTTTTTAGTGCTCATTTTCGTCGTCAGATTAATCGCATATCTTATTGTCGGAGACGGAAATTCTTCTTACACAATCTGGACTGCCGTGGACCGCACGATTTCCCCGCTTATTTTCAGAATTGCGGGCATCTTCTTTAAAAACCAGTCGATTTCCTTCGTAAAGGCATTGATTGTGTCAATCATAACGACTTTGGTTTTCTCCGTTTTGATTTCATACGCCGTCAGAACGCTGGGAACGCTCATTTCCATGATTCCCTTTTAATGTCCGTGTTTTTTTAGCAAATTATCTGGACTCCGGCACTTGCGCCGATTCTGCTGGCTCCGGCTTTAATCATTGCGCAGGCTTCTTCCCAGTTGTGAACGCCACCGCTTGCTTTTACGCCGAGCCTTGAGCCTACGCTTTTTCGCATTAATTCTACGGCGTGGACTGTCGCTCCGTTTGGCAAAAGCTTTCCTTCCTTGTCTTTTAAAATTGCAAAGCCTGTGGAAGTCTTTACGAAATCCGCGCCTGCTTTTTCGGCACAATCACAGCATTTTACGATTTCGTCGTCAGTAAGATAACAGGTTTCAAGGATTACTTTCAGCGTGATTTTTGGGTCTCCGGGTACAACTACATCGTTGATTGCACAGCGGACAGCATAAATATCTTCAAAAACATCTTCCCACTCGCCGTCTTTTACGAGAGCAAGATTTATGACCATATCGATTTCGCGCGCACCTTCGTCAACAAGAAGACCGGCCTCACTCGCTTTGTCGTCGATTGAAACGGCACCCAAAGGAAAGCCAACAACAGTGCAAACTTTTACATCTGAATTTTCAAGAAGGGATGCAGCCAGAGGAACATAAAAAGGATTTACGCAAACCGAAGCAAATCCGTATTTTTTTGCTTCATCACAAAGCTTTTCGATGTCTTTTTTTGTGGCACACGGACTCAAATTCGTGTGATCAATCATTTTTGCAACTAGCGCGATATTCTCAGCATTTTTTTCCATACCTAAAATATAGCACAGAAGCGAAATTAGGGCTACTTGATGTAGGCCATGACACCTTTCAGCTCTTCCTTGTTTAAGACCCGGACGATTTTGTTTTTTTCGTTGTCGGTCATGACTGTTTTTGGATTTCCCAGCTCATTTTTTTCATTTACTAGCTCGACAATCGGAAGCCTGGGATCTGCGGGATTGCTCTCTGAAACCTGACCGATTTTTCCGTTGGCAAGATAGACATAAGTTCCGATTGGGAAAAGAGAAACTGCCTGAACAAGAGCGCGAAGGACAATATCATCATACATTTTGTTTTTATTCGTAAGCATTTCGATTGTCGCTTCATAAAGAGAACGGGCTTCCTTGTAGGTTCTTGGAGAAGTAATTGCCTCATAACTGCAGGCGACCGCCAGAATCTTCCCGTATGCCGTGATTTTTGCACCAATAAGATGCCTGGGATATCCCTGTCCGTTTTCACGCTCGTGATGCTCAAAAACGCCAACCTTTATCGGAAGGGGAAAGCCAGCTTCTTCAAGAATCTTGTAACCGAGAACCGTATGTGTTGCCAGCAAATTGCGTGCCTGGGCAGAAAGAGGTTTGTCCGTAAGGTAAAGCTGTGGCGGAAGCTTAATCTGGCCTATTTCGTGAATCATTGCCGCAACGCCAAGCTCTACCATTTTTTCGTGAGGCATCTTTATCTGAATCGCAATTACAAGCGAATAAATTGCAACGCGAAGACAGTGGCTCGTCAAGAAATTTTTATCGAGTTTGTGCTCTGCGGACGGCTGAATTTTAAGCAAATACTTTTTATTATCTTTTATGAAATCAATAAGAAGTGTCGCGGCTTCTGAAATTGAGCCAATCTGCAATTCTTTATGGGTGACATATCGGGTGAAAACTTCCTGTATGTAATTCAAGAATTCATTGTAACCGCTGGTCACATTTTCCATCCGGTTTTTGTCAGGGAAATTTTTGATGTTGAGATTTATTTTTTCGATTGCTTCTTTAAGGATTTGGTTCGCAGTCTTTTCTTTTTCTGAATACTGATTGTTAAGCTCGTCCAAATCAATATCAACAGTTTCAAATTTCTGCACAACAGGAGCGGCCTTTGGCTTCAGTCTTTCTGGATCAACATCACAGAAAATTTCTTTAAAATTCCACTCCACGAGATGCTTTTTGAGCGTATTTGAGAAAGAAATATTACTGTCGAGAAGAACAAAATGCTTGTCGAGAACGACATTGCCCGGAAAACGCCTTCCGTCCGTTAATTCTGCTACCTTAAACGAAGTCATATAAAATCTCCGTTCATATTATCGGTAAAATTCTCCGAAATCTTGAATACCTTTAGTTTTTTCCTAATCTCTGATATTCTCTCTTTATGCGAAAAATTTTCCCTATTTTTGTATTGTTTGTTTCAGTTTGTTTTTTTTCCTGCTCAAAGCCAGGCGATTACACTGTCAGCCGCGCGATGAAGGAATATCAGAATCAGAATTACGAAGAAGCCCTGACGCTTTTTAAATCTGCACTGGAAGAAGAGTCAAATTACTCAAAGGATTTACTCTATAATTTCATCACCAGCCTTTATTTACAGCAGGAGGATTATGAAAACGCCGTCATTTATCAGGAAAAGCTCTGTGAAATAAATCCTCAGTATCGGAATTTAGTTTCCCTCGGAATGAACTATCATATTTTAAAGCAAGATGACAAAGCCATAAAAACCTATCAAAAAGCGATTGAGCAGAATCCAAAAAAGGGCGAGGCCTATGCAAGCCTCGGTGCCCTTTATCTTGGTCAAAATGATTATGAAAAGGCAAGGGAAAATCTAAAAAAAGCCGCAGAATTTGAGCCAAAAATCGCCCTTATCCACGCAAATCTGGCAGTAGCCTATGCCCATTCTGGCGAATCAGAAAAATCCGAAGAAGAATTCAAAATCGCCGAAGAGCTCAAATGCGAAAATTTAGACGAATTTAGAGAGTTTGCAAAGAAGTAAGAAAACAAGAAACATAGACTTCTCATGGTATGAAGGTATGGCAAGAACGCAACAGCGTTTTTAGCAATAAAAATTCAAAGAATCATTTCCAAAAGTTTCCTGCCACTTTAGACAAATATAAAAGAATTGGTCTTCAATAACTTCAATAATCTTATTAAGTTTATGTTCTGGAATTTGACTATTATTGTGTGAGACGACACAATGTCCAGCTTTTGTTAACCACAATTTTGTTGCATTTGGCGTTGGCTTACCTGTGCTTATATGCACATGAATTGGCTCGGTACCTTCGTCTGTCCAAAAATACACATAATAACTTCCAATACGGAGAACATTAGGCAATTTGTAGACCTCCGCACTTTGAATACTTTAGAATTGTGTGTGCGTTATGCTCCAAAAGCTTTGTGAAGAAAGCTATTTCTCCTTCGGAAAACCCATCATTGCTTAACCATTCATACGAGGGCAAAATTGCTCGCGCAGATTTAAATCCGCCACTTTCAAGAGGGCGCTCAAAATGAACTTCTACATAGTCACTTCCATCCTTATGGCGTAATTCAGAGTGAACAATCATCGTTTCGTCAGCCAATGTAATATACGGATACATCATTTTCTGCCCCCTACACGATTAAATATAGCATATAACCTGCTCGAAAACAACAAAAAGAGCGAAGGAACACTGTCATTGTCGGGAGTGGCAATGACAGGTATTTTCAAGTACTACTTCATCTGGGCAGTTTCGATGTAACCCTTTGAACCTTGCGTAATTGCATAGCCCAGAACAGGGTTCTTAGAGCCGTTGCCATACACCTTACCATCATTAGTTCCTGGGGCTGTTGTTCCTACATTAGAATTAGAAGAGTCTGGCGCATTGCCGTCTTTTGTAGACCAGTTTAGTTTTCCATCGCTGTCTTTCCAGACACCTACATTGATATGGTCAACAGAAACCTTGCTTGATGTCGGAACAATGCTGACTTCCCATGCTCCCGTGAACACTTCGTCGTCTGCGCTTTCGCGAAGCGATGAAGTCGCAATCGATTCTGTTCCTGCCCAATATGCAATTTTCGGACGGGCACAGCTTCCCGCATAGTAGCTGATGTAGGGCACAGGATTTCCGCTTGCATCCAGCGCAACATCGATGTTCAGTTCAGTTCCGATGATTCCGTAAGAGTCTACAATACATGTTTTTGCTCCGCTTGGATTCTTGAAGTCAGAAACATAGGCATACCACAAATCTCCGCTCAATCCATCGTAGGCAGCGACATGAACACCCTCATTTTTGTCAACAACGACTTTACAGTATTCACCGATGCCGTTACCAGCTCCAAAGATTGCGACAGGAGTACTCCATTTTGTGTATTTCTGAGCATACTGACCAACCTGAATAGAATTTGGAGTAAGGTTGTACGAATACAAAAGCTGGGAATTTTCCGCATCCCACCAGACAGCGACTATGGCATCATCGCTATCTCCACCTTCTGCTATTGCGGCGATGCTTACGTATTTTCCTGCGTAGACTGGAGCATCGCCTATAGTAGTGACGGCTGTTGTTACAGATGCACGTGTTCCAGCCGTAAGTTTATTATTAGTATCCCAATCATAAGGACGATACTCTTTATTCTTTGACTGTCCCGCAATTAATGAATTGTGAGCCAGTGTATACCAACCGCCTCTTTGTTCCACAGTCTGTTTTCCAAGCCACTCAGAAACATATTTATCTTCAGCCTCTATATACTTATAAGTTTGCTCAACATTATTTTCGTCTTTAGCCTTATAAGTACTTGACGGATCCCTGTCACTTCCTTCAACACAACCATAGAAGTCTCCAAAGAAGGCATTGGCACCTGCGTCTGCAGTTTCTTCATCGTGAGTATACTTATACCAGTTCTTTATCCTATTATCATTATCTACAAACTCTCCGTGCTTAAACCTTATTTCATCATTTATCTCGTCATAATATGCAAGATAAACCTTCGTTCCATCGGCTGCGTTGGCAGATTTTGCCACAGTTGCGATAGAAGGAGATCGGATCCTTTCCTTATTAAAAGTGCGAACTACATTATCATTACCAAAATAATCGGCCTGAGCAATATATTCGAGACGGTAATTATTTTTTCCATTGTTATAACCGTTTACGCCTGTATCTGCGGTTCCCCAGCGACTTGTCATGATTCTGAAGGTATCGGCTCTGTTATCTGCAATATCACCACCCGCGGCAGTTCCATAAGAATAACCAAAGGAGTCATAGGCAAGACCTACACTAGTCCAGAAGTCATAGCCTCCAATCCAAGTTTTGTAAGAGTTATCTTTACCATTAGGCATACTGTAATACAAGGTACTGTTTACAAAGGCAAAACCAATATCATGACTGCTTGGGTTTATAGCCATTACAGGCTGTGTAGCATAACCATCTTTTGGTTTTACTGCCTGTGGGGTAATCTGCCATACATCCAGCACCACATCATCGGTGAGCAAATTGTTGTTGTCGCCATTTGGCTGGCGGTTGTAGTAGTTGTCATAGACACTCTTGTCTCCGGTCGGGGTTTCTTTCAAATCTACGGTCTTATCGTACTCGCCCTTCGCGTCGTTGTCGTTCAGGTTGTTGAGTGCGGTGATTCCTTCCACGATAAGGTCGTATTTGCCGGAAGCAAGATTGGAGACAGCGAGAGTCGTATTGCCGTTCAGGTTGAAGCCTTCGAACGTGATTGTCTCGTCAGCCGCCACAGGGTAGTGTCCGCGGGCTGTTCGGTTGTAGACGCTAGGGTTGTTAGTCTTGAGTTTTGAAAGCGTGGTCGTAACGCCCGTGATGTACGGCACGACATCAACTTGATAATATTCATCTTTTGTTTGCTCTGAGGTTTTTCCTGCCAAATCTGTAACATAGACTGTAAATTTTGCATCTGCTGCCGCTACCGGGCTGATTTTTTCAGTGTCAAGACTTACAGTCCAGTAAACTTGGTGTCCGCCTTGACCAAAGTAAGTGCTGTCGCTGAAATAACCGTTTTCATCGCTTGTTCCTGAGACAATGCTGACTTCAAAACCGTCAGAAATCGCTGAATTTGAGACATTCCAGCTTTCATTTTCAGCATCATAAGTTGCAAGTGTCTGCCTGTTTCCAGAGTCGAAGCCGGTAAAACTGAATTCAATCTTCTGTAAAGCCGTGTTGTCGTAGGCCGTTCCCGTGAATGTGATTTTGCCAGAAACTTTGGGGTCAAGGTCATATTCGCCACTTGTCGCCGTGAATTTGTCGTCTGGCAAATCTGATTCAAGCTCAATATGTCCGTTTGCCGTTGAGTTTTCATAGAGGGAATTTTTGTCTGAGCCTGCCCAATAGAAGGGATTTACTTTCGCATTTGGCACAACATCATCGGTTAAATCAACATAAAAATCGCTCACATAAAGGACACAGTTCTGGCTGTCTATTCCCTGAGTTGTCTCGTCAGTTGCATCCCAGAAAGTGAAGGAAGCGCCCATCGTTTTGTTTTCGTTCGTTCCGTCATCAACAGAGCCGCTTGCAAGAGTAAATCCATAAAGAGCTGTCGAATTTTCGGCGTTGTTGTAGGTTACGCTATTAAGCCGGTTTGTGATTACACCGCTGCCGAAAGTTGCACTCGTTCCGCTCGTTCCGTTTTCTGTCGTAACAGCCGTTGTGTCGCTTGCCCCTTTTTTATAAACCATCTCGACAGATGTATTTCCGCCGACAATTTCTGCCGCAACAGCGAGTTTGTTCTTGATTTTAAATCCGCCTGTCGTAATTGCCTGCTTTTCTTTCACACCAGAAGTCGTAACTCCGATTGAGCCTGCCGCATTGTAGACATCGAACGCTTCGAATTCGTTTGAAGCCCATTTGCCGTTTGAGTTTAAATCTGTACCGAGATAAACCTTTGCGAGCCGAGGAGCATTGTTCACGATTTTGACATTTCGTTCAGTCTTGCTTACATTTCCCGCCTTATCAAAGGCAAGAATTACGACTTTTGCAGGCCCGTCAGGAATATTTGTCGTGTGCATTGTCGCAGTCCATGTAAATCCTACAGCTTTTGAGCCTTCGATTGTCTCTGGCATTCCATCGTCTTCTGTCGTCGTTGAGAATTCAAAGTCTTTTCCTGTAGATTCTGTGACACTTTCGGTGCCTGTGTTGTCAACAGACTGGGCATAAGGGAAGAAGGCCTGTGCTGAATTGCTTTCAGGGATTGCCACATCGCTGGTAAATGTGACTGTCGTTCCAGAAATTCCAGTGATTTTTCCAAAATCTCCGCCGATATAAATCAATCCTCCCTTACGGATGTGCTGGTTTCCCGCCGTATTTTCTGAGATTTCTGAATGTGTAAATGTGTAAGTGCCGTCAGTCGAAGTTGCGGCTGTGCTTCCGCCAGTCAGCTGTTTTCCGTAAAGCTTTAAAGAGTCATCGTCATTTACAGAAATAGTCGTAAGTCCGTCAGTAGAAATTACGGATTTTGCATCGCTCTGGCTTGAAGTTACGAATGAATCAAGAATTGAAGGAGTCGTGTAATTTACGCCAGGAGATTTTTCGCCGTCACGAACATAATAGAACAGAACCTTGTCAAAGCCTGAGCCTGCTTCGCTCACCTTTCCGCCTAAAGTAAAGATGTAGTTTGAGTCAGAAATTTCTGCGTTATCAGCGAGAAGATTTGAGTTGTCCGTCGCAAGTGAAGAGCCTTTGAAAAGCGAATCAAGTTCCGGAGCCGTATTGTCAATGTAGAATGTGTAGGTCATCGTGCTTGAGTGTCCCGATTCGTCTTCTACATAAACCGTGTAGCTTACCGAAGATGTATTCATCGCAGTCGTGTCAACCGGAATGTAAAGGGTCTTGATTTTATATCCCGCGTTAACCCCTTTTCCGTCATCTACAACAGTAGAATCATAATCGCATGGCGCAGAACCTTGCTTTACAGTAATAGAGTTTTCATTAATCGTGTCGTTATCTTTTAATGTTACAATAAGATACCATTTTCCACGAAGATACATTTCGGCTATGTAGTCTTTCTCAACCTTTACATTTTCGTCCGAAGCCGCAGAATAATTTGTGTACTGCCGCATTGCCGCACTCTGGCTCGGAGCGCCTGTATCAACATGAATGTAAACCGGGTCAATAGTTGCGTCAGTCCAAAGTCCCATTTTTCCGTCGGCGTTGATTGCGCACGCACGGATTGCGATATTGTTCGTATCGCCTATTGATGAAGGGTCGAGATTTCCTTTTGTGTTCAAAGATACATTCCATGTAGAAGTTTTCGTTGTTACAGGAATTCCCCACCAATCAGAAGAAAGATAGGTCGTAGTTGAATATGTCGTGTCTCCGACAGTTAGGGTGTATTTCGGATTATCGGCGGTTCCTGCGTTTACAGGAGTGACTGCCCCGCCCAAAGTCGCAATTTCATCGGCAAAATTAGTAGAATAATTGCTCCAGTCCACAGTTGCGCTTCCGTCAGTGTATGTGACTTTTCCGAGCTGGATGAAAACCTGTCCGACAGTTGTTGTTCCGGAAGGAATTTCAACCGTTCCGCTTGCGCGAATTACGCCGGAAAGAGTAATGTATTTATTGTCCGCGAATTTTGTCTCATCTGTCTTTTCGTCATAATCGCTAGCCGTCGGATAGCTCAAAGCTGTTACAGGACGGTCTGCATCAGGGTTATGAGTGATATAATAATCCCGCTTAATGTGGACATTACCCAGCTTATCAGTAGTTTTAAAGAAAATAGGAATCTTGTAGATTTTTGTAGTTTCGTTCAATTCAACGGCATAATTATCCTTATTGTCATACTGAGACAAATCGTTAGTAGAACCAGCGGTAAACTGGAAATTAAATACAGAGACGGTTTTCGTGTTGTTTGAATCACTCCAGTCAGAAAGAGCAATAAGCTCTTCGTCAGATTTATATCCGCTTTCCCCTTCCTTAGTTCCGCCAAAGCCTTTCTTTGGAACCATCCATTCAATGGACTCAATTCCGCTTCCCATATCGCTTGCCGTTCCCACAATGTTTACGGTTCCGGTAACTTCGTCAGTTTCACCAGGACTTGTAATCGTAATCGTGTCAGGGCCTGTGTTGTCAACCGTAAATTGCTTGGTTTCACTCGTCTTATTTCCAGCCAAATCTGTTACGCTAAAGGTTACGCTCACAGTTCCAGTCTCAACCGAAGAAACATCAAGAACTCCGCTCGTGTAATATGTGTATGTGACGGCATCATCTCCGCTTCCGACAGTAAGAGTTTGAGCAGTTGCTGTCAAAATAAGGCTTTCTTCGCTCGTAGTTCCGTCAGAAGAAACCTGCTTGAAATCCTTTGTCACATTTTCTTCGTTTGAGTCCGTAACAGAAAGGTTTACTTTGCTTAAGTTCGCATCAAAAACAGGGACAAAAATATTAATGTATTTAGAATTTCCGCCCGCATTTCTTGAAATACCAAAAATCTTGTCGCTAGCCGTATTTTCGCTTGCAATCTGAGAGACAGTGTAAAGTCCGTCAGAATTTTGACCAATCGTAAGGCCAGGAGTGCCGATTTTTGGGAAAGCCGTATCAATCTGAATCGTAATCGGCGTGCTGTTGTCAAGTCCGTAATCGCCAGAAGCAATTTCGCTGTCCTTTGTTCCAGAGAACTTATAGTAAGGCCGGCTAAATACATCAGAAGAAGCCGTCGTAAATGTCGTTCCACCTGCATCTACAAGCTTGAAATACAGATTTTTCGTGCCCTCCTCGCTGAATTCCTTAGACCAGGTGCCGTTAGTAACATCTACCTTGTCAGAATCAGAGAAGTTTGTGCTTTCAGAAATATAGAACTCAGAAATTCCGTCGTCATCAGAAATAGTACCCTTTAATGTTTTGCTTCCGCTCCAATCGCTTGCCTTATCAATGCTTGTAATAAGCACAATTGGTCGGTCTGAGTTTCGGTCAACAGTGTAAGCAAAATATTTTGCGTTTCCTTCAGTAGCAGCATAAGAGTAAGTCCTTGTGAGCGTTGTTCCGTCATCGCCTAAAACTTCCGTGTAAATATTGCAGTTTCCAGCCTCGTCATAAACGACAGGAACAAGATAAATCTGCTTGCTCACGGTCGCCGTATCTTCACCAAAGACTTCATAAGAGTCGAAATCGCTAATGCTCCATGAGTAAATGCTTGAAGCCTCATTGATTTCTCCGACTTTGTTAAGTCCCTCTCCAATTTTTGTGCTGGCAGTCGGTTCTGTTTCGCACCAGTAAAGCTCAAGTTTTTCAGGAGTTGCTCCAATATTTGTCGCGGGAACAGTTCCAGAGACAGAAATCTTGTTGTTTATTATGCTTCCCACTGACGGACTTGTCATTTTTACGGTTGGAGATTCTTTATCAATCTGCAATGTAAAGATTGTAAGAGAACTTGCATTTCCTGCCACATCAGTGACAGAAGCGTTCACATTATAAGTATTTCCGGAAATAAGCTTTGAAAGAAGCCCGCTCGCTTCCAGAGTCGCTTCCCAAGTGTCTTTCGTGCCGTCTGCGTCAGTATCGCTCAAGATGGCAGAAATTGTGTTTCCGTTCAAAGTTACGCTTACTTCAGAAACGCCTGAATTGTTATCAGAAACCTTTCCGCCAATAGTCAGATTATTTACTCCGTTCGTGTAGTGGCTGCCAGTTTTTGTCGAAGACAGGGTAGGGCTTTCCGTATCTACATTTAAAGAGAAGCTTGAAAGAGATTTATTCCATGTAGTATTTTCCTCAAGGCCAGAATCGTTTATGCTGACTGCCTTTAGCGTGTCTATTCCGGCATTTCCCACATTATCCACCGCCACAAGAAGAAGATAATTATTTCCTGTGTTAAGCCCCGAAATTGTCGTTTTGAACGAAGAAGCAACCTCTGCAAATTTTTTGTTTCCTTCAGAATCTGTATAAGAAACTCGCTTTGTTTTGTCGTCATCGTCAATTGAAGGAGCAAAATATCCGCTCTTGTCTGTCGCATAGTTCTTTTCAAAATTAGAAATATCGCTTTCTGTCGGCTCAGCCTCAAAAACCTTGTAGTAAATCATTTTGACGCCAGAGCCGTCTTCAGTCCAGTCGCCTCGAATCGTTATCGTCTGACTGTTTCCCCAGGTTCCCGCAGCGTATTTTCCGCCGACATCCTTGTCAAGTTCAGAATCCAGTTCAGTAATTTCTGAGTTATAAGCAGTCAATTCACTAAGCTCGTTGTTGCTTTCGCCTACACGGAAGATTATATCCTTATTTTTCTTGTCATATTTATGCTTTCCGCTCGGTGCCGTCGTGTCAAATTCAATATTGTATTCTTTTGAAGTCGAATTTCCCGCACTGTCAGTTGCAATTACCGTCAAAATTGCGTCAATTCCGTCACGAGGGGCAAATGCGCTCAAATCAATTTTTTCTGCGCTCCATGAAATTTCAGACTTAATTCTTTCTTCGTCGCTTGAAGGAGCAGAAACAGCCTTTCCTTCCGAGTCAACGCCGTTAAAGACAAATGAAGTTGAATTCAAGGTATAGTTGTCCGTCGTCGTTCCCGTCAGAGTAAATTTCACATTGTTGTTGATATAAATCGTTGAATCTTTTGTGTAGCCCGTAGAAATAGCGACATTTGAGATTGTCGGAGAAATCGTATCAAGATAATAAGTCCTTGAGACAGAGGCTTTTGAGCCATTATTTGCCTCGAATTCAACAATCATCGTGTAAAGTCCGGAGCCAGTTGAAATCAGATTTGACATTTCTTCCGTCAAAGTCAGGGCAAAGTTCCAGTCATAAAGATATTGAGTCTCGTCACGCAAAGTGGCTGTAATAACTTTTGTGTCCGAAGCCGTTTTTTCAGAAGATGTCGTATCTGAAATCGTCACGGTGCAAGTCATTTGGGAATCGGTAAGCTCTGCCGATGTCGATGTCGTTCCTACAAAATTGATTTTTCCGGCAGAAACAACCTCGTTTTTAATTGCAGTCAAAGAAATAAGATTCTGATATTCCGCCTTATTTTCATTTCCGATTGTAATTACAGGAGCTGCCGTGTTAGATTTCGCAAAGAATCCGTAGCCGTCATTATCCGATGAAATAATCGACTGTCCGTCAATGTCCTTTCCCTCGATTGAGAATTCATAAATTTTTCCAAAGACAATTTCGGCGTTTGTAGCAGAAAGGCTTGTTGTTTTTTTGAGGGTGTCAGTGTTCTCGTCGCTTTCTGTCTTCGTATATCTATAGGTTGAAGGATCAGAAGAAAGTCGCGTGCGAGCCTCACTTTCCGAGACAGCATAATTTTCCATCAGATATTTAAGAGCCGTAGCCTCGTTCCAGGTCCAGAGAAGTTTTTTTTCTGAATCCCCGACCTTATTGTAGAAAATACTTACGGAAGAAGTTTCGATATTCGTCAGGTCAAGTCCCGGCACAATGGAGACATTTATTGTTGAGTCAGAATAATAATTGTAATATCCGTCGGTGTAGTTTTCGTCATCTTCAGAATTAAGATTTAAAGAAAGTCCGTTCACAGTGTAAGTCGGATTGTTTTTTGGATTCACCGAGAAGGTCAGATAAACGCTTCCATTTGAGGCATTCGTATTTGAAATGAAATCAGAAATACTTTCACAGTTTTCCGTGCTTACGCTTACACTTCGGCAAGCCTCCAGAATTTCTTCGATTTCTTCATTTTCAAGATAAGTCGAGTCCGTTTTGTTCAGATAATTTTTTAAGGAAGCGACAGAAAAATCAGGGAAGTCGGAATTTTTTGCGTTCACAAGATTCAACATCGCCGTAGTTCCACGATAGAACACAGATGTAGAATTTCCGCCCTCTTCGCTCGTCTGATTTTCAAAATCATTGTAGATTTTAGCCGCATCCGTTGCCGTAACAGAAAAATACAGCTGAGATGTCAGATTTTCATTGTTCGTACGATACGCAGAGATATTTTCCTCGCCAAAAAGTTTTTTGTAATTGACCCACTTTTTGTAATTATCGCTCGTTTCTAAAGGCTCTTCACCTTCATCATAATATTGAGCGATAACCAGAGGATTTGCGTTTGACATATCCGTAATTCCAGAAAATTCCGAGTCAAAAAGCTTTTCGCCGTCCTTGTCATAAAAACTTACGGTCAGTTTTGAAATTCCAGATGAACAGTTTTCAGAAAAAGTTCCTTCAAGCTGAACCGTTCGTCCGTAAGCGCGCGCTGTATTTGAGCCAATCGTCGTAGGTTTTGTAAGAACTAAGACAGGCGCCGAGTTGTCAATAACAAATGACCGCGAGGCTGTTCCCGATGTTTTTCCAGAACTGTCCAGCGCAACCGCCTGGATTTCATAGTTTCCGTCTGAAAATTGCCATCCGTTTGAAGAAGCATACTTTTCAGCATCATAAGAATCCAGATTTATTTTCCATGTACCTAAAGTATTGTTCGAGCCTTTTGCGGCTGTGATTTCAGCAAGAGCTGTGTAAACTGAGCTTTTCGTCTCGTCAGAATTGATTTTTAAAACTTCGATATTTATTTCTTTTATAGACTTATCATCTGACCATTTTCCGCCAAAAACGAATTCATCACGAATCGTAACCCCTGACGGCGGATAAGTTATATCAAGTACAGGATCCTCTGTATCAACGATTGATCCTAAGCCAGTGTCTTCACCACAAGAGAAAATAGAAAGTGAAAGAAGTAGTGTGAGATATACCCCCCCCCGTTTTAGCAGTGTATAATTCATAGTAAGCCTCCAATTTCCGACAAGTATTGGTCTTCTATTATCGGTAAATTTTAATGCAATTTTAAGGAAAATCAATATAGGGAACCTCTAAAAATTGCAATTTTTAGAGGTAACTTTGAAAGTGCGATGTTT
>CALGGS010000108.1 GCA_937915735.1 uncultured Treponema sp.
GTGGCTTGTGTACCAGACGGTGCCCCGCACCCCGCGGATTTCCCGGGCGGGCACGCCTTTTGCCAGCAGGTCCGCAATCTCCAGAATCGAATGCTCCCCCATGCCGTACATGAGCAGGTCGGCCTTGCTGTCCAGGAGGATTGAGCGGCGGACGGTGTTTGACCAGTAGTCATAGTGGGTGGTGCGGCGCAGGCTGGCTTCTATGCCACCGATAAGAATCTGCACGCCCTTGTAGGCCTCCCGGATTTTGGAGCAGTAGGTGATAAGGGCCCGGTCGGGGCGGTGGCCGGCGACGCCGCCGTGGGCGTATACATCCTCGCTCCGGGGCTTGTTGTTGGCCGTGTAGTTGGAGACCATGCTGTCCATGGCGCCGGCGCTTACCAGGAAGGCAAGGCGGGGACGGCCCAGAGCCATAAAGCTTTCTTTTTTCTTCCAGTCCGGCTGGGGGAGTATGCCCACCGTGTAGCCGTGGGCTTCAAGCAGCCGCCCCAACAGGGCCGCCGCAAAGGAGGCGTGGTCTACATAGGCGTCGCCGGAGACAAAGACAAAGTCCAGCTGCTCTATGCCCCGGTCTACAAGGTCTTGCTTTGATACAGGAAGAAAAGTGGATGCCATGGATGCTATGATAGGTATTTTGCGCCCTTTATGCTAGGGCTGCTGACCCTGCACAAAGGGGGTAGGACGAGCAAGGAAATGTAAATCACATTCTGAAAATTCTGCTCGATTATGCTGTCATTTTCTGCGTCTGCCGTGTAGGGAAGCAAGGCGAAAAGCGCGGTGAACCATTTTCGGATTCCCTCGCTGTCGCCTTCCTCAACTTTGATTGTGTCCTCAAAACGGTGGATGTCAAAATCAATCGCCTTGAGCTTGTTGATTAAGAATGTCGGTGTACCGCTCGCGTGATTCCGCAGACTGCGTCAAAACGCTCGTTGAGCGTGATGTCATTCAGTTGGTTCAAATCGCTGAAAATCGAAACTTTGCTGAATTTGGTCACCCCGGTTAAGAAGGCAAAGCGGAGATATGCGTCGCAGTCTTTGAGAACGGCAAAAAGCCCTTGTAGAGCCTGCGGTTCGCCTTTTCCTGCTCCCCGTTCTCTAACGCTTTTCTTCCTAAAATATTTTCCGCAAATATAAAAACTTTCGCCGCTTAAAACAATCTTTTTCTTTATTCCCCCGCCTACCCGCCATTTAAACTTCTTTCACCTTTTACAAAGGTTGCGAGTTCTAAATCGCTAAAATAGCGCGATTTAGAGCTCGTTGTTCAAAGTTGCCTGTTCAGAAACTGAGGTTTCCGAACAGGTCTAATAATAGCTACTCTTATTGCTCCACACTCGTTTGTCAGTTAAAAACAAAGACGGAGTACGATTTATGCTCCGTCCGTATAACAATACACTTATTCTGCGCTATAGTTGCTGTTGTAGAGATAACCCGCTGTATATGTAAATTTCAGCTTGGTTGCATTTGCCGCTGTATCATCAGCGCTGAATGCACCGATTTCTGTTCCACCTGTGTAATCATAGTTTGGGACAACTTGCGGAGCTGAATAAAAATACCATAGGCTCTCAGTATCGGCAAAGACGGCACTGACCAAATTTGATTGGTTAGCGAATGCCCCCAGCCCGATTCTCGTAACCCCGCTTCCAATCGTCACGCTTGTTAGACATTGCGTTTCTTGAGAATCCGCCGTAAAGGCGGAATCACCAATTGTCGTAACGCTGTCTGGAATTTCAAGGCTCGTAATTCCATTGCAATAGATAAAGGCATAATCCCCAATGCTTACAACACTGTTTGGAATAGTCACGCCCGTAATGCTCTTGCAATTATAGAAAGTGTTTTTCGCTATCGCCGTAATTCCGCTTGGAAGAACAATAGTTCCTGCCAATGCCGTACAATTGTAGAATGCGTACTTATTGATTTCCGTCAGTGTCTTAGGCAGATTGACGCTTTCAAGAGCTGAACAGCCGTAAAAAGCGCATTCGCCTATGCTTGTGACGGCAGCTCCGAGCGTTACGGCTGTAAGACTTTTGCAGTTGTAGAAAATTCCATCGGAAAGTGTCATTACGCCATTGGGAACTGCGACTGTTCCTGTCAGCGTCGTGCAGTCCCTAAACGCATACAAGCCGATTTCGGTGAGATTCTGCGAAAGAACCACGCTTTCAAGTGCGGTACAACCATAAAAGGCATACTTGCCGATACTTGTAACAGAGTCGCCAATCGTAACGCTCGTAAGCGACTGACATTTGTAGAATGCATATGCGTTAATTTTTGTAGAAGTTTCAATCACAGCAGTCGTTAGCGTTTTACCGTTGATTTTGAGCGATTTTGCATAATATATCGGATTTGAACCGCTTGTAAATTCAATTTCGCACCATTTTTCAAGAGTTCCTAAATAGTTAACCTCCTTAAGAGCCTCACACCCATCGAATGCATTTTCTTCTATACGGGTCACTGATTCCGGTATGGCAATGCTTTCCAATGCTGTGCAATTCTTAAAGCTCCTGTTACCTATGGACGGAATACGAGAGGGCAAGAAAACAGTTTTCAGATTTGTGCAGTAAGAAAATGCCTGATAGGGAATACTTTGCAGCTCGTCAGGGAGCTTTATGCTTTTCAAACTCTCACAGCTTCTGAATTGTTTTTCTGCGAGGCTCGTAAGGTTTGCTGCCCTTGACAAGTCTAGATTCACCAAAACACCGTCGTTCGCGCTCAACGCTTCCGGGATTTTGCTCATCAGGTCGTTTGTCGCGCTCACGACGATGAGCGTGGCTTCCGTGTCGCCTTTTTCAGCGATTGCGGCGAGCGTTGCGGCTATGTTGT
>CALGGS010000109.1 GCA_937915735.1 uncultured Treponema sp.
CCTTTCGTGTGTTCTGCTTTTAAAAGCTTGATATGAGGAAATCGTTTTTTATTCTGACAAATCCATTCTGCTGCTACTTTGTTTGGAGCTTGGCTGTCCATGTTGATGAGGAGTGTTTGTTGCATAGGTGTGTGTGTTTGAAAATGCGTGCAGGTTTGTGGTAGTGCAGGATTTATTGTAGGGGATGACCTTTGCGATTTTGTGGATTTTTCAACTGCAATCAAATCGTATTTTGTCTTTCGTGAGGTATTGTCACTTTCTTCAAGATAGACGACAGAGTTTGGTACAAGTAGTTCATTGCAGCGACCTGTATTTTTTACATGTACGGTTTCTTTTTTGCCGTTCATCATAACATGGGCAATGAAACGGTTAGGACGGTTGAGGAAGATTGCTTTATGGATGTTGGAGTAGTGCATGAAGAAATTATAGCATGAATGTTTTAATTCTGTGTTCAAAATAATCAAGGAAGACGTTAAAAATAGAATTTTTTCGAAGCGATCGTAAGATATTTTTCGACTGAGTGACATACCCATTTCGGATGAGTGACGAACTAGTATCGAATGAATGACGAATCCATTTCAAGTGAGTGATGGAATAGTGCCTAGTATATCAAATTTCAAATAACTGGTTGTATTTTCAGTTTTAAATCTTGTGAGATTTCATCAAGTTTATATTTCCAGTGAAAAACAACTGGTTTTAGATTTTCTTCCTCAAAGTACTTAAGAATCCTTTCTTTCAGCTCTTCTTTTGATTTTACACGAATTCCTCTCAAAAGCTGCTTTGACATTTTACTGAAAAATCCTTCCACCATATTCAGCCATGAACCGTGTTTCGGTGTAAATACGAACTCAAATCTTCCGGGCAGCGTTTTTAAATATTCTTTTGTCTTTTCCGATGTATGAACTTTCAGATTGTCCAAAAGTATGCGGATTACATCTTCCTTTGGATAATATTCATCCAGAGTCTTAAGGAATTCAATGTAGTCCTCAGAGGCATGTTTTTCTTTCACAAGAGGGAAAGCCCTTCCTGTTTTCAAATCAATCCCTGCGAGAAGCGAAAGCGTGCCGAGTCTTCTATATTCATAATCTCTTTTTATGTGACCGTTTTTTTCAGTTGCAGGTCTGTCTTCGCTCGTCACTGAGATTGCCTGTATTCCCGGTTTTTCGTCATATGAAAGCATATGTACGACTGTTCCCTCTTCTTTTGTAGAGCAAAGTTCCACATCCCTGTAAAAAACAAGGACATTCTGCATTTTCTCCTCGAAATCCGGATCCCTTTTCTCGCAATAATACTCGATTTTGTGAGGCTTTATTGAGAGTGATTTCAGAAGTTTCTGCACATAAGACACTGATACTGTGGAAAGCCTTGGAAATCCGTTTTCTCCTGCAGTTTTGTTGATATGCGCTGTAAGTTTTGCCAGCGACCATACTTCCGCGGCGTAACCAAATTCGGTTGGCTTTCTGCAGGCTGTATTTTTTATAAAGGCAATTTCTTCGTCAAATATTTCTTGTTTCCGGCCGCGACCTTTCTCATCTTTTAGAATCTCCCGGATGTTTGTTCCCGCTTCGTATTTTTCAATCCAGAGGACTACGGTGTTTCTTGAGACTTTCAATGCTCGTGCAATGTCCATATAAGTTTTCCCTTCTGCTTTCATCAGAAGAATCATTGCCCGCTTGTACAACCGTGCTTCTGTTGTGCCTCGCTTTATTATTTCTTTTAAGTATTTTTCATCTTCTTTATTGAGTTTTAATTCCATTCTGCGTCCCATTTTCGCCCCCTTTGGAATTTTACTCAATTATTACTGGTTTGTCATCTATTTGATATTTGTTATACTAGGGTGCTACTGCGCGGAGCGAACCAGGCGGAAGCCATAGTTCTTGTTGCGGTTGTTCGGGTTGTTGTTGTTACGGTTAGCAACCTTGCAGTTGTTGGCATTGTTATACCAAGAACCACCTCGTTGAACTCGGTTATTGCCCGATGACGCACCAGAAGCCCCTTTTTTGCTGAAAGATGCCGAAATTAACACTCAACTTATTATGAATTTTGATGCAATATCAGCTAACTCATCAGCAGTTTTTTCAATTTGAATTTGATTTTGCTTTTGAGCTTTAGCAAAGTATTCATTTATACCTTCTTTATCCTTGCCAACTATGTCTTCGATTTGAAACTCATTATTTGGTAATGAATGGGGTAAATCAAACTCCGCAATAATTTTTTTTGTTTTCTTCTCAATAATCATAATTGGAAAAGCATTACACAGTTCTCCATTTTTACTGATTATATATGGACTCATAACAAGAACAATCCTATCACCACAATCTTTTTTTGTTAAAATTGGCATAATTGAATCTCCTTAAGTTTTTATAACAATTATTCGCTGTGAAGAGCCGTTCTCAGTCAGTCACCGCTACCGCGGTCGTGCTCCGCACTTGACTTGCCTGAGCCCTGCTCTCCACAGCGTCCACTAGGGTGCTACTGCGCGGAGCGAACCAGGCGGAAGCCATAGCCCTCGTTGCGGCCGCCCGGGTAGTCGTAGTAACGGTTAGCAACCCCGCAGAAGCCGGCAAAGTTATACCAAGAACCACCCCGCTGAACCCGGCTATCGCCCGAAGACGCACCAGAAGCCCCAGTAGAAGACGAAATACTTCCATACCAGTCCCAGCACCATTCCCAAACGTTTCCGCTCATGTCGTAAAGTCCGTAGCCGTTCGCGGCCTTGGTCTTTACATCCCTGGAGCCTGTTGTGTTGCCTGTATACCATGCCACTTCATCTATAGTGTTGCTTCCTGCATAAGTGTAGTTTTGTCCGCCTCGGGCAAGCCATTCCCATTCTGCTTCCGTCGGAAGGCGGTAGCCGTTGACCTCAAAATCGCAGGTGGCGGCGTTCCAGTCACTGTCGCTTGAAGTCGGAATGTCTGAATATGCAAGGTTCTCCCAGTCACTTATTCCGCTGACAGTATAAGCAGGGGTAAGGCCTTCTTTTATTGAAAGCTTGTTGCAGTAGGCGATTGCATCATACCAGTTCACATAGTTCACAGGATTGTTCAGCACGGCCTCTCCCGTAAGCTCGTTTCCGTCCTTGTCATAGGCATCTGCCGTGCTCGGGTCTTCTCCCATCACTTCCTTGAACCCGCCTCTTGTTACCTCGTGGTCACTTACATACAAATCAGGAATGGTCAGGCTTCTTCCGCTCACGAACACTTCGGAGGCAGGTGTCCAGGTCTCGTCACCATTTATTGTGGTGCCTCTAACTTTTACAAAGCGGGTAAGTGTCAGTTTTCCTTCGCTCGTGATGTACCATGGCGTTGTGTCGCCGCTTCCATCTTCTGCTGTCTTTGGCGTTACCGCAAACTTTTCGTATTCTGCCGCCAGTGTTGTGCCGGAGTCCTCTACCACTTCAAGAAGTTCGGTTCCTGCTGTGTATTCCTCCGGCGTTATTGTGGCAACAGGGGGGTGTTCCGGTAAGGGCACTTGCAATAGAAAGAGTTCCCGAACTTATATACACATCGTTGTTGGCTGCCACTACGGCACTTCCGCCCATGCTGAATGTCCCAGTACTGCCATTGTAATTGTACTGGTAGACGCCATTTCCATCATTTGTTGCAGTGTTTCCGCTGATGCTGCCGCCTGTCATGTTAAAGATGCCCTCAGAAGCGATATAGACTCCGCCACCCTGATATGTAGTCGTGTTGCCTGTGAGGCTTCCGCCCTTCATGTCAAAAGTACCTGAGGAAATAAAGACAGCTCCGCCTCCGCCGTAGCCAGTGGATTCTGACTTGTTGTAAGAAATGGCTCCGTCAGTCATCTCAAAAGTTGAGCCACCGTTGATGTAGACTCCGCCGCCATATCCGTTATAGGTGGTGCTGGAGTTTCCGTTGTCAGAAGAGCTTCCTCCGATGGTTCCGCCATTCATGGTAAACTTTACATTTCCGCCATAAATGCAGACTCCTCCTCCGTAGCCATCGCAGGTGTTCTTGGAAATGCTTCCGCCATTCATTACAAAACTTGCAGAGCCTGAATAGTCATACACAAGAACTCCTCCACCGCCAAAGCTTGCGGTGGTGTTGGCATAGCCTGTGTTTCCGCTTATGCTTCCGCCCTTCATAGTCACAGTCGTTTCAAAAGTTCCTTCTATAGAATCTGTTCCATAAGGATAGATACAGACACCGCCACCATAGCCGGTGTTCCCGGAAATTTCCGCACCTTCTTCTATCGTAAGATTAGAGCCGAAAGAGACATACACGCCGCCGCCATAGGCAGAAGAGTAGTTCTGCTTGACCACCGCCCCGCCAGCGAGGGTAAGGCTTGCTTCAAAGGGCTTTTCTGTATCGCCACCTGAATAAACTCCGCCCACCTGGATTCCGCCGCCCAGGTTGTCACCCTCGTTGCTTGAAACTGCACATCCGCCTGTGACCGTAAGGTTTTTGATGGTTACAGGAACAGATGTTTTTATTGAAAGAGCAGTTCCGATGTTGTTGTCTGTGTTGCCGTCCCAGCCTACGTTTATCTTGTCGGTGCTGCTGCCGGTTTTTCCTTTAAGGGTGATGGAAGCCGCCTTGATTTTTGTGAGCGTGCCGCCTTCCACAGAATCCGCGATGGTCTGGACATAGGTGAGCTCGCCGTCTATAAAGATGGTGTAGTCCACGCTAGAATCGTTCCAGCCGTTTATCAGGCTCACAGCATAGTCAATTGAAAGGGCTGATTCACTCAATCCGTTACAGGTAAGGTCATTTCCGCTCGGGCTTACCGTTACAGAATTTGCATAGGCCGCATAGAGGGTCTTGTTTCCTGCGCTGCCCTTCGCGATTTCCGTGACCGGGCTTCCCGTAAAATCTGCGCTCTCATACCAGCCCGCAAAGGCATAGCCCGCCTTTTTCATCTCCGGCAGGGTGATTGTCTCACTTTTGCGCGAATATTTATTTGTAAGAATATCATCTGCGCTTTCAAGCTCGCCGCCGTTTGTTTCGTAGCTGATTGTGTAAATTTTGTTCAGATCCAGGGTCAACTTCGCCGTGGTGGTGATTCCCTCTTTTACGCGGACAATGTTTTCTACCGTATTGAGCCTTTCAACTCCTTCAAGTCCAAAGAACTCGAACAGAATATAGTAACTTCCGCTCTCAAGTCTTTCGGCCTCGTCTGACGCAGAGCGGCTGAATGTGACGGATTTCTTTCCGTCAGAGCCTTGAACCGGGGTAAGTTCTGCCCCTGCTAAAGGTTCTTCAAGGCCTGCTTTCTTTAGGGAAACAGAAACAACATCCGCCTCTCCGGTGAATTCCACAGTGATGCTCATGCCGCCGTAACTTGTCTCTGGCGTGAGGGTGAATGATATGGGATTGATTTTTCCTTTTTCGATTTCTGCCCTTGTCTCGCCGTAAAAAGTCACTCCGTTGAGAGTGGCGGAAAGGGTAAAAAGCCAGTTTCCTGCTTCTATGGGAATGGATTTTCCTGAAAGTTCAGCAAGGCTTTCTGCTTGGGCAAGGGTCACAGCCTCTGTGTCGGTGGCGGTGTCGGACTCCGCGCCCTCGCCTACGGTCTTTCCGCTAAGGACAAGGTCTGTGAGTTTTTCAGTGCTGTAGTCGTCCGCGCTAGGGGCGATGCTCCGTGAGGAGGCCGTTTTTGCGCTTATGCTGATGTAGGTTTTTCCGTCTGCTGAACTGCCGCTTGCGTCCGTGCCGTTGATGCCGTTTGAGCAGGAGGCAAGGAGCAGGGCAAGTATTGCGGTCATTATCGGGCGTGACCCGATAATCTGTTTTGCTGTATTTGTATTCTTCAGTCCTTTCATCTGCTTCTCTCCTTACTCTACCGTGATGTGCGCTTCGTACGAGTAGTATTCGTACTGGGCTGAACTTTCTTCCGTGGCTTCCACGATGACTTTTTTCACAATCAGCGAGATGTCGTAAGTTCCTGCTGCCGCTCCACGCGTGTTGAATGTGAAAATGTTTTCGCTTGTGTAGGTTTCTTCTCCGTCAAGCTTCCAGGTGTAGCTTTCGTAGCCTTCTTCAGCGGTAAAGGTGTAGATGATGATTCCCTTGTCACTGTCTGTTTCGTCTTTATCTATTGTTACGTTTATGTCGCTGGATTCTTCCACGGTGATGGTTACAGAAATGGATGCAACTGGAACTTCTTTCCATTTTGCGTAAAGTGTAAGCTCTGCCGTTACGGGAGAGTCAAAATCGTAGGGAGTTTCGGAAAGGGTCTCGCCTCCGTCCTCTGATGTGTACCAGCCTTCAAAGAAATAGGACGCGGTCTCGCTGGAGGCTTTTGCGGGTTCTTCCGGCTCCGCAAGTTTTTCCCCTTCTGCGCAGGAGTCAGGGGCGGTGTAGCCTTCTTTCCACTGACCGCCGTTCAGCTCAAAGGTTATGGTGTATTCCGTCGGCTCGGCTGGTTCTTCCGGTTCAGGCTCGGTCGGGTCAACTGGTTCGCTTGGTTCAACTGGTTCGCTTGGTTCAACTGGTTCGCTTGGTTCAACTGGTTCTGGCTCAACAGGCTCAGGTTCATCGGGGATAGGCGTTGGCTCGGTTGGTTCAGGCTCAGTCGGTTCGGACGGTTCTTCCGGTTCAGGCTCGGACGGGTCAACCGGTTCGGCTGGCTCAGTTTTCTTCATCACTAGGGAAAGGCTGTTCTCACCTTCCTGGATTGTGATTTCTTCGGATCTTCCCGTGTAGAGGATCTGCTTTCCGTCATTTTCAATTTTGTAAGCGGTGGCCTCGGCGTACACTTTTGTCTCTGCGGGAATGTCGGTAAAGGTCACGCTGGCGCCTTCCGTGACGGGGAGAGTTTCTTTTGCGGCGTAGCCGCCCTTCAGCTCAACCTCAAAGTAAAGGCTCCCCCCCCATCTCTTCCCCGGTAATCGCGCGGGAGGCTGAGGCGGCCTGTGACCGGGACGCGAGGGCGATTTTTTCCGCCGTTTCTCCGTCAATGCGGAATGTAATCCTGCCGGCCCCGCCGTTCTCAAGAAGCGAGCAGCCTGTAATAAAAAGCACCGCAGAAGAAAGCGTAAGCAGCAGGGCTTTCATTTTCCGTGTGAACTTCATCTGGTTTTCTCCTTTTTTGGATTGTATCTATGTAAATCCCTTCCGATGACTTTATATTTAGTATCGCACAGAAAGAAAAATAATGCACCACCCAGAAGTGTGGTTTTTGCAAAAAAAAATAGATTATTGTGCGCGGAAATGACGCTACTCAACGAACTTTTTGGTCAGCCCCATTCAGTAGACCTGTTCAGAAACTGAAGTTTCCGAACAGGTTTAGTGTTTTTTAATCGTCTACTACTTTTTAGACCGTAAACTGGTCAATTTGACTTCCCATCTTGTCGATTGAGTTTTTTACCCGGTTGGAAACATCAGTGAGCATTGTTCCAGTCTCATTAATCTGTTGGGCACCTATATGCATTTCGTCCATGCTCTGCTTCATCACGATAGTGACATCCTGCAGATGCTGAACTTCTTCAAGAATCATCTTGTTTCCTTCATTCATTTCTGCCGAAGCATTACGAACTTCTATAGTTGAGTCATTCATTAATTTTAGAGCTTCCGTAATCTGCCTAGAGCCTTCGTTTTGCTCTTCCATCGCGGAACGAATCTGCATTACAAGCTGATCCGTGGCATGCAACTCTTCCTGAACTTGAGCGAAAACCTGACTTGACTCAGTAGAAGCGGAAACAACATTGACAATGGCCTCCTTAATCTGATTAAGCTGCTGCCCGATAGTTTTTGACTGTGCAGTGGAAGTTTCTGACAATTTTCTAATTTCATCTGCGACAACAGCAAATCCCTTTCCTGCCTCTCCGGCATGAGCAGCCTCTATCGCGGCATTCATTGTAAGAAGATTTGTTTCGCTCGCAATGCTTGCGATTGCCATATTTGCTTCCTGAAGCATCTTAGACTGCTGATCGATTTCCTGAACGCGCTCACTTACAACCGCAAGTTTTTCAAATCCATGGTGAGAGTGCTCCTGCAAATCACCAAATGACTTGCTCATTTTTTCCATTGAGGTATTCACAGAGCGGATGTTTCCTATCATTTCCTCAACCGCCGCACTTGCTTCCGTTACGCCAGATGACTGGTTTTCAATCATGTTATTGAGGGCTGAGATATTCGCAGAAATTTCATCAACCGCACCGGCCGTATCAAGCATTTCCTTGCTGTCTTTCATATGACTGATAATCATCTGCAATTTTTCAGAGAATGCGTTGAAGCCATGAACCACGTCACCGATTTCGTCATGAACTGTCACCGTAATACGCTTAGTCAAATCAGCTTCGCCAGAGCAAATATCTTCGAGAGTCGCTTTTACCGTTTTCAGCGGAAAATAGATGTTCAAATAATTTTGCCCAAGAAGGACAGAGTCGGTCTCATAAATTTCACCTTTTACTTCAACATGCTGTATAACTTCATTATTCGTAATCTTTGAGCCAGCCCAAGACTTTCCGTTGGAATCTTTTATTGTGCTGGAAACTCTGGTATCGCCTTCAATAATGGAGATTTCTATGTTATAGATGTTCTGCATGTGATCGACAAAACTTTGCTTTGAAAGATCGTAACCGGCCACAAGAGCACCTTTTAGATTTCCGCCTGAATCTTTGATTGCAGAGGAGGCCAGCATGGAATATCCGATAATTCCAGATTTTGATTCGTAAGTTTTCGCCTCACTCATCCCTTCCCGGACAATATCTTTTACACAGGCCATGTCAGAAATATCTGTACCCTTATAGAAAGTGCGCCGCTACCTGCTATAACCCGTCCCCGCTCATCAGTAACGAACATAATATCATTTCCGACGATTTTTCGCTTTTGCTCAGCCAAGTCTCCAATGATGGATGCGTCCCCTTCTTCCATTGCCTCAATAAAATTCGGGCGGCCAGAAAGAGCCACAACCGCATTTCTTAGAATAATGTTGCGGTTGTTTAAATTATTTAAGATTCCCCTCTGGACTGTCTCCAAATTCATCTTTACATTCGCGCCGAATTCGCTCTTAAATTCTTGAAGACACATTATTTCAACTGCAAGAGCTGAGATAACAATGGACAGACCTACAAGAATTCCCATCTTGACCGAAAGTTTAATACCCTTTTTCATAAAATTACTCCAAAAAGAATTTACACTTTATTTTAAGGGTAAAATTCAAAAGGGAATCTCTAAAAATTGCAATTTTTAGAGATAACTCTGAAAGAGCGATGTTTTAAGTCGTGACATTACAACGACTTAAAACTCGTCGGCATTCTCTAGAAATACACATTAGTGGATTTCTAGAGATGCCCAAAATTGTCTAACAAAAACTAAATGAGTTCTAAAATTTTGCGCGGTCACATTGCATCTAAGGTGAAGCCAAAAGCCCTATAATAATTCTTCCAGAGTTTCAAAAAGCACGTCCGGCTGAACAGGCTTTGTCAAATGGGCGTTCAGGCCCGCCTGTAAGCTCCGCTGTACATCCTCGTCAAAGGCATTGGCCGTAAGCGCGATAATAGGAATCTGCTTTGCGTCTGAACGGTCAAGTTTTCTGATTTCGGCAGTGGCTTCAAGACCGTCCATTTCCGGCATACGCATGTCCATGAGGATTGCGCTGTAATATCCTTCTTCATGATTTTTGAACATTTCCAGGGCGATTTTTCCGTTTTCAGCATGGTCGGCTTCGATGTCCCGCATTTTCAGCACTTCCATCATAATCTGGGCGTTCACGTCCATATCCTCGGCAAGGAGAACGCGTTTTCCGCTCAAATCCGCCTTGGGCTTTGACTTAGAATTTTTTGTCCTTTTCTTTTTAAGGGCATTCTTAAACTCATCAATAAGAGCTTCGCTGAAAATCGGCTTTGCGATAAAACTGTCAACTCCAGCAGCAAGAGCTTCTTCCAGAATGTCGTCCCAATTATAAGCTGTAAGAATAATGATTGCACTCTCGTCCCCTGTCACCCTGCGGATTTGCCGAGTAGTCTCAACGCCGTCCATCTCTGGCATTTTCCAGTCTACGATAATTAGATTATAGGCTTCACGGCGGGCATGACGCAATTTTACCATTTCCACGGCCTGGGCACCAGAAAGGGCTGTTTCAACGGCAATTCCGGCGTTTTCAAGGACAAGTTTTGCGTGTTCGGCCGCCACTTCATCATCATCAATCACAAGGACTGTCATTTCGTTAGGATGAATCTCGATTTCACCGTCATTTTCAGGTTTTCTTTCGGAATCCTGCAGGGTAAGGGTGACTGTAAAGGTCGTGCCCTTGTCTTTTTCGCTCTCAACCTCAATCTTTCCGTTCATCATCTCCACGATACTCTTGGTGATTGCCATGCCAAGCCCGGAAGAGCCATACTTGTTCGTAGAGCTTGCGTTTTCCTGACTGAAAGCCTCAAAAAGTTTGGGAAGATATTCCTTGCTCATGCCGATTCCAGTGTCAGAAATCGTAAAGCGCAAGGTTGATTTTTTGTCGAAACTGGCAGTTTTTTCAGCGGTAAGCTCAACTTTTCCTCCTTTGGGAGTAAATTTAACGGCATTTCCAAGAATATTAATGAGAACCTGACGGATTTTCATGTCATCGCCGATATAGTAATCATCAATATGCCCCTTAATATGGCAGTTGTATTCAAGGCCTTTCTCATTACACTGACCGCTCGCAATGGTATTCACCTGCTCAAGCATCTTTGAAAAAGAAAATTCTTCGTTACGAATGACAAGGCGTCCGCTTTCAATGCGGCTCATGTCAAGGATGTCGTTTATAAGGCCCAGCAGATGCTCCGCCGATGAGCCGATTCTTTCCAGATAGCCCCTGGCTTTGGGAGAAAGGTCTTTTTCGTGCAGGGCAAGGCTGTCAAGCCCGATGATTGCGTTCATAGGAGTGCGGATTTCGTGGCTCATACTGGAAAGGAAGATGGTCTTTGCCTTGCTTGCCTCTTCTGCGGTTTTTAGGGCATCGGAAAGGGCAGCGCTTCTTGCAAGGGAATCCCGCATTTCCTCGTCGATGTCTGTAAAGCCCAGACCTACGATGTGAATTTTCTTGTCGCCTTCTTCGCCGTCATTTTTAACACCGGCCATTTTCAGCATCTCATAACTTTCTTTATCGTCCCGGTTCACTAAGTAGCGGATTGAGAAGGTCAGGGATTTTTCAAGATTTGCGCGGATATGTTCCGGCGTAATGAATGAAAGGAATTTTTCCTTGTAGTCAGCGGTGACATATTTTTCGGCATAATCCGCAAATGTCTCAAAGAAAGGAATTTTCTCCCCGACATTAAAAGGCAGGGGAACAGCGTTTCCTTTTCGGTAACAGGTGGCGATTCCAGTTTCAAGGTCAAGATAGTAAACGCTGCGGTAGTCGCTGGCAAGGGCCGTAATCATGCCCGCCTGCTCGTTGCGCTTTTTTTCCTGCCGCGCAATCTGCTGTTGCAGGGCAAGCTGCTCTTCCAGTTCCTGCTGCTGGACACGGTTTTCTGCGTCGGCGATTTCTTTTTGAAGGGTAATGCTGGCCGTTTTTTTCATTTGCCTGAACATCATCACGAAAAGCGCGATTAAAAAAGCCGCCACCAAAAGGGACATAAAAAGACTTCGGCTGATTATTCCCGTTGATATAGAAGAAATCTGCTCGCTGATGACGCTTTCACGAATAAGGTAGGTAAGCATCCAGTCCGTGTTCGGAATCGGAACATAGTACATGGTGTCAAGGATGCCTTTGTAGGTAAATGAAACGAAACCTTCCTTTCGCTGAACAAAATCCTCGTGAAGTTTTTCAGCGGAAAAATTCCCCTCAAAGATTGCATTGCTCAAAGCCGGAAAGAGGTTGCTTTCTGTGGCACTGCCCCCAAGAACCTCATTTGTAAGGGGAAAACCTTCCTGAGTGTAGATATTACAGAAAGTCGTGACCCTGCCCCCCTGCCCGATTTGCAGGGAAAAGCCTTCCAGAAGCCGGTTTATGTTGATTTCCATAAAGCAAACCACCAGCGTCTGTCCGTTAAAGGGAAGGTGATCTACAGGACTTGCGATAATTACCGTGCGGTTTTTGCTGTGGGAATTTTTAAGGGAGATTTCCGGCTCGGAAAGTTTTTTGTAGTCAAAATTGTAAAGGTCAATGTCGCTCCGCGTGCCCCGGGATGTATAAATAAGACCGTTTGAATCTACAAAGGCGAATTTTTCAAGACCGTAAAGCTGCTTCATGCGGGCTTGGTATGCCTGTAATTTTGACACGGAAGAAAGGTCGGATTTTTCAAGAAGCCCGATTGCCACATCCAAATCGCTTATATAGTCGGCAAGTTTTCCCGAAACGACTTGCTCACGGCGGGTGGCAAGCTCGTCAAGATAAAGGAGACTGACATTCCGGACGGCTTTTTCAGTATCAACGCTGGCACTTTTTCCTGTCCAGAGAGTTCCGAATACAAGAAAAAGAAGTGCAAGCACGCTGCCAGTTAATGTCACTCCCGTAATACCGATTCGTTTTATTTTCATAAGTCCGAAATTCTCCTTGCGGAAAGTATAACATGAATCGGAATTATTTAATAGAAGAAAAAACGAGGCAGAATCGGCCTATTTTTTTTCATCTGATGAAGAATCCTTGTGACGATTATCGAAGTAACCTCCAGCTTCCAGATAGCGTCTTCTAGTACGGATAAGCTCTATAAGCTCCTGATACATGTTATAATCTATTTCAAGGGACATGGGAAGCAGGAAAAATTCAGTCTCATCGCAATAGCGCTCGATGAATTTCGGGTCGGTCACGAAGCCCAAAGAAATCATATTTGAGATTCGGTCGGCACACTTCAGTATTTTTGCCTTCTGACTGCCCTTGTTAATAATTCTCCGCAGAAACTGAGTCTTGCTTTCATCTTCCTGCCGGGTGACTTCAAGCACAAGGTCGAGCACTGCCTGTCCATCTGAGTCCGCATTGATGATTTCGTTTCGGTCAAAGTCAGGAATATCCTCAACGGTGTCGTGAACAAGGGCTGCTTTGAGCAAAACGGAGTCGATATAGCCGTAGTCAATGAGGATTCCCAGCGTGTCAATCTGATGGCGGAACATATTTCCGCCGGCATGTCTACCTTTGCCGATTAAGCCTGTAGAAAGCTGCATATAAGGAGCCAGCACAATGTGTTTCAATTGCTGCATGTGTTCCTTGTCCATCTGCTCAGGTTTTTCGGTTTTCATCTCATACTTACTAGCCATACGCTCCTCCATGAATTAAATTCCTCACAGAGCTAAAGAGGACACAGAGAAAAAAACACTCTGTGAACTCTGTGTCCTCCGTGAGGAATTTTTTATTGTAACCCGAAAAATATAATTCGCGTTAATTAGTGTAATTCGTGTCTTTATTTCAGCGTTTCAATATACCCCTGAAGTTTCTCGATTCGGCGCTTGGTCTCGGCCAGTTTGTCGCGCTCGGCCTGAACGACCTCGGCAGGGGCATGTTCGGCGAATTTGCCGCCCAGTTTGGCTTCGGTTCGCTCGGCATCTTTCTTGTCCTTTTCCAAATCTTTCTGGAA
This sequence comes from uncultured Treponema sp., assembly GCA_937915735.1. Lineage (GTDB taxonomy): Bacteria > Spirochaetota > Spirochaetia > Treponematales > Treponemataceae > Treponema_D. The sequence goes on from CALGGS010000109.1 coordinate 13,457, forward strand.
GTGGAGCAAAAGCTGGTCTTTATTGATGTTCTCGTCAAGGATGATGAAGGCCTCAAAGCCAGTTCCCACGGTTCCGATTGACTTGACAGGTTTTGACTCGACGAATTCCACCTTTGAAAGACCTGCCAGAAGCTGAATCATGTCAACCTTTTCGCGGCAGACTTCCGCGGCTGAGCCTTTTTCGATGAGGACAGCAAGGTTGATTTTGTCAGCCGGGTTTACGCCGCACTCGTTACGCAATCCTCGGACAGAGCGAATCAAATCCTGCAGGACAGCAAAGCGGGTGATGATTTTCTGGTCAGCCCTGCTTTCTGAATATTCAGGATATGGAGCGGTAACGAGAAGGTCAGAATATGTCTCGTTAGACATGATTTTCTGCTCACCGGCCTTCTTTCGGTTCTCGATGATTTCTGCCAGAGGCAATTTTGAGTAAATCTCTTCGGTAACGAAAGGAATGAAAGGATGCAAGAGCCGCAGTGACTCTTCAAGAACATTCAAAAGGACTGAGACAGCCCGGTCTTTTTCGGCATCATCTCCGTGCCAGAATGAGAGTTTTGTTGCCTCTACATACCAGTCACAGAAATTGTTCCAGAAATATTCATAGACTGTGCTTGCGGCGTCGTTGTAGCGGTATGAGTCAAGGGCTTCCCGGGCATTTTTTGCCGCATTGTTGAGGGCTGTGAAAATCCACTTGTCAAGCTCGTTAAGGTCGCTGTCCTTTACAGGAACAAGATTCCTTCCCTCAAGATTTCCAAGAATGTAGCGGCTTGCGTTCCAGACCTTGTTGCAGAAGCGGCTTCCCATCTTGAAGGAATCGTTGTCAACCAGAACATCCTGCCCCTGAGCGGCAAGGTATGAAAGGGTGAATTTAAGGGCGTCAGAGCCGTACTGCTCGATGACTTCCAGCGGGTCGATTCCGTTTCCGAGGGATTTTGACATTTTGCGTCCCTGCTTGTCGCGCACGAGACCGTGGATGTAAATGTCGTGGAAAGGAGCCTTGCCTGTGAATTCAAGGCCTGCCATAATCATGCGGCTTACCCAGAAGAAAATGATGTCGTAAGCCGTAACAAGGGCTGTAGTCGGGTAGAATTTCTGCAAGTCAGCGGTGTTTTCAGGCCAGCCGAGAGTAGAGAAAGGCCAGAGCCATGAAGAAAACCATGTATCCAATACATCAGGATCCTGCTTTACGTTCGTGCTTCCGCATTTCGGACATTTTGTGACATCCTCGCGGGAAACGATTGTTTCGCCACACTCGCAGTACCAGGCAGGAATTCTGTGTCCCCACCAAATCTGGCGGCTTACGCACCAGTCGCGGATATTTTCCATCCAGTGAGTGTAGGTGTTTTCCCATTTTCGAGGATAGAAGACGATTTCGCCGTCACGCCATGCTTTCAAGGCCTTTTCTGCCAGCGGCTTCATTTTGACGAACCACTGATAGCTTAAATATGGCTCCACAACGGTTTTACAGCGGTAGCAGTGGCCTACAGAGTGAGTCATTTTTTCCTCACCCTTGAAAAGACCTGCCTCAGTCAAATCCTCGATGACAAGTTTGCGGGCCTTTTCGCAGGTAAGGCCACGGTATTTTTCGGGAACATTTTCGTTCAGCGTGCCGTCAGGATTCAAAAGATTGACGACTTCAAGATTGTGACGCAAGCCCACTTCCCAGTCGTTGGGGTCATGTGCCGGCGTGATTTTTACCATACCTGTTCCGAATTCTTTATCAACATAGCTGTCGGCGATAATCGGGATTTCCTTTCCTGTAATGGGGAGCTTCAAGGTTTTGCCCACAAGATTCTTGTATCGCTCGTCATCAGGATTTACGGCAACGGCCGTGTCACCGAAGAAAGTTTCAGGTCGGGTTGTGGCCACTTCGATTTTGCCGCTTCCGTCAGCATATTCGTAGTAGAGGTGGTACATTGCGCCCTGTGTATCAACATGGTCAACTTCATCATCAGCCAGAGCCGTACCACAGCGGGGACACCAGTTTACCAATCGCTGTCCCTTGTACATAAGACCGCGCTCATAGAGAGTGACGAAAACATCGCGGACAGCCTTTGAAAGTCCCTCGTCGTAAGTGAACCGCTCGCGAGCCCAGTCAACCGAGTTTCCAAGTTTTTTCTGCTGCTTTACGATTGTGTCGTGGTGGTCATGGGTCACTTCCCAAGTGCGCTCGATGAACTTTTCACGGCCCAAGTCGTTTCGGGTCTTTCCTTCTTTTTTGAGGGCGCGCTCGACAACATTCTGAGTGGCGATACCGGCGTGGTCAGTTCCCGGAATCCAGAGAGTGTCATCGCCCTTCATGCGGTGATAGCGGACTACGATGTCCTGCAAAGTGTTGTTGAGGCCGTGTCCCATGTGAAGGACGCCAGTGACATTTGGCGGCGGAATGACGACCGTATATTTGATATTTGTTGATTTTCGCTGATTGTGGACGGGTGAAGACTCATCGCTTGAAGGCTTAAAGTAGCCCTTCTCCACCCACTGACCGTAAATGCGGTCCTCAAAATCTTTAGGATTGTAAGCTTTTTCCAATTCAATAGCGTGCATAAAAAAACAGACCTCTAAAAAAATTATGACGAAATTATAGTGAATTGGAGCGTTTTCTTCAATAAAAATTCCTCACAGAGACAGAGAGTTCACAGAGAGATTTCTTTTGTATGAGAATCTTTCAAAAACTTTATACTCTCTGTGTGCTCAAAAGCTCTGTGAGAAATTTAAATGGAATCTGCGTAATCAAGCAATTTTCGGAAAGCTGAATCTTCTTTTTTTAATTCCCTTGAACCGCGGGTGATTTTGCAGAGAGAGATATGGAATTTCTTCGCGATTTCCCGCTGAGTCGTGCCCTTGTCGATTTCACGGACTAAAAGCCAGCGTTTTGCAAAGTCATTCAGCTCCGCAGGCGTAAAGAGACAGCCGAAAAATTCATAGATGAATGAAGAATCATTGTTTTTGGAAAGAAGATTGCACATTTCTTTGAGCGCGTTTTCCAAGTCAGCCTGAGTCAATTCTGTTTGAGCATCTGTTTTTTTGTCTGTCATGTCAGCTACACCTTTTCCGCAAAATATCGTTCTTCAAAATCAACCACAGGAATCGGGCGGGAAAAGTAAAATCCCTGGAACAAGTCGCATCCAGCCAAAGCAAGGAAATTC